>NZ_JBSFNM010000017.1:0-38562 GCF_053587085.1 Kitasatospora sp. NPDC003701
GTGGCCGTGGAGCGGCTGCGGCCCGACGCCCCGCCGGCCGACCTCGGCAGCCTGCGGGCGGACCTGGCGGCGTGGGCGGTGCAGTTCGCCGAGGACATCTCCTCGGCCGACCCGGTGGTGCCGGTCAGGCGACGCCGGTGGTGCAGGCGCCGCAGGTGGAGCCGCAGTTGTCGCCGGTGATGTTGACCAGGCGGGCCGCGTCGGCGACCTCCACGAGGGTGACGTCCAGGTCGAAGCCGTCCGACGTGGCGCCCTGCAGGTCGTGCGGGTTCACCTGGGTGATGCCGTGCGTGATGCTGTGAGCCATGCCAACTCCTCTGTGGGAAACGGTGGTTGTTGCTCTGGATCGGATGTCTCTGTCCGGGGCGCGGCTGATGGCCGCGCTCGCGGACGGTTCTGGTCGGCGCCGGAAGGCGCCCTGCCTATCGGGCCTACATCGCCGACCTCCTGTCAGCGGGCGGGTGGGGGCCGGCCGGAGCCGGGGTGCCGGGGACACCGGGGGTGGTGTCCTTCCGGCTCCGCCTGTCCGAAGTGCCCGGTCGGGCCTCGGGGCGGAAGCTGTGAGATGAGGTGCTCGGACCTTCGCCCCAAGTGGCGGCTTCGGTGCCGTCACCCGCTGGGCGCGGCGCGGTCCAGGGGCCGGGGGAATCCGACGGCCAGGCCGAGAGCGGCGCGTGGCTCTCCCAGGGCTCGCAGCAGCAGCCGGCCGCCGACGAAGGCGGTGCGGCCGTGCAGGAAACGGTGGTTGTCCAGGACGAGGCCCTGTCCGCAGGCCAGGCGCGTGCGGGTGGTGTGGCGCTCGACGGCGCCGCGCAGGGCCGGCAGGTGGGCTTCGGCGTCGGGGGAGAACCGGGCGAGGGAGTCCTGGCGCAGACGCAGGCGCCACCGGCCGTCGGGCAGCTGTTCCAGAACGGGGGCGAAGCGGCCGTCCGCGCCGCCGAAGTACGCCGCCCGCGGCGCCGTGAGGGCCTCCAGCGCGCTCGGGTGGAGGTCGGCGAGCTCGGCGAGGACGGCCCGGCCGTCCACCACGAGGGTCTCGCCTCCCGATTCGGCCGTCCGCGCGCAGGCCAGCAGCAGCAGGCGTGGCGGGCGGGGCAGCTGGGCGCACTCGGTGTGCGGGGAGAGGCCGCCGCGTCCGAGGCCGGCGAAACCCGCCAGGCCCTCGTGGCGGCCGGTGTCGCGCACGACGGTCAGCCCGTCCGGATCGGCGTCACGGTGCTGCCACGGCCGGGCCATGAACCGCCCGGCCGCTTCGAGGACGTCCTCGCGCCCGCCGAGCCGCCCGAGCCGCACCAGGCCGTGCTCGCGCAGCACGCCCGCGGCACGCTCCAGGGCCCCGCCGGCCAGGGCTCCGGGGGTGAACTCTTCGTCCGCGGCGGGCAGCGCGGTGCGGGAAGACGGCATGGGGGATCCCCCTCGTGAGAACGGGCGGACGGGTGGGGACACACTCTCCCCGGCACGTCGGCCCCCGGTGAAGTGACAGATTGTCAAAGCCCGGTCACCGGTCGAGAGAGTCCTGCGGCGGCGGCCGGCTGCTACGTTCGAGGGGCCCGTACCCGCCCGTGCGCCGTGGAAGAAGAGATGACCGGACCCTCCGAACAGCCCTATGCGCCACCGAAGTTCCCGATCTCGGTCAAGGGCGTCGTGCTCGACCCGCAGGGGCGGGTGCTGCTGCTGAAGAACGAACGGTCCGAGTGGGAGCTGCCAGGCGGGAAGATGGAGGGCTGGGAGACTCCCGAGGAGCGGGTGGAGACCGAGATCCGCGAGGAGTGCGGCTGGACGGCCACCGCGGGCCCGCTGCTGGACGTGTGGATGTACGAGCCGCTGCCCGGCCGGCAGGTTTTCATCGTCACCTACGGCTGCACCGCCGCCGACGCCCACCGGCCCCCGGTCGTCAGCCACGAGCACAAGGAAGCCGGGCTGTTCACCCGCGACGAGGTGCCCGGCCTCGTCATGCCGCAGGGCTACAAGGACTCCATCGCCCACTGGCACGAACTCCACGGCCGGGCCTGACCGGTGGCCCGCCGCGACCCGCACGGCGGCATCCGCTGGCACTGGACGACCCCGCGTGCCCAGGACATCCTGCGCCGCCGCAGCCTGCCCGAGATCCTCGCCTTCTACCGTCGGCTCAACCAGCTGCCGCAGGAGGAGCTCGGCACGCTGCTCGGATACTCCACCTCCTACATCTCCCGCGTGGAGACTGGAAGCCGCACCATCACCGACATCGGCGCGCTGCGGCACATCGCCCGGTGCCTCGGCCTGCCACCCCACGTCTTCGGCATCACCGACGACGCCGACGGAGACCACCACGCCATGATCCAGTTCGGTGAGAGCGTCCTGCGCCTGGCCGAGATCGCCCGCCAGGCCGGCCAGGCAGCCGCGGCCGTCGACGAACTCTGGCCCCTCGTCGCCCGCCTCGAAGCCCGGGCCGCCGACGGCCACACCGACACCGACGTCCTGCGCCTGCTCGCCCGGGCCCGGGTCGGACTCGGCGTCGCCCTCGGCCACGTCCTTCCCGAGGAACGCCTCGCCACCGCCGCACGCTGGACCGGCAAGGGGCTTGCCGTCGCCCGCCGCCTCGACGACCGGGCCCTGCACGCCCACGCCCTGCGCCACCACGGCAACGAACTGCGCAAGGCCGGCCTGCACCACGCCGCCCTGGAACGCCTCGCCCGCGCCCGCGACCTCTCCCGCACCCCCGACGACCGCGCGGCGGCCGTGATCCTCCTCGCCCGCGCCGCCGGAACAGCCCGGGCCACCACGGTCTTCGACGACGCCGTCGCCGAGAGCCAGCGGCTGCTGGAGACCGCCGGCACCACCGCGCTGTTCTCCGAGTTCACCCTCCACGAGGTGCGGCTGCGCGGCCTCGCCGCCACCGGCCGCGTCCCGGCCGCCGTCGAACTCCTCGAACGCGCCCCCGCACCGGGATTCCAGATCAGCCCCCAGTGGCGCATCATCTCCGCGATCACCGCAGGCCAGATCCTGCTCCGCCGGGGCGACCGGGACGCGGCCGGCGAGCAGATGCGCGCCGCCCTGCACGGCGCCGAACTGCACCGGCTCCCGCACCAGGTCCAGCGCGTACTCCGCGCCGGCGCCCTGCTCCCGGACATCCGCGAGCAGGCGCAGGGCGCCCTCGCCCGGCTGCGGGCGGACATAGCGGCCTGACATACGGGGTGGGGATACGGCGGACACGGGTGTTGCTCCTCTCTCTCGGGTGAACAGGGCCGCGGGCGGGCGCACGGCCGCTCTCAGCGGGCGCCGGAGCGCCGGTAGTCGAAGCCGGCGTGCTTCTGGAGACCGGCGATGAACGTGTCGGCGTCCCAGACCGAGACGGTGAGCGGGTGGTCGGACAGGCCGGGCAGCGGGACGACGCGGAAGTCCCGCAGGGCCGGGAGCAGCGCGCGGGAGGCGCGCTGGAAGTCGATCCGCTGGGCGGGCCCCTGGCGCTCGTTGGTGGCGGGGTCCTGGCTGGCGGTGGCGGCGAGCGCGTGGTCCTGGCCGAGGCGGGTGGCGGCGTGGAGGGCGACGTCGTCGATGCCAACCGCGGTGAGGATGCGGTCCGGTTCGGTGTCGGTCACCGAGCCTGCGCGGGTGCGGTGCTCCTGGTGGGTACGGTCATGGATGTTCGGCCAGTCGGGGAAGGGCTGCAGCTCCTGGCCGGATCCGCTGTAGGAGTTGAAGTCGCCGCCGAGCAGGACGGCCAGGTTTGGCCGTTGCCAGGTGGTCATGTTGCCCGCCTCGATCTGGCGGCGGTCAGGAGAGCGGTAGCTGAGGTGCACGGAGGCGAGTTGGAGCGGGACGCCCGCCTCGGCGTACCTGACGGAGACGGCGCACGGCGGCAGCCACCAGTCCTTTTCCTGCGGCCACACGCCGGTGACGCGGAAGGTGTCCTCGCGCACGAACAGGCCGCACGGGTTGGGGGACTCCGCGGGCGCGGCGGGGCCGAGGAAGCCGCGCATGCCGAGCATGCGCTCCGCCTCGTGCAGGAGCCGGCCGCCGTTGGCGGCGGAGTGGGTCATCTCCTGCCGGAACAGCACGTCGAACGGATAGGCGCTCAGGGCCTCGTGGGCGTCGTACCAGCGGTCGAAATGGCCTCCGCCGCGGGGAGTGGCGGTGTAGCCGTCGTGGTCGAGGTTGAAGGAACCGATCGTGAGCGTGGCCAAAGCGGTCTCCTGGGAGATGTTGCAGGGCGGGTGGACGGACTGGAGGCGTGCCGGATCCGTGGCAGCGGGGGCTCGGGTCCGCTGGGGCGGCCTGACGAGCGTGGGTCGGCGGGGTGTGCTCAGCCGACTTCCGCGAAGGCCGGCCGGGAGGAGCGACGGGGCGACGTCTCCCGCGCGGGGCTGGAGAGCGCCCTTGCGGTATCGGCGAGCGCCCACATGGAGAACGCCTGCGGGAAGTTGCCCAGCTGCCTGCGAGCGAGGGGGTCGTACTCCTCGGCGAGCAGGCCGACGTCGTTGCGCAGGGCGAGGAGCTTGTCGAACAGCTGCCGGGCCTCGGCGGTGCGCCCGATTAGGGTGAGGGCGTCGGCGAGCCAGAAGGAGCAGGCGAGGAAGGCGCCTTCGTGCCCGGAGAGGCCGTCGACGTTGTCGTCGCTGGCGGCGTGGGTGGGGTAGCGCAGCAGGAAGCCGTCCTGGGTGGACAGTTCGCGCTGGATCGCCTCGACGGTGCCGATCACCCGCTTGTCGTCCGCGGGCAGGAACCCGACCAGGGGGATCAGCAACAGGGAGGCGTCCAGCTCGGCGCTGCCGTAGAACTGGGTGAAGGTGTTCCGCTCGGGGTCGAAGCCGTTCGCGCACACGTCCCGGTGGATGGCATCGCGCACCGCTCGCAGGTGCTCCAGCACCGGCTCCGGGGTGGCGGGGCGGCGCTGCAGCAGCGTGATGGTGCGGTCGAAGCAGACCCAGGCCATGACCTTGGAGTGGACGAAGTGCCGGCGCGGGCCGCGGATCTCCCAGATGCCCTCGTCGGGCTCGCCCCAGAGCGTCTCCAGCCGCTCGGCCAGGGCGAGCAGCAGGGCATCGCAGCCCGGGTGTGCGGGCAGGCCCGCGTCGTCGGCGAGCAGTAGCGCGTCGGCCAGTTCCCCGTAGACGTCGAGCTGCAGCTGCCCGGCGGCGCCGTTGCCGATCCGCACGGGCCGGGAGTCCTCGTAGCCGGGCAGGTGGCCGAGGACCTTCTCCTCCAGGCCGGCCGTGCTGGTGGCGCGGTAGATGGCGCGCAGGTCGGCCGGGTCGATGACCGCCGTCAAATAGTCGCGCCAGGCGCGGGCCTCCTGGGTGAAGCCGGCCCGGAGCAGGGCGGCGACGGTCAGGGCGCTGTCGCGCACCCACACGAAGCGGTAGTCCCAGTTTCGTTCCCCGCCGATCAGTTCGGGCAGGGAGGTGGTGGGTGCGGCGATGATGCCCCCGTCGGGGTGGCACATCGCTTTGAGGGTGATCGCCGCGCGGAGCACCGCGTCGCGGTCGGGGCCCCGGTAGGTGCTGGCCGTCACCCACCGCTGCCAGTAGTCCTGGGTGGCGGCCAGCTCCGCGTGGGTGTCGGGGATCGGCGGAGCGGGCTGGTTGGAGCGGTGCCAGGTCAGGGCGAAGGTGAAGCTCTGCCCGGCGTGGACGGCGGTGTCGGCCCGGCAGACCCCCCGGCGGCCGGCGCTGTGGCGCTGCGGGGAGTCCAGCCAGAAGGAGTCCGGTCCGCTGGTCGCGCACAGCCGGGGCACGCCGTTGTCCGTGCGGGTGATGCGGGGGCCGAGGGCGCCGTAGCCGGGGCGGGGCCGGTAGACCGAGGCGACGCGCACGGTGCCGCTCAGGCCCTCCACGATCCGCACGAGGCGCGGTGGCGGGTCGCCGTAGGCGCCCGGGGCGGGCATGAAGTCGGTGATGCGGACGCTGCCGTCCTCGGTGTCCCACTCCTGCTCCAGGACCAGGGTGGATCCGGCGTAGCGGCGCCGGGTGGCCGGCGGCGGGGCGGTGCCGTCGTAGACGGCCGGGCCCAGGCGCCAGAAGCCGTGGTCGTTGTGCCCGAGCAGTTCGGCGAACACGGCCGGGGAGTCGAAGGCGGGCAGGCACAGCCAGTTGATGGTGCCGTCGGTGCGCACGAGGGCGGCCGAGCTGGTGTTGCCGATGAGGGCGTGGTCCTCGATCCGGGTTGCGGTGGTGAGCGGCATCGGTGTCCTGACGGGTGGTGGAGTACGGGGGAAGGGATTCGGGAGGCGGTGCGGTCAGGTCGGCGCGGGCACGGCGGGCTTGGTGTAGCCGGTGGCCGTGGACCATCGCCACGGGTAGTGGGCCTGGTTGCCGTCCTGGTCCCGCAGGCAGGCCAGCCGGTACGCGGCCTCGTCCGCCCAGGCCGGCTCGCGCTGGGCCGCCTCCAGGGCGATGACGAACCCGGTGGCCGCCCGCAGCGGGGCGAGCACCCGCGCGTACGGTGTCCCGCCCGCCACGGTGGTGACGTCGGTGCCGTAGGCGGTGTGGAACCGGTCGTAGAGCGCGGGGTCGCCTCCGAAGCCGTCGCGGCTCCACGCGACGAACGCGAGGTCGTAGAGGGCCGGGCCGACGCTGACGTACTCCAGGTCGATCAGCGCGGGCCCGTGCGCGGTGCGCAGGGTGTTCTGGGTGGCGAGGTCGCCGTGCAGCACGACCGGGCCGCCCGGCCAGTCGGTGGCCGCGAACCGCTCGCCGGCCGCCTGGACGTGGCCGCTGAGCCAGTGACGGTCGGCCTGGTGAAGGACGCTGTCGGGCAGCCGCTCGACGCGGGCCAGCAGGCCGGCGGCGGGGTCGAGGCGGGGCAGGTCCAGGTGGCCGGGCACGGGCAGGGCGTGCAGGCGGGCCAGCACGCGGCCCAGGTCCTCGGGGGCGACGGGGCCGCCGTCGCCGAGGTCGTGGGTGAAGGTCACCAGGTGCCCGGCGGCCAGGACGGGGAAGCGGCTGCCGGCCGGGCGGGCGGTCAGGATGTCGCTGTCGTGCAGCCACTGGGCGGTCAGCACCTGCCGGGTGACGGAGGCCCGTCCGGTTCCGGGCCGGTGGATCTTCGCTATCACCGGTCCCTGCGGCGTGGCCCGCGGCAGGCGAACGACCCAGTTGTGGTTGAAGTGCAGCAGGCGGGCGCCGCTGAGGTCGAAGCCCTGCGAGGCGCAGGCGGTCTCCAGCGCCTCGCGGGCCGGGGCGGACAGTTTGGCTCTGCCAGGCGTGTCGGTGCCGCCGGAAGGGGTGTGGTTCACGCTCATGGCCGGTCCCCCGCGGGTCGGCCGGCACCCGGCCGCGCGGAGCGGTGGGTGGCGGGCGGCGGGTCGGCCGGGCCGGTGGCGGGCGGGTTCGGGTCGGGCGGACAGCTCACGGCGGGGTCTCCGGATCGGTGGCGGGTGGCGGCGGGACTGGGTGGCGGTGGCGCGGGCGGGGCGGTCAGGTGTGCGGGCGGGCCCGGGGCTCCGGTGGCGTGTGGGCCGCTGTCTGGGCGGAGAGCTGGGCCAGGGCGGCGGTGACGGTGTCGGCGAGCGTGGACTCCACGGGCAGCCAGGGCAGAACGGCGCCCAGGGCGTGTCGGGTGGACGCCTGGCCGGGGTCGTCCGGGTCGCAGCCCACGACCACGGTGCCCGCGGTCCGGCCGAACAGGTGCGACTCGTACAGGTCCTGGATGCGCTGGGCGCCGATCGGCATCCAGAACAGGACGCAGTCGGTGCGGCGGATGTTGTGGTCCTGCCAGCCGAACGGGGCCCACGCGAGGAACGGATCGGCGCCGGGACGGGTGGGACGGGGGCTGAGGACGGTACCGGTGAAGCCCGCCGCGGCCAGGAGGGCGACGGCTTCGCTCTGCCAGTGGGGGACGCCGATGCTCGGCCCGGCCAGGTAGATCGAGGGCCCGGCGTCGGGGGTGAACTCCTGGGGCGGCTCGATGTACCTCACCGGACCGGCACTTTGGTGTCGGGGGTGAGCAGCCGATGGCCGCGTGTCAGCCGGCCTGCCGCGTCGCCGGCCGGGGCGAGGTTGCCGGCGCGGCTGACGAGTGTGCGCAGTGCTCCGCTGTTGGTTACCGCGGCGGGTGCCGGGTCCGGGCTGATGACGAGGCAGTGCTCGATGGGCTGGCCGAGCAGCTCGGCGGCGGCTCGGTAGGGGTTGGTTCCCTCCCGCAGCCGGCCGTGGCCGTAGACGGCCGCGGACCACAGGTTGGGCACCCGCAGTGCGGTGAGCTGCTCGACGAAGGCGTCGTCCAGGCGCGGGGCGACGACGGCGCAGGGGATGGCCACGGAGCGGGCGCGAAGCAGCAGCCGCAGCAGCGGTGCGGGGACGGTGGCCGGGGTCGGGCCGCCGGTGCTCAGAAGTGCGGGGTCGGCTCCGAGAAGTGCGGTCCGGGGGACGTCGGCGAGCGCGTCGATGTCGACGATGACGGCGGTGCGCTCGTGCAGGTGGCGGTCCAGGTCCAGGCTCGCCGCGGCGTGGTCTATGGATGGTGGGGCGTTCATCAGCTCTTCGGTGTCGTAGGGGTGCGGCCCTGGCCCGGACGGCCGCTATGGGTTGTGCACAGTGCGGGTGCTGCTCAGCCGGACCGGCGGTGACTGGCCTCGGCGGTGCCGCGGTCCGGCGGCGGCCCGCGGTGGTTGAGCAGCCGGTCGGCGGTGAACAGGGCGGCGAAGGCGCCGGCGGCGAAGAGGGCGAGGTACACCGGCCCGCCGGTGCGGGTGTGGTGGTCCAGGAGGTAGACGGCCGTGCCGCCGGCCTGGGCGCCGGCCAGGATCTGCAGTGCCGCGGGTGCGGCCCGGCGGGCTGTCCGGGACGGCTTCACCTGGGCCTCCCACCGGTCGGGTTGGGAGGGGTGAAGGGTTCGGCGGGCCAGTGCGGGTCGATGTCGCTCAGGAGGGTGAGCTGCGCGAGGACCCCCACGACGGCGGCCTGGGGCCGGCTGTCGACGCCCAGTTCGGTGAGCAGCGTCTTGGTGTAGCCGCGCATCGTGGAGGGGGCGATCCCCCAGCCGGCGGTCAGCTCGCCGGTGCTCCGGCCGCCGGACCAGCCGCGGAGGATCTGCAGCAGGCGGGGCCTCAGCTGGGGCTTGGTGGTGAGAGCCGCGGTGGGGTGGACCGGGCCGGTGACGATTGCCCGGGCGGTGGCCCAGGCGGACAGGTGCAGCACGGTGCGGGTGCGGGTGCGACCCAGCAGCGTCTCGATGGCGGCGCGGACGTCGTCGGGTGCCACGGCTGGCTCCGCGTCGGCGGCGATCTGGTGGTGGCTGGCGCCGGAGGCGGCCAGGACGATCAGGCGGCGGTCCTGGTCGCTGAGGTCGGGCAGGGGGCCGGTGGTCATGGCGGGGTCTTTCGCGGGTGCGGGCGGGCGGGTCACAGGTGGCGCGGGATCGGGGAGTTGGGTGCGCCGAGGTGGAACAGCAGGCGGGGCCCCAGAGCGGTGGCCTGGTCCTGGCCGATGAGAAGGACGAGGTCGCCGGGGGCGGTGAGCGCGGCGATCTGCTGTTCGGCGCCGGGCTCGCACGGGCCGGACCGCAACCGGCGCACGGTGCGGTCGCCGGATGCCATGGCCACGGCGGCGTGCTGCTCGATGGTGTCGAGGGGGTCGGGCGCGCTGACGGAGTCCAGCGGGGTGCTGACGGGGAGCAGGAGCGCGTGGTCGGCTTCCCTGAGTGCGGCGCCGAGGTCGATGGCGTGCTCGCTGGAGCGGGCGAAGCCGTCCGGCTCCAGGACGGCGATCACCGAGCCTTCGGTGAGCATGCGGGCCGCGGTGACGTCCTGCTCGACCTCGTGGGGGTGGCGGGCCCGGGAGGTCACGACGGTGATCCGCGCCTGGGTGCCGACGGTGGCGAGTGAGCGCTCGACGCCGTGGAAGGCGGCCAGGCGCTCGGCGACGGCCTGCGGGTCCTCGCCGAGGACCAGGGCGGTGGCGATGGCCGCGCAGGCGGCCCGGGCGTGGTGGTGGCCGGTGATCGGCAGGACGAAGGCGTGCTGCAGGCCCTGGTATTGGAGGGTGAGGTGGAAGGCGTTGCCGAGCCACCGGGGTGCGAGGACCCGCACGTCGGCACCCTCCGCGCCCACGGTGACCAGGCCGGGTCCGGGCCGGTCGGTGAGGCGCTCGCGCAGGATCGCCACGCTGTTGTCCCAGGTCGGCAGGACGACGGTGGCGGCGGTGCGCGCCAGGCGCTCGGCCGCGTTGAGGCCCTCGACGTGGTCGGGGTAGTGGGGGGCGTTCGCACCGCAGGTGGTGATCAGCACCACGGCCGGGGCGAGGTTGTTCTTCAGGTACGGGGCCGGGTGGCGCTGCCAGGCGGTGGGCGCCTGGGCCTCGTGGGTGCCGGCGTCGGGGCAGAAGTCCACGACGAGCCGGCCCCCGCCTGCGCGCCCTGCGGCACCGCCCCGGGCCGGGGCGTTGAGGATCCAGCCCGTCGCGCCGTCGTCGAGCGCCGCGGCCAGGGTGGCGGCGCCCGTCGTGGTGCTGTGGCTGCCCCCGACGGCCGCCACCTTCTGCCCGGGGTGCGCCGCCACGGCAGCGAGGGCGAGCGCTCGCCCGAGCATCGGCAGCTGCAGCACCCGCGCCCGGTCGAGCTCGGGGTGGGCGCCCACGACAGCGCCCGGCCACACCACCGCGCTGCGGTCGGAGCGCACGTGCCCGGTGGCGAACCCGGTCACGACTTTCACCCCGGCGGCTCTCAGGCCGGCCACCACCGGGCTGTCGTGCTCGCCGGCGGGGACGCTGCCGGTGACGTCGGCGCCGCGCCCGGCCAGCCACAGGGCCAGGCCCTCCATACCGGGCACGGCGACGTCGACCAGGTGCGGGGCGGACAGCAGCTCGGGGACGGCCGGGGCCGCGACGATCACGGGGGCGGTGGTGGTGTCCATGAGGATCTCCAACGGGAAGTGGGGGTGGGGTTGGTCCGGGCCAGCGGCGGGGAGGGGGTCACCCCGCCGCCGGCCCGGGGCTCATGCCTGGGCGAAACCACGCTCCAGCTCGGCGTCGGTGACGCGGGCGGCGTGGTGGTCCAGGTCCAGGCGGGCGACGGCGGCCAGGTGCGCGACGACCCGCTCGCCCAGCAGCCCGGCCGCCAGCTCGCTGCCCTCGAACGCGGCGAGGGCCTCGGCCAGGGAGCGCGGCACGGGCACCGCGTCCCGCTCCTGATAGGAGTCGCCGGTGCTGGCCGGCGGGGGCTTGAGGCCGGCGCTGATGCCGTGCCGGACACCGGCCAGGACGGCCGCGACGGCCAGCACCGGGTTGGCGTCGGCGCCGGGCAGCCGCACTTCCAGGCGCAGGCTCCGGTCGTGGCCGACCACCCGCACCGCACAGGAGCGGTTGTCCCAGCCCCAGGTGAAGCGGGACGGCGCGAACGAGTGATCACCGAAGCGCCGGTAGGAGTTCACGTACGGCGCCCACAGCGGAGCGGTCACCGGCAGCACCGCCAGCAGCCCGGCCACCGCCTGCTCACCCAACTCCGACAGCGCCTTCCCCTCGCCCAGGCCGGAGGCCAGCACCGTTCCCCGGTCGGAGTGCAGCGAGACGTGCAGGTGCATGCCGCTGCCGACCCCGGTGGCCGGGGCCGCCATGAACGACGCCGCCATCCCCAGCCCGTCCGCCACCACCCTGGTCGCGTGCTTGAACAGCACGTGCTGCTCGCACACCGCGCGCGGCTCCCCCCAGGGGAACGTCACCTCGACCTGTCCCGGCGCTCCCTCCAGCTTGACCGCCTCGACCGGCAGACCCGCTCCGGCGAGGACCCGCCGCAGCCGTCCGCCGAACTCGGAGACCGGACCCGGCTGGTCGAGGGCGTAGTCGCGGTTGTCCCACGTCGCCGGGCGGAGCTTCCGCCAGCCGGCCCCTGCCGCGTCGCGGGCGGTGCCCTCGTAGAGGACGAACTCCGTCTCGACGCCGATCCCGGCCGACAGGCCGAGTCCGGAGAGCAGATCGCGCTGGTCGTTCAGCACGGTGACCGGCGCCAGTGGGTGCGGCCACCCGCCGAGAATCGGCTCGGCCAGCACCAGCGCCGTCGCCGGAAGCCACGGCAGGACCCGGGCGCGGCCGAGGTCGGGCAGCAGGGCGACATCGCCGAAGCCCGTGGCCCACGAGAACTCCCCGGCACGCGGGGCGGTCATCCCCAGGTCGGTGCCGATCACGTACCCGCACATCTCCGGGGAGAACCGGCCCGACCGCAGCTGCTCCGCCAGCAACGCCGCGTCGTACGCCTTGCCCTTGAGCCGGCCCTGCACGTCGATCGCGGCGAGCAGAACGGTGTCGATACCGTCGTCGCCGTCGACCAGTTCGTGCAGCGGCCGAGCGGGCGACGCCGGACCGGCAGCGGCGCGGCCGGTGCGGGCGCGGGCGGCACGCACGGTCGCCCTCATACGATCTGCGCCTCGACCTTGGCCAGGTGCGCGTCCTGGACGACCGGCACCGAGAACTTGTCGCCGGCCAACTTCCACCACGCCCAGGCCAGCATGAGGACCACCGCCAGGGTGATCGGCGCGTAGTTGAACGTCGAGACGGATACGGGGGCGCGCTGCGGCAGGCACATCAGCGCGGTGAGGATCACCACCCACACCACGGCGGCGGTCCCGATCGGCCTGCTCCACCGGCCCAGCTTCCACGGCCCGGCGACGAACCGCTTGCCCCGCCGCAGCCGCAGGTAGACGGGGATGATGTAGGAGCAGTTCATCCCGATCACGTTGATGGCCGTCACCGCGCCGTAGGCGACGGAAGACCAGAGCGAGGGAACGGCCAGGACGAAGGCGACCGAGACCGCCAGCCACACCGCGAGCACCGGCACGCCGTTGGCCGAGACCCGGCGCCAGGTCGCCGATCCGGGCAGCGCGTTGTCCCGCGAGAAGGCGTAGATCATCCGCGACGCCGCGGTGGTCTCGGCCGAGCCGCAGAACAACTGGGCGCCGATCACGATCAGCAGCAGCGCCTTGGCGCCGGTCGTGCCGAGAGCGTCGAGGAAGATCTGCGCGGGCGGCACCGCCGCGCCGGCGGTGCCCGCGTAGTCCTGCACCGCGAACAGCAGACCCGCCAGCAGCACGAACCCGGCCAGCAACGAGACCCAGATCGACCGGACGATGCCGCGCGGCGCCGCCACCTGCGCGTCCTTCGTCTCCTCCGACATGTGCGCGCTCGCGTCGTAGCCGCAGAACGTGTAGCCGCCCAGCAACAACCCGATGGCGCTCACGTAGACCGGGTTCGACCACCCGGTCTCGTTCACGAAGTGCCCGAACACGAAGGACGGGGACTGGTGATGGGCGGGGACGAGGGCGAGCACGCCGACGATCACCGCGACACCGAGCAGGTGCCACCACACCGAGATCGAGTTGAACAGGCTTACCACCCGCACCCCCACGACGTTCAGCAGGGCGTGCAGCAGCAGGACACCGGCGAAGATCGCGAGGGTCAGACCGGGGGTCTGCACGACGCCCCACTGGAGCCCGGCGAACGCGGCGATGAAGCTCGCGGCGCCGTAGTCGATGCCGGCGATGCCTCCCAGCAGCCCCATCAAGTTGAGCCAGCCGGTCACCCATCCCCATCGGGGGCCGCCGAGGCGCTGGGACATGAAGTAGAGGCCGCCGGAGGTGGGGTAGGCGCTGGTGACCTCGGCCAGGGAGAGGCCAACGAGCAGCACGGCCAGGCCGACACCGACCCAGCCCCACATCATCACCGCCGGACCGCCGGTCACCATCCCGGTCCCGAACAGCGTCATGCAGCCGGACAGAACCGAAATGACCGACAGAGAGATGGCGAAGTTCCCGAACGAGCCCATTCTGCGGGTCAGTTCAGGCTGGTAGCCCAGTGATCGCAGGTACTCGTCGTCCCCGTTCGCGGGGGCGGATCGGTGGGACCGGGACATGCGGAGACCTCCGTAGGGCGAAGCGACGGTGAGGTGCCCGGCGTAACTGCCGGGTGGAAGACGGTCAGCGAGTGGCGGCGAACGACTGGGCCATGGCCTGGTGCAGCAGTTGTTCCGGTCGGCCCGACAGGCTCGCCCACGGCTGGGAGGAGACGAACGGGTCGAGCGCCGCGAACACCTCGGCGGCCAGTGCCGGCTCTCGGGTCACCCAGAGGGCGTGGGCGAGGTGGCTCTCGTCCACCACCGCCCACCGTCCGCCCGCTGACCGCGCCGTGTGCCAGTGCTCGTAGGCCCGCAACGCCGCTGCCTTGACGCCTTCGTCGTGCGTCCAGAGCAGAGCGACAGCCTCCTTGCGCTCGGCACGCCGGTAGCGGTCGACCTGCAGGTACAGCGGAAGGGCGTAGAGAGGCGAGCCGGGCGGGGCGGCGTCCAGGTACGTCGCCACGAACTCGGCCGCAGTGCCGCCGTCTCCCCGGGCCAGCCAGAAGCGGAGCATGCGGTGGAACGCCTCCCTGCACCACGGATCGGCCAGGCGAGCCTGGCCAAGCAGCCCCCACGGGCCGGGAGGAAGCATCTGGTCGGGCGCCACAACCCGGTGCTCGGGACGCTCCTGGTCCGGATCCAACTGGGCGAGCGCGAGCAGGCCGATCCACGGGACAGGGTCGCCCGCGAGCTGGGTGGCCGCCTGCCAGCACCATCCGCGGGCTTCGCGCTCCCGAGCGGCAACTTCCCCGTGCGTCTGCGCGGGCAGGAGAGCCAGCTCGACGGAGACCCTGGCCTGAAGCGTGACCAGGCCGAAGCCGCTCGGCTCCTCCCGGGCCCAGTGCCGAAGGACATCGGTGTGGGCCGCGACGACGCCGAGCGCCTGGGTACGCGAGGTCCACAACGACCGGTCACTCCACGAACCGGCCAGCAGCGCACGAGCGGCCTGCCAGCGCCCGGCCCGCAGCTCCTCCACCGCCCCGCGCAACTCCCCGTCGTGGCCGGCGGGATGCTGGACGAGCTGCGCTCCAGGACCGTATGAGACGTCCATCGCCGTTCCTTTCCAAGGGAGATGTTGCTGGGAGAGCCGCGGCACCGGATCGACGGTCAGTGACCGACGAGGTGGATGGCTGGTGTGGCGCACGGAGGCGTGCTGTCGGGCGGACCGGGACTGTCACGACCGCGACAACGAAGTGATCGATTTCGGTCTGAGCAACTGCCCGCCGGAGTAAGGTGCCCGAGAGTGTTCACTGGCGACCATTCGAGTAGTCATATTCGCAGCGAAATATGATCTTGCCGGTCGCCTGCGGGGGGCTGGTCCCTCCCGCCTGCGGAGGGGGCAGGATGAGCGGGCGACGTTGCGAGCGGTGCGGTTGCACGCTCAGCCGCTACAACGACGACGGCAGTGTGTGTGGCCCGTGCGCGCGGACGGTCGCCGAGCCGGTTTCCCCAGGAGTGCCGGCTTGGGTGTGGCGTGACGCCAAGGTGCGCGAAACCCTCGCCGAGCTGGACTTCGGCAGCCTGAGCAGGCGCCTGCGGGAGATCGTCCCCCTGCGCCAGGACGACCTGGCAGTCATCACCGGACTGACCCAGGGCTACATCTCCCGGCTGGAGGCCGGACGGGTACAGCTGATACACATCGACAGGATCGTCGACTTCCTCAACACGATCGGCGCACCCGCCGACCTCGTGCGACTGCCACTGCGCGGAAATACGGAGTCAGCTCCCCCAGGAACAGACGGCAGTTCACTCCAGGCCCACGAGGACGCCGCCGCGCCGTGGACCGCCCGTCGTATGGTGGCCGGACTGCAAGAGGCCATGCGAGGGGAGCCCGCCATGCGTCCGAATCGCCGGCAAGTCCTGGTCCTCACCGGAGCAGCACTGTCCGCCTACATCCACCAGTGGGGCATCGCCGACGCGGAACCCCTCGAACGCGCACTTGACGGAGCCCGGGTGGCCCCGGACCTCGTCGGGAGCCTCCAGGGAACCATCGACAGCCTCCGCACCATGGACGCCAACTCGGGCAGCGGACTCGTTGCCGGCCTCGCAAGGGCCCACCTCGGCCTCGTCTACGAGACACTGAAGTCGGCCAGCTACGACGAGCAGACGGGACGGCAGTTAGCGGGGATCGCAGCCGACACCGCGACCCAGCTCGGCTGGTTCCACTTCGACGCAGGCCGTCACGAACAAGCACAGCGCGCCCTGCTCGCAGCCCTGCGGGCAGCCCACGCCTCCGGTGACCCGCGCTACGGCGCGGGCGCCCTCTCCTACATGGCCATCCAGAGCTACTCCGTCGGCAGCCCCCGTGACGCCGTAGTCGCCATGCAGGCCGCCCGGGAGAAGGTCCGCACAGTCGGCTCACCCGTCCTGGAAGCCATGTTGCTGACCCGCCAGGCCCGCGGGCACGCCAAGCTCGGAGAGAACCAGGCATGCCTGCGCGCTCTCGGCCGAGCCGCGGACCTCGCCAACGATGACCCGTCCGAACAGGACCCCGGCTGGCTCTACTGGATGAACCGCGGCGAGATCCTCGGCCAGACCGCCAGCTGCCATCTCGAACTCGGCGAACACCAGCTCGCAGCCGGCTACTTCGAACAGGCCGCCTCCACCCTGAACCCCACCGACCTGCGGACCAGAGCCCTCTTCGCCTCCCGAGCAGCCTCCGCCCACCTCCTAGCCGGGGACCGCGACGGCGGGTTCGCCGCCGCCGACGCCGCGCTCACCCTCGCCGCAAACGTCCAGTCGGCGCGACTGGCCGACCACCTCGCCAAGGCGGTCGAGCACGTACGGGCGATCCCGGGCCCCCGGTCGAGCGAGCTGGTAGAACGATCACGACAAGTGATGGCGGCCAAGGAGCTCTGACCGTGACCAGCACCGTGCTCGTTCCGTGGGACATCGACCGGACCCTGCTCTACGTAGGCGACACGGACCGCGCCGTCTACAAGGCGGCGTTCCGCGCGGTCGTGGGCCGCGACGCAACGAAGCTCCCCGAACGCGGGACCGGCCGCACCATGCCACTGGCGGTCCGCGAGCTGCTCACGGCCAACGACGTGGACCAGCGCGACATCGAGCCACTGGCGGAGCGGATCGTCGGACTCCTGCCCCCGCTGCTCGCCGAGCGGTCCGACCAACTGCGCAGCAGCGGTCAGATCATGCCCGGCGCCGTGGCAGCCCTCGAAGCCGTCCACGCCCACCCGCACCTCATACCGACCGTGGTGACCGGCAACCTCCGGCAGAGCGCCGCCATCAAGCTCGGCGCCTTCGACCTGGAGCGATATGTGGACCTGAGCGTTGGCGGCTTCGCCTCCGATCACTCCCACCGGCCGGCCCTGGTCGGCATCGCCCAACGCCGAGCCACTGATCGCTACGGCACCGCCTTTGACCGGGCGAACACAGTGATCATCGGCGACTCGCTGGAGGATGTACGCACCGGGGCGGAGGGCGGTGCACGGGTGATCGCCATCGCGTCCGGCACCACCTCGTTCGACAGACTCACCGAAGCCGGCGCGGACCGAGTCCTCGACGACCTGTGTGACCCCGCAGCCCTCCTCCAGACCATCACCGACCTCACTGCTGGCCGGTAGGCCAGGAGGGCCCCCGACATCGCTTTCCCCGGCGAACAATCCAGGATGGTGCAATGTCCTTTCAGCCGGATGGCGAAACCCGACTCCGCCTGGAGGAGGCACACGCCAAGGCCGCAGCCTTCCTCCGCCTGACCTGCGCCGGGCCGGCCGTTTTCGGTACCTCCGGCACCACCCTCGGCCGACAGGCCGGCGACCGGTGGCTCCGCGTGTCCTGCGGCAGCCGCCGCCATGCTCCCCGACCGACCGGCCAAGGTCCCCTCGGCGCGCAGCAGCTCCTCCCGGACTCGGTCCCGCGACCTCGGCTCCACGACACCCTGGACTGGACCGGCGGCGGGCACTTCTACCAGGCCGACGTCTTCGACCTCGCCGGTGCCGCGGTGTCCGTGACACCGGACCTGCGCGAGGATCCCGCGCTGGAGGATGGGTGGTGGGCAGGTCTGAGGGGTGTGCTGGCTGACATCGCCACGACCCCCGGAACGAAGATCACCCTGCGTCCGACGTGGATCGCGCAGGCGTTCCCGAGGTTCCTCGGCGTCCCGGCCCCAGCCGAAGTCGAACGGGTCACCGGACATGGTGACCTCCAGTGGGCCAACCTGACCGCGAAGCCCCTCATGCTCCTGGACTGGGAGCGCTGGGGCATGGTGCCGGTCGGCTACGACCCCGCGGTCCTGTGGGTGAGCAGCCTCCTCGTACCAGGGGTCGCGGACCGTGTTCGGAGGGAGTTCGCCGAGGTCCTGGAGACGCCGGCCGGACGTGTCGGTCAGCTGATCGCCCTCGCAGAGATGCTCCAAGCGGTAGACCGCGGACACTACCCAGAGTTGGCACCGCTCCTCGCGCACCAAGCCCAAGAGCTGACCGGGGCTCTCGCCTGGCCGCGCGCCGGCAGCAGCCGGAGGTAGACGGACCTAGGGCAGCAAAACACAGGGCTGGGGGAAGCGGGCCTCCCCTTAGACCAAGCAGCGACAGCGATGCCCTAGAACGTGGCAGCGAGGGTGCGCCCCATGTCGGCGTCGAACTCGCCGTCTTCGAGTCCTCGTAGGAATGCGATCCACTCCTGGGGGTCGTAGCGCAGGATGGTGCCCGCAGGGTTCGCCGAGTGCCGAAGTGCCACGGCTCCGTCTTGGAGGAATGCGACCTCCAGACGGTCCGACGGATCGCTGTCCGGCGCCACCAGCCACATGGCATCGCTGAGGTCGAGAGCGTAGAGGGCTTCCTTGGCGGTGGTCCGGGGGTGGCTCATACCGCGACCAGCTCGCCGCTGAGGAGGGCGTCGGCGAAGCTCCGCATCGACCGGTTACTGGTCCTGATCGGCGGGATCTGGACGTTCTTCGAGTCGCGGATGGCCACGGCCGGGAGGGACGGCACCGGGAGCAGTTCTACGCACTGGCCGTTGTTGGCGGTGTACGTGCTCTTGTGCCAGCTGGCTCCGGTGAGGGGCGCCGCGTACAGCTCGATTGCGTTGATCATGCTGCTGCCAGTTTTCTCTCGGTCTGCTCGATCAGTTCAAAGCTCTCGTCGGCGCTGAGGGCGGCATCGGCGAGGTAGTTCGACAGGCGGTGGAGACGCCGCAGACCCAGTGCATCATCGACAAAGACGCTACCAGTCACGGCCTCTGCGAAGGCGGCTTCCGGGGACTCCTGCCCTTCATTTGTGAAGGTTGAGAACGCGCCGGTCTGCGTTCCGTCCGCGCCCTTGCTGAAGGGGATCACGCGCAGGTCGATGTTGGGCAGCTTCATCATGTCGCGCAGGTGTCGCAGCTGTGCGGCTTGGACGGCCGGTCCGCCGACCTGGAACTCAAGAGCTGCCTGCGTGATCACCGCGGAGAGCTTGAGGGGGTCGTCCTCGTGGACGCGGCGCTGGCGGCGCATCTTAACCTCGACGAGGCTGTCGATCTGGTCCAGGCCGAGCGCGGCGAAGCCGACGCCCGTGACCTCGCGTGCGTACTTCTCGGTCTGCAGCAAAGAAGGCACGTAGACGACCTGGTAGTCGAAGATGGTCTCCGCTTCGTGCTCGCTGCGGATGAACTCCGCGTACTTCGAGCTGAGGACGTCCCCGTAGGCGTCCCACCACATGGCCGTCCGCTTGCGGCCCCGCTTGAACAGGGCTTCCAGGTGGGACCGGTCGGTAGCGGACACCTGGAAGAGGTCCATCAGGGCGTCGAAGTCGTCGGGGTTGGCGCTGCGCTGGCCGGTCTCGATGCGGGTCACCTTGGAGGTGCTGCAACCGATGACGACCGCGACCTCCGCCGCGGTGAGGTCCCGGTCGTCGCGCCGGCGCCTTATATCGGCGCCGAACAACTTCCGGGCCGCGGTCGGGCTGCTCGGGACGGTAGCTGCCATCTGGTCCCCTCCGAGGTTGAGGCACACCTGTCCGGCCAGGGTAGGCCACCCCAGCCCTGCGCGGGCCACTGCGAGCCAGTGTGCCGTTCATATGACTGGCACTCCAAATGGCATTTTGCCAGTCACATGCTTGACGCGGTGCGGCCGATGGGTGGACGCTACTCGATGTGACGCAGCGCACTCCTGAAATCTCGGAGTGCTACCGCTGCGCGGCCCTCGGCTTGCCCTTGAGAGGACACCCATGGCTCGCGAACCCCTGAGACCCCCACGCCCGGGCGGTGTGGCCGACGGCTGGGAGGCGCTCTCGGACGGCCTGGCCGTCCAGCGGATCCACCTCCACCGCGCGGAGCTGGAGGACGCCTCCGGCAAGGGGGCCGCCGAGTGCGGACTGCCCGCGCAGGCGGTCCCGCTCGCGCTGCTGCAGCAGCCGGAGCCGACGGCGGACGCGGCGACGCCGATCGTCACCGCTGCCGGCCTGCTGGCCCTGGTCACCGTCCCCCAGCAGGTCGGCCGCACCACGGGCACGAGCCCGCTGGCGCCCGCCGCCCGCTCCGTGGCCGAGGCGGTGCTCGCCGGCACCCCGCAGAGCCCTGTCGCCGACGCCGTCCTGGCGGTCTGCGAGGCAGCCGCCTGGTGGGTCGGCGCCTTCGCCGTCCTGCGCCACCTCGGCGGCCACCACATCACCATCGAAGACGACGTCACCGACACCGTGCCGCTCGCCACCCTGACCGGGGCCACCCACGCGGTCGCCCTCGGCAGCGCCCTGCGCGTTCTGCGCCGCCACCTCCAGCAGAACGGCGACGGCGACCCCGAGGTGCGGGCGGCCTACTGCCGGGCCGTCACCGAGGCCATCGTCACCGAGGCCAGCATGCCCGCCCTGCTGGAAAGCCTCGCCGAGCTGCGCCTGGTGGACCTCGTCGGCAACGCGCTGCCGTGGCGCGGCCAGTTCCTCAAGTACCGCAGCGGCCTCGGCGCCGGGCAGGTGGAGTAGCGATGAGCAGCAACAGCGTCCCGGGCTTCCTCGTTGTGGTCGAGGGGCTGGACGGCACCGGCAAGACCACCCTGCGCAAGGGCCTGTTCCGGCTGATCGAGAGCCTCTACGGGGTGACCCCGCTGTCGATCCTGACGACGAACTGGCTCGACCCAGCGGTGGCCGCAGACCTGGAAGAGGGCAAGTACCGGCCCGGCGCCGCGAACCGGGACCGCTACCTGGCGGCCCTGCGCGCAGACAAGCAGGCGTCCGTCGAGCAGCTGGTCCTGCCCGCGCTCGCGCACCGGCCGGTGATCGCCGACCGGTGGCTCCTGTCGGAGCTGGCGTTCTTCGCCGTGAAGCACGACGCTCCGGCGAAGGAGACGTACGCCGCCCTCGAAGGGGCGATCGAGGTGACCGCCGACCTGACGCTCCTGCTGGAGAACAGCCCCGAGGCGGCGATGGCCCGCGCAGCCGGCCGCTCCGGTGACGCGGTCCGCGCGGACTGGGACGTCCTGGACGTCCAGACCCGGGTGCGCCGCACGTACGACGAGGTCGCCGACGACCCGTCCGCCTTCCCCAAGCTCGGCCCGATCGTCCGCATCGACGCCGCCCAGGACCGCGCGGGTGTCCTCGCCGACGCCTGGAGCGCCCTGCGCGAGCACCAGCTGCTTCCCGCCCTGCCCCTGAAGGAGATCACCGCATGACCGCCACCGCCCTGCGCCCGATAGCCCGGCCGCTGGCCGCAGCCCTCCGCAATGCCGAGGTGAACGGCCGCCCGGTGCGGGCGGTCGGCGCCGCCAACGCCCCCGCCGCCAAGATCGCGGCCGGTGCCGGGTTCGACGCCCTGTGGGTGTCCGGCCTGGAGGTCTCCACCGCGCTCGGCCTCCCGGACGAGAACGTCCTGGGACCGCGGGACCTGGCGGACGTGGTCCTCGCCCTGCGCCGCACCACCGACCTGCCGGTGATCGTCGACATCGACAACGCCGGTGGGGCCGTCGGCCCGGCCGGCCGCTTCGCCTTCGACCTCGCCCGCGCCGGTGCCTCGGCCGTGTGCTTGGAGGACAGCGCCTACCCCAAGACCAACTCCTTCTCGCTGCACCGCGATCAGGGCCTGGCCGACCTCGACCTGGTGCGCACCCAGCTGAAGGAGATCCGGGCCCAGGCCGGCCCGGAGATGCTGCTGATCGCCCGGACCGAGACGCTGATCTGCGGCGGCTCGGTGGCCGAGGCCGTCGCCCGCGCCGAGGCGTACGTCGCGGCCGGAGCCGACGCGGTCCTGCTGCACTCCAAGGACGCCTCCGGCCAGCAGGCCCTGACGGTCGGGAAGGCGTGGACGGGCCTGGCCCCGCTGGTGAGCGTGCCCACCGCCTTCCCCCACTTGGGGCCCGACGAGCTCGGCGCGGCCGGCTACGCGCTGGCGATTTACGCCAACCAGCTCAGCCGCGCCGCACTGCGCGCGATGCACGAGGCCGCGGACCACTTCCGCGCCAACGGCGCCTTCGACCCGGCCCGTCTCGCCGACGTCCAGGACCTCCTCCAGGTCGCCGACCCGGCCGCCCGCGCCTGCCTGTAGCCGCCCGCCCGAACGCCACGAGTGAAAGGAGGGACCGACCATGACGCCACTGCCCAAGATCAGCGTCTCGGTGAAGGCCGCGATCGTCCACGACGGCCAGGTCCTGCTGCTGTCCTACGACGACACCGCCGACGGCGGGGACTTCCACTACAACCTGCCCGGCGGCAAGGCCGCCGAGGGCGAGTCCCTGCGCGACGCGGTCGTCCGCAAGGTGCTGCAGGAGACCGGCCTGAACGTGCGCACCGTCCGGGAGCTGTTCGTCGTCGAGTACGTGCCCGGCCAGTACGGCTTCGACCTCGGCCCCCAGCACAAGACCCAGCACAACTTCCTCGCCGAGATCACCGACGGCAACACCGTCCCGCGCATGTCCGACCCCGTCGACCCGATGCAGGTCGGCTTCGAATGGGTACCCCTGGCGGACCTGCCCGGCAAGCACCTGCTGCCGAACGTCAACCAGCCGCTCCTGGACGCCCTCGCCCACCCCCGCGACATCCTGGTGGACCGGTGGTGACCGCCCCGGCCGCGCCCCGGCCCACAGCGCTCGTCATGGCCGGCGCCATCGACCACACCACCCTCGCCGAGGCACTGCCCGGCTGGACCGTGCGGCACGCCGACCACCTCGACGGCAGCGGTCCCGGCAAGGACACCACCGAGATCGTGGTGCTGCGTTCCGGAGTGCGACTGGGCGCCGAGCAGCTCCAGCACTTCCCGGCGCTGCGGCACGTCATCCGGGCGGGCTCCGGCCTGGACGGAATCGATCTGCCGGAGCTGGCCAGCCGCGGGATCTCGGTGCACCGCAACCCGCTGCCGGCCGCCGCCTCCGTCGCGCAGTGGGCGCTGGCCGCCGTCCTGTCGCTCGGCCGGCGCATCCCGCTCGGGCAGTCGGCCCTGGCCGCGGGCGTGCACTTCAAGGCGGGCTGCGTGACCCGCCCTCTCACCGAGGCCCGGCTGGCGATCTGGGGTGCCGGACCGATCGGCCAGGCGTGCGAGGTCGCGCTGGCCCCGCACGTCGGCGACATCGCCTTCGCGGCCAGGCCCAGCATCCCTGACGGCACCCGCCAGCTCCCGGCCGCCGCTCTCGCCGATTGGGCGGACATCCACCTGGTCGCTCTGCCCGCCACGCCGGAGAACCGCGGCCTGTTCGGCGCCGACTTCCTGGCCGCCGCCCGCGAGCGCCACCCGATGCTGGTCTGCGTCGGGCGCCTCGCCACCCTGGACGTGGCCGCCTGCCTGGAAGCCCTCGACGACGGCGACCTCGCCGGCCTCGCCCTGGACCCGGTGGAGCGCGAGGACATGCGCCTGCTGCCCCGCGGCGGCCCGCCCCGCAACTTCATCGCCACCCCGCACATCGGGGCCCAGCGCACCGACGTGCGCGACCAGCTGGACGACTGGGTCGCCGCCACCGCCCGCACCCTGGCCGACCGGCGCGAGGCGGTGCGCCCGTGAGCACCTGGTACGCCGAGCGGCTGAGGATCGCCCACGCCACCGCGGCGGTGCTAGCCGCCGAGCACCCGGGCTCGCAGATCCATCTGGAAGGCGCCCTCGCCCACGGCCTCGCCCACGCCCGCTCCGACATCGACCTGCGGATCATCACCCCGGCCGGCCACCCGGTCCAGGTCGTCTCGCGGACGGTCGACGGGATCCGCGTCGACCTCCACACCAGCACGACGGAGGAGACCGGCGAACTCCGGAGCCTGCTCACCGGATTCGACCTGCCCAGGGAGGGCGACGTCGCCGCCTTCCGCGCCGTCCGGAGCCGCCTGCCCGACCTCACGGCGCTTCGCACCGCCGTCGTCCTTGACGACGGCCGGCAGAGCCCGGTCCTCGACAAGGATGAGCTGGACGTCTACGCCCAGTGGGCGCTGGCCGACCGGATCCAGCAGGCGATCAGCCTGACCGAGGACCTGCTCGGCCTCATCGAAGCCCGCCAGCGTCTCGCCGAACATGTGGTCTGGGAGCGGCTGGCCGTGGTGGTCGCGCAGGCCGAAGCAGCCGGCGCGGGCCAGCCCCTGCTGGGGGAGAAGTGGCTGCCCGCCCTGCTCGGCCTGGCCGCCGGCCCCGACCGCTCGCCCCGGCCCGTCGTCGCCCTGCCCGACACCGAACGCCCCTACGGCACCGAACGCGCCTTCCGTGCGGTCCGAATCAGGCTGTGCGACGCCCTGACCACCCTCTGGGAACTCCCCGACACCGACGCCAGCGACGCACCCGTCCTCGACCCGGCCTGGTCGGGCCTCGGATGGCTGCCCCAGCGCTGCACCGACGGCTGGGCCCTGCAACGCGGCGACGACCTCGTCCCGCTCACCCCCGCCCAGTTCCACGCCTGGGCGTCCACCGCCCGATCCTGACAACACCCACCGGCCGGAGGCACCATGCCGCATCCCAGCACCTTCGCCCCGCCCGACGACCTCGACTCCCTGTGGCGCACGCTGGAGAGCACCGGCTCCGACACCGCCGTCTCGGTCATCCTCAAGCTGCGCGGCGAGACCTGCGACGTCGACTGCCTGTACTGCTTGGAGAAGCGTAAGGAGGCCCCCGGCGGGGCGGTCGTCACCCGCGAGCAGATCCGCCACCTCGGCTCGCTCTTCCCCGGCCGCCGCCTGGTCGTCGAACTCCACGGGGGCGAGCCTCTCACCGTTGGCCAGGACGCCATGGCCGCCATCCTTGACGAACTCGCCGCCCAGCCCGCGGTCCTGCGCGTCCACCTGCAGACCAACGGCGTGCAGCTCGACGACTCCTGGCTCGACCTCTTCGAGCGGCACTGCCCGCAGCTGACCATCGGGATATCCCTCGACGGCGACGAGCAGGGCAACTCCTGGCGCGTCGGCTACGACGGCCAACCGGTCTATCCGAAGATTGCGGCAGCGCTCGAACTGCTCGCCCGGCGCGGTCGCACCTGCGGCGTCGTCACCGTCGTCACCCCGGCGGTCTTGGACCGGGCCGCGGAGATCATCGACCACATCGCCTCCTTCACCGCGGTCAACGCGATCAACCTCGTCCCGGCGTTCGACAGCTCCACCACCAGGGCGACCGCCTCCGCCTCCCGCCGGGCCCCCGCCAGCCGCGAACTCCAGCAGCAGGCCATCACCCCCCAGGGCCCCGCGTGGGCCATCACCCCCGACCAGTACGCCCGCTTCGTCCTGCAGGCCGCCGCCCGCTGGATCAGCGCCGGCCACTACCGCCGCGTCAAGCTTGACCCCGTCGTCGCGGTCATCCGCCAACTGCAGGGTGTCGGCGGAGACCACTGCCACTTCTCCAACCTCAAGTGCTCCCACGTCTTCACCGCCTATCCCAACAACCGGCTCGGCTCCTGCGACGAACTCCCATGGCCCGCCGCCAAGCTCCTCCCGCTCACCGCCGCCCGCAGCGAGCACGACGTCACCGCCGCTCAAGGCGCCAGCACTCTGCTCACCGGCGCCCGGGGCATGATGGCCAAGTGCCTGACCTGCCCCTACCGGGTGGCGTGCGGCGGCGGCTGCGCGGCGACCCGCTGGCGGATGCTGAAGGACACCGGCAGTGACGACGCCTACTGCGAGCACCGCGCCCGGCTGATCGACGGCGTCGCCGCCTTGGTCGCCGCACCCGGCCACCCGGCCGGCGCGTTCTGCGAGAACGCCCACTGGCGGCGCCACGCGGTCAACGAGATGGCCGACGCCGACGCCTTCCTCGCCCGCTGGGACGACCCCGACGCCCCTCGCACTCCCGCCCGGCTGGTGACCAGCGAGCACGGCAACATCAACTCGGTCGGTCTGCCCGGCATCCACGAGGCCGACGACCTCGACCCCCTCCACCCCCAGTGGGCCGCAGGCATCGAACCCCGCGTCCGACCGCTCGTCGACACCGCGACCGGCGCCTGGCGGGCCGTCACCTACGACAGTTGCGAGGGCCACCCGCACACCGGCACCGACACCGCGCCGTCCCCGTTCCGCGTGGGCCTGCTGCCGCGCGACGCCGCCGAGTACGGGCGCCTCGCCGCCCGCGCCTGCCACGCGGTCAGCCGCGCCGCGCCGTTCCTGCCCGCCGGGCTCGCGCTCCAGCTGATCCACACCGACCTCGCCAGCACGGCCACCGGCAGGACGCACCGCACCATCGAGATCCGGCTCGTCCCCGCCGACGGCTCCGACTGGGACACCTACTTCGCCGGCCTCGACCAGGGCGCCCGCGTCCTGACCCATGCCGCCCGCCACGCACCGGCCACCGACCGCTGCCCCTGCGAGCGCGACACCCCCTGACCCGCCCGCACCTGCCGTGCGGGCGAAGGCGATGTACGCGAGACGGCCGCTCGCCCACCGCCCGACCATCACCATCCCGACCAGAGAAGAGGACCCATGAGCGACAAGATCCCCGGCTTCCTCGCCGCCGTCGACGAGCTGCGCGGCGAGGACTCCACCGTCCGCACCACCGCCCACACCTCCCGCGTCTCCGCCGAGGGCTGGCCCGCCGCCCAAGGCGATGACACCGACGGCGACACGGACGCCACCGAGGAGAACCGCACCGTCTGACCCGCCTGACGGGGCCGGGCCGCCATCCCCGACCGGCGGCCCGGCCCCACCCACCGCGACAGGAGGACTCCCATGGCAACCCCCACCCAGCTCGGCTTCCAATTCGCCCCCACCAACCGCCTCCACCCCCAGAGGGTGCGGCGCATCCACGCCCTCACCGCCACCACCCCTCCGGACGCCGCCGAGCACGCCTTCGCCTACGCCACCGCGCACCACTACCTCGAAGGCGCTGAGGCCGCCGCCCGCGCCGGAGACCGCGACCTCTTCGCCTGGTACACCGCGCACCCCGACGCCGGCGCGCACGCCCTCGCGGCGCCCACCGCGGTCGGCCAGTGCGTGGTCATCGCCCCCGAGCAGCTCATCACCTCGCCGATCTCCGACACCCCGTACTACCTGCTCAACCCCCACACCGGCCCCGCCCCGGCCGGGCACCAGGAACTCGCCCGCGCCGCCTACGCCCTCGCCGACGACACCGGCTTCGGCGACCTCCTCGCCGGCCACGCCCGCATCCTCGTCTTCCTCGGCCGCAAGGGCTACAACGACACCTTCGACAGCTGGACGATCAGCCGCCTGCCCGGCACCGTCTTCGTCGACCACATCGACGACCCCGCCGCCCTCGCCCGCGACCTCATCCACGAAGCCGGCCACAACTGGCTCAACGACGCGCTCGCCGCCACCGGCTGCAAGCTCGACGACCAGGCCCTGTTCCACTCGCCGTGGAAGCGGACCCCGCGCCCGGCGTACGGGTTCCTCCACGCCTGCTGGGCCTTCCCCCTCACCATGATCTACACCGCCCGGGTCCTTGAGCGCACCGAGGGAGCCGGCCGCCGGTTCCTCACCTCGTACCTCGACCTCCAGCGCACCTTCCTCGCCGGCACCGGCCCCGACCACGCCCGGGCCCTGGCCCTGGTCCCCGACCCGGACCTGCGCGAGCACCTGCGCGCCGTCCACCAGCAGGCCATCCACCTGTGACGGCCCACGCCCCCGGCCTGTCCGTGCTGGTCCACCGGCCCGGGGAACAACCCCGACGGTGGACCACCGGCCTGGCGAACCTGGAGACCTCCACCCCGATCAAGGTGGACACGGCCTTCGTCGTCGGCTCCACCGCCAAGCAGATCACCGCCCACCTGGTGCTGGAAGCAGCACGAAGCGGTGGCCTGTGCCTGGACCAGGCGGTCGCGGACCTCGTCCCCACCCTGCGCGTGCCCGGCGTCACCATCGCCGAACTGATCACCCACCAGTCCGGGATCCGCGACACCGAGTCCCTGCTCCCGCTCGCCGGCCTGCGCGACCTCGACCACTACACCGCAGACGACCTCCTCACCCTCGCCGCCCGACAGCAGCACCGAGCCGTCCCCCAAGGGCAGTTCCTCTACAGCAGCACCAACTTTCTCCTGCTGACCCGGATCCTGGAGACCGTCCATGGAGCCTCCCTCGACGACCTCGCCCGTGAACGCGTCTTCACCCCTCTCGGCATGCACAACAGTCGCTTCAAGGACGACCCCCGCGACGTGATCCCCAACGCCGCGAACGCCTACCGGCCCACCACGTCCGGATGGCAGCACACCGCCCAACCGGCGATGCTCCCCGGCGCAGGCTCGCTCTCCACCACCCCCGACGACCTCGACCGCTGGCTCGCGCACCTGCACCAGCGGTGGATCGCCGACGGCGGACACCTGCCGTTCGAGCGGGCCGTCCCGTACCGCCCCAGCGACCACCCACCGTTCCTTTACGGCGCCGGCCTCTACGCCGACACCCGCACCGGCCACCGCGCCGTGTTCCACGCCGGACACGAACACGGCTTCTCCGCCGCGGCACACCTCACCGCCACCGGAGCACGGGTCGTCTGCCTGTCCAACCACGCACAGCTGGACGCGGCCCGCATCGCCGCACCCATCGTCGCGTCGATCGACTCCGCCAACAGCGACCTCCTCGGCGCCCAACTGGTCGCCACCAGAGGCGAGGCAGAGGAGGTGCCGGCCTCCGAGCCGGTCGCGGACAGCGAGCACATCAAGATCGGCGCTTTCACGTGCGAAGACGTTCCGGGAACGCTCCGACTGACCCGTTCCAGCAACGGCCTCCACTTGTGGCGGAAGGGAACCGGCGACCGGCTCGCTCAGACCGGCAGCCTGACCTACACCGGGCCCGGATACACGATCACCCTGGACACCCAGGAGACGGTGACATGCTTCCGCCTTGATCTGCAGAGGGCACCTGGGCTGCTGTACCGCCAACACCGAGGCTGATCCTGGGCGGTGGTCGGCCACCTGGTTGTGGCGCGTCGCCGGGCGATCGAATCACAGTGTGATCAAGGTCGCTCGGTGTCGGCTTCACTTGCGGCGAGTTCGTGGCTATGGTCCGTCGTCCCCCGGTTGGGACTTGCCCGGCCGAGGAACGAGGAGGCTCTCCCTGCGTATCCACCGCAGCCCGCACCTGTCCCGCTTCGTGGTCGTCCCGAACACTCTGGCGCAGAACCGCGCGATCTCCTACACGGCCAAGGGGTTGTTCCTCGACCTGATCTCGCGACCGGCTGAGTGGAAGGAGACCTGCCGGCAGATGGCGGACTCCAGCCCGCAGGGCCGACGGACGGTGGAGGACGCCCTCGACGAGCTCCGGGCGTGGGGGTACTACCGGGTGGACGTGGTGCGCCTGCCGAACGGACGACTTCACTCCGAGGCCCATCTTTTCGACGTCCCGCAGCGGCAGATGCTGCCGGGTGCCGACATACCGGCGTCCGGTGAGCCGGAGCACGGTGATCGTGGCGTCCTTCTTGGAAAGAACCTGGTGAAAGAACCCTCCCTCCCCGTCGTGACCGAGCCGCAGCCGACGGAGCCGCGCGGATCGCGGGCCGAGGAGGAGCAGGGAGGGCGGGAGGACGAACCCGACTCCCAAGCGACCGCCACTGAGGAGCAGGTCGACGAGGACACCCGGGCGGCGGCTGTGATCCTCCTGCGGGCGGTCCGGCCCGAGCGCAGACTGCCGCTCGGCGAGGCCGAGGCGGCGGCTCTCGCGCCGCTGGTGCGGGCGTGGCTGGAGCGGGGCGGCTCGGAGGAGGGACTGCGCGAGGCGCTGCTGGCCGGTCTGCCCAGCGTGGTCTACTCGCCGGCCAAGGTGCTGCAGAGCCGCCTAGAGCGCAAGATGCCGCCCCAACAGAACCCGGGTGTGGCGCCGTTGCAGCGTCGTCGCCTCGCCGAGTGTGCGGAGTGCCGGGATCCGCTGCCGGAGCCGGGCCTGTGCCCGACGTGCACCGGGGCCCGCCGCCAGAGCGCCCCGGACGAGGCCCGGGCGCGGACGACGGCCAGGGGGCTGGCCATGGTCCGGGCCGCGATGGCCAACGGGGCGGGCGAGGCCGCGTAGGCCCCGCTGCCGGGCGCGAGATCAGGCCGACGACCCTGCTGACCTGGGCGGGCGTCTACAGCCGCCGTGGGGGCTGGTGTGGCCCGTGTGCGGGGCGACGGGACTTCCCTGCCCCCGCACACCCTGGCACCTAGACGGTCACCGGCAGGGCGACAAGGCCGCGGACCAGCCGGGACTGCCGCCAGACGAGCTGCTCGGCCGGGACGGCCAACTGCAGGCCGGGGGAGTGCTCCAGGAGGACGGCGAGCACGATCTCGACCTCCGCGCTGGCCAGTGGGGCGCCGAGGCAGCGGTGGATGCCGTGGCCGAAGGCGAGGTGGCTGGCGGCGTTCGCGCGGTCGAGGTCGAGCCGGTCTGGGTCGGGGAACCGCGCCGGGTCGCGGTTGGCCGCGCCAGGGCACACGAAGACGGGGCTGCCGCCGGGCACCGTGGTTCCGGCGAGCTCCACCTCGTCGGGTGCCCAGCGCCACGTCGCGATGCTGACCGGGGAGTCGTACCGCAGCAGCTCGTCGACGGCCCCGGCGATGCGGTGCGGGCTGGTGCGCAGGTATGCCAGTTCACCGGGGTGCTGGAGCAGAGCCAGCACGGAGTTGCCGATCGCCGCAGTGGTGGTCTCGTGGCCGGCAACGAGCAGCAGCACGGCGAGCGAGAGCAGCTCGTCCTCGCTGAGCCGATCCTCGTCCTGGTCGTGGACCGCGATCAGGTCGGAGAGCAGTGAGCGGTCCGGGTGGGCGCGCTTGGCCTCGATCAGCTCGGCCATGTAGCCGGCCAGGGCGTGGGAGGCCGTGTCGATGCGGGCGTGGTCACCGGTGGCGAACAGGTCGGTCGACCAGGAGCGGATCGAGGCCCGGTCGCTCGTGGGCACGCCGAGGAGCTGGCAGATCACGGTGACCGGCAGCGGGCCGGCCAGCTCCTCGACGAGGTCGACCTCGGTGCCGGGCTCCCACGTCCCGACCAACTGCTCGGCGAGGGCGCGGATGTAGGGGCGCAGTTCGTCGACCCGGGCGGGGGTGAACGCCCTCGTCACCAGCCGCCGCAGCCGGGTGTGCTCGGGCGGGTCAACGGTGAGCATGGTGCGCGCGATGGCCGGATGGAGCGAGCGCCCGGAGGGCTTGTCCGCGAAGTAGGCGCCGGCGTCCTTGGACAGCGGGGCGGTGAACGCCTGCCGGGCCTCGTCGTAGCCGGTGACGACGGCCGAGGTGGAGGCCCCGCCGTCCAGCGAGACCGGCAGGACCGGGCCGGCCTTCCGCAAGGCGGTGTAGGTGGGGTAGCGGTCGGCGTAGAACGCCGGGTCGGCGAAGGGCGAAGAGGCCATGGTCGATCCCTATGCCGCAGCGGGGGCCGCTTGCCGCTGGGCGGCTACGGCGGTGCGGACGATGTCGTTGGTCGCGTACTGATGGGAGACCGAGCGTAGCCAGACGGCCTCGGCGCGGAGGTCTCCCTCGCGGGCGGACTCCCCGGTTGCCTGCGGAGCCGGGTCGTCCTGGAGCCGGGCGCCGGTGCGGGCCGCCTCGATCGCGGCGGCGACGACGGCCGCCTCGATGACAGCAGCACCGGTCGCGGTGCCGCCCTGGCCGCGGCGCTCGACAGCCTCGGTGGCCAGGCGTTGGATTGCGCGGGACCGGTGGTCGTCCAGGGAGAGGATTCCGTCGCAGACCTCCACCACCCGTCGGTGCAGGACGACGTCCGGGTCGGTCTCGACGACGACGGCGCGCAGGACCACCTGGGGGCGCACCGCGGTCAGGTCCGTCCACAGCGGCAGAAGACCTTGGGCGGTCTTGCGCTCCCACCGCCGGCGCAGCAGCTTGGCGGCCGGCCACAGCAGGGCGGGGACGGTGAGGCCGGCGGTGATCAGCAGCACGCCGACCAGCGGCGCGGTGAAGCTGAAGGTGCAGCGGAACGGTGTGACGAGGGACGTGCAGCGGGGGCCGCCGGGGAAGAGCTCGACGCCGGCGATCGACGAACCGGCGTTGACGACCTTGTAGGCCAGGTAGAGCAGGACGAAGAAGCAGCCGATGGCGGCGCCGCGGAGCCCGGCCCGGTGGACGCGCCAGGGCGACTGGCTGCTGCGGCGCCAGGTCTGGGTGAGGCAGTCGTAGGTGGCGTGTCCCATCACCAGTACGTAGGCGAGGGTGTAGACGTGCAGGAGGACGGGAGCCTGGCCCCAGTGGGTGTTGGTGAACTCGCTGCTCCAGCGGCGGTCCGGGGCCACCGCGAAGAAGGAGACCGCCATCACGGCTACCGCCACGCCGAGGAAGACCAGTCGGGGTCTGAGCCGTCTGCGGGCCTCGGTCTCCTCGTGGTTGAGGAACATGAGCCAGGCGACGACGCTGACGCTCGCGACGAGCATCAACGTGTTGCTGCCCAGCTTCGCGAGGTCGCGGGTGACGCTGTCCGCCGCGTCCTGCACGCCGGGGTGGAATCCGGTGATGGCGACCGCCCATGCCAGCAGCATGGTGATCGTGCTGCCGGAATGAGCCGGCCGAGCCTGGCCATTTCGGCGCGGGCGGATCCAGAACAGGGCGGCTGCTACGAGCAGGACAGGAAGCCCGAGCGTAATGAGGCGGATCATGATTGGTGGTTCTTTCGGTCAGGTGAACATGGCGTTCCACCGCTCATCGGCGGCGGTGGGGCGCTGTGCGGGCATCACGGTCGCGCGGTACATCCGCTGGATGAGGAGGGTTGCCATCAGCTCGGCCTCCTGCTCGTCCTGCGACTCGTAGGACGTGCGGGCGGAAATACCGAGGATCGACCAGTCGGTCGAGTCGGCAATTTCCTCGTCCGACGGAATATCGGCGAGCCTGATCGAGCCCGGGTGGCCACAGAGGATGTGGCCGAGCTCGTGGGCGATGATCTGGATTCGGTGAAGCGGTGACGCGGTTATCTCGTAGGAAATGACCTCGCGGTCCGAATATCTCTCTCGGAGGCCGCAGGCAAAGTTCCCCTTCATGTCGCGCGGTTCGACATGGATGGGGCGGCCTATCAGCGCGGAGACTGCCTTGACCAGCTCTTCCTCGGTGAAGCGGTGAGGCAGGAGCGGGAGGAGCACGCCGAGGCGGTCCTTGCAGGCCGCATACACAATCCCCTCCTGAAATGATCTTGAGGCCGTTCCGTTCCGATGGCGACGGCCTGCGCCGTGATCGTGACGGGAACGATCGTAGGCATACGTTTGAAGATCGTTTCTGTTAATGATCTTCGCGCAACGAAGAGGTGCGGACCGTGCCGTCGGGGTTTGTTTCAGGTCGTGACGGAACGTGCTGATGTGCATCGTGCAACCGTCTGCGACGCTCGGAATCTCGGGGCGCGGAGAGGTGACGGTACATAAGTTCATCACCGAAAGTGAGTCTGTGTGCTCACGTCAAGTGGGCTCGTGATCTGCGTCTCAGTTTCCTGGGCGCGGCAATCCGGTCCGCATTCCGGAACCGGGTGGGGGCAGATAGAAATGCGCACAGACTCGGGGGGTCGAGTCTATGCGCATAGATATCGTTCAAAAATAAAGTGCCCTCTCGGGCGTGCGACTCAGGGCCTACCGACCTCCCCGGGGTCCAGGCCCTGGGACTTGCGCGCCACGGTGATCATGTCCGCGACGAGCTTGCGGTTGTCCGGGGTCAGGTCCTTGCTGCGCAGGGCGATCGACTCGATGCCGGCGTCCCGCATGGCGTTGTGGAGGTCGCGGTCGATCAGCACCTCCTCCAGCGGCTTGTCGGTCACCCAGACGTCCGGCGGCACATCGAAGAACTTCGCGACGGCGATCAGCGTGTTGATCTTGGGGTTGTCGTTCCCGCCGGCCTTCATCCCCTTGAGCGTGCTCTCGCTGACGCCCGTGCCCAGGGCGATCTCGGGGATCGAGTAGGGCCCCCGCTCCTCGGGGTGGCGGTTGTCCAGCAGGTAGTTGAAGGTCGCGGCGATCCGCGCCACGCCATCTCTCGCGGCCTCGGTCATCGGTGCTCCTCCGTGTCAGATCGTCCCACGCGGACACTTTAGTGCCCGATGGTGCCCGGATGCACGTTTCAATCGACAGTTAACTATCCCCATGGCCGACTTTCTGGTGTACGTTGATCACACCCGACGGACAGTTAACTGTCGATTGCCTGGTCAGGGGGTGTGTTCGGCCCCTGCGTCACGGCGAACGGCGGAAGGGGAACGGGCGGCGAATCGCTGCGCGGACCGCGTCCACGGGCCGTCCTCGGCGGGCGTCCGGGAGATTCCAGCTCCTGGATGCCACCCGCCGAGGGCGCGGATCACGTCCGAAGCAGTCGGCCAGCCTGTTCCACCACGCGGCCGGTCTGCTCCACCTGCCCAGGAGTCTCCCATGCCCATCTTCACGGGTACAGCCGGGTCGCCGTCGCGACCGGCCAGCACCGAGATCGCCACCGCCTCGACCTCCTTCGTCGAGATCCTCGCCAGCCTCCTCGACCCGGGCGCCGCCGTCGTGCGCCTGGACACCGGATCGGCCGGCTACCCCCGCACCGCGGGCGTGTTCGACGCCCAGGGCCAGGCCGTGCCCCAGCCGCTCGCCTACCGGCAGGCCGCGGCCCGCTGGATCGTCCAGCACTTCCCCGGCCTCGACCCCCGCAACGCCCACGAGCTGGACCTCACCACGGGGTGCCTGACCGCCGTGGCCGCAGACGCCACCTTGATGGCGGCCTGACCCCGGAACACCCCGAAGACCCGACTGCCGCGACCACGAGGCACCGCCTCCGCGACATCGGGTGATGAGCCCTGCCCCGATCCGCGGGGCGGGCCGTGCTGCCGCGCCCGCGCGAGGCACCTTTCCTCCCGACCGGTGACGCGCCGTCGAAGCCCTCTTCCGCCGCGCACCGTGTTCACCGCACCGCCGCCGCACCCCGACAGCCCCCAGGGTGCCGGCCGCCGTGCCCAGCGAAACCAGGACTCCCGTGCCCAGTGCCCCCCTGCCCGCCTGCGCTCCCGAAGCGCAGAACCCGGGGCCGGCGACAGGCGGCCCCGGCCTGCATGTCCCCGACCCCGCCCAGTGGATATCCACCACCACCGGCCGGATCGCACCGGACACCTACACCTGGATGCAGGCCGTCCACTGGGCGTCCGACACCCAGGCCCACACCCCAGCCCGCTCTCACGGCCCGAGATTCGGCCGCACCACGCTCCGCATCGCCCAGCTGCTCGCCCAGCTCACCCCGTGCAGACCCGGCGTCGGCTACCTCGTGCGGATGCTCAAGCTCTCCGAGCGCACCGTGCAGTACCACCTGTCCATCCTGCGGGAGTCCGGCCTGCTCAGCTACACCGCCAAGGGCAGCCGCGTGCGCCAGGTGGGCGGCCGGGCGTCCGAGTTCGTCCGCACCATCCCCGTGAAGTTCGACGAGGCCATCGGCCTGCGCACCGCCGAGTCCGAGTCCTTCATCCGCAAGGTCGTCGGTGTCGGCACCGAGGAGGGCCGCCACGCCCTCGCCCAGCTGGGCAAGAAGGCCAGCCGCACGGTCCGCCGGGCCAAGCGGCGCACCGCCCGGAAGGCCGGCACCCGTTCCTCGTCGACCTCCACCCGTTGCACCCCAATGGGGGCAGGTGCTGTCACGTCTTCTTCTGCAGCACCTACCAACAATCCCTCTGAGGACGACTTCGGGAACGGGAAGGACCAGCAGGTTCGACGAGGACGCAAGGGCAGCCGGCGGCTGAACCGGGTCGGCCGTCGCCACCAGCTCGGGCTCGAACTCGTCCAGCAGGTCACCTGGCTCAGTGGCAGCCCGGTACCGCGGGTCGCCTGGGCCGTGCGCCACCTGGCGGACGCCGGGTGGACCGCCCACCAGGTCATCGCCGTACTCGCCCTGCGGACCCCGGCCACCCGGGTCCACCGGCCGGTGGGCTTCCTCACCGCCCGCCTGGTCGGAGCCGAGCTGCTCTACGACACCGAGGCCAAGCGCGAGGCGATCGTCGCCTGGTGGCGGGACTCCCCGCAGGCGGCTCGGGACCGGCACGCCGAGTGGGCCGGTACCTGGCAGGCGCCGCACAGCTCCGCCGTGCAGAACCTCTTCCGGAACGCCTGGGCGAGAGTCCGGGAGACCAGCCGCCAGCCGGTCGCCGTCCTCGACGACCAGCCCACCAACGAGGAACACCGCGAAGCCCGCACCACGGCGTGGCGCCAGTACCTCAGCGGCAGACCCGCCCTGGTCACCTCCGCCCTGGCCATCGCCGGCCGGGAGCAGGCGGAGCAGATCTACGGCCGCGACCTCGTCGAGCGGGTCCTCCGCCTCCGCACCACCTCCAGCCACCTCCGAACGGGATCAGCACGATGAGCGACCACCAGCCCGCCACCGGCATCGACCTCGCCCGCCTCGCCCTCCGCCGGGCCCGCGCCGACGCCGCCAAGCGCTCCGACAGCATGGTGAAGACCCCGAGCACCGCGCGGACGGCCGCACCCCGCCGCCGCCGTGCTGACCCGGTGGGCCTCGGCGCGGCCCTGACCGACCTGATGGTCCAGCACGCCTGGCAGGAACCGCTGGCCGGCGGCGGGCTGCTCGACCTGTGGCCGACCGCTGTCGGCGAACTCGCCGCCCACGTCACCGCCGTGAGCTTCGACCACCAGACAGGCCGCCTCGACGTCCGCGCCGACTCCCCGGCGTACGCGACGCACGTCCGCACCCTCGCCCCGGCACTCGTCGCAACGCTCAACCAGGCCAACGGCGAAACGATCCTGCGCAGCATCCGAGTGCTGGGCACCCACCGCGCCCAGACCGCCGCAGCAACCCGACCGGCGCCCCGGACCGGGGCCCCCGCCCCGGAACCCAAGATCAAAACCCGGGAGGACGCCTCACCCGGCTACCTCCGGGCCCTGGCCCAGCTGCAGGCCAGCCGCCCGAGCGCGCCCGCGGACTCCAGGACGAGCCCGGCGGTCGACCGGCGGATCAGATCGCTGGCCAGAGGCCCGGAGACGGCACCCCGTCTCTCCGGCACCCGCCCGCGCTAGCCACCGATAGGCCGGCGCGACCAAGCCCCGGTCGCGCCGACCCGCCCCTCGAACCTCCGCGCCCTGGCCGCGGACCCACCCGGAGACCAACCCCGTGTCCACCATCACCTCGATCGCCACCCGCCGCGACCACACCTGGGTGCAGCGCGCCGCCTGCGCCGGCACCAACACTCCTGACCGCTTCTACCCCCTGCCCGACCAGGCCGAGGAGACCCGGGCCGCCAAGGCGCTCTGCGGCGGCTGCCCCGTCAGCGACGAGTGCCTCGCCGAAGCACTGGAGACCAACGATCGCTACGGGATCCGCGGGGGACTCGTCGAGAGCGAGCGCATCGTGCTGCACCGCCTGAGCACCGTCGGCCGCTGGGAGGAGGACCGGGTCGTCGCCGCCTTGAACGGCCGCCCTGTTCACCTCTCCCGGCAGGAGAAGCACAGCGTGTCCGTGGTCGCCGCCATCCTCGACCTCGACCTGCGGATCTGGGCCCCGGTGCTCGGCATCGGCCGCAAGCGTGCCCTCACCCGCGTGCGCGAGGCCCGCGCCCAGCTCGACGCGCAGCCCTTCCTCCTGCGGCGCGAGCAGCGCATCGCCGCCGCCATCAGCCCGGAGCTCACGGCGGTGGCGGCGTGACCAGCACCGGCAACATACCGAGCAGCATGTCCCGGTGGGACAAAGCGGCGATCGGTGTGATGGGCGCGGTCGGCGGCACCCTCAGCTATGACGCCTTGCAACAGATGGCTATGGCCATGCATGTGCGCCCGCAGCTGTCCTACCTCTTCCCGGTCGCGATCGACGGCTTCATCGCCTACGGCGTGAGGGCGCTCGTCGTGCTGAAGGAGGCGCCGCTGCGGGCCCGCGCCTACACATGGACCGTGTTCGGCGGAGCCACGGCCACCAGCGTCTGGGCCAACTGGACCCACGCCGTGCGCCTGAACGAGACGGCGGCCGGCCAGGGATTCCACCTGACCAACACCGCTGTCGGTGCGCTCAGCACGATCGCCCCGCTCGTACTGGGCGGCGCCACCCACCTGTACATCGTCATGTCGCGGCACACCTCGTCCGCCGCGCAGTCCAACGAGCCGGCTGACGCGGAGAGCGAGGCGAACGGGACAGCGCGGACCGACCGGAGCGACTCCGACGAGCCGAACACGGTCCGGGCCCGGTGGCGCACCCGATTCCGCCGCACCCGTCCCGACACCCAAGAACTCGACCACACCCAGGCCCTCGCCGACCAGCCACGCCTCCGACTGATCAGCGGTCCGTCCGGTCCGGCTCCCGTGCCGGGTCCGTCCGGTCCGCTCCCCGTGCCGGGTCCGTCCGGTCCGCTCCCCGTGCCGGGTCCGTCCGGTCCGGCTCCCGTGCCGGGTCCGTCCGGTCCGCTCCCCGTGCCGGGTCCGTCCGGTCCGGCTCCCGTGCCGGGTCCGTCCGGTCCGGCTCCCGTGCCGGGTCCGTCCGGTCCGCTCCCCGTGCCGGGTCCGTCCGGTCCGGCTCCCGTGCCGGGTCCGTCC
>NZ_JBSFNM010000017.1:38658-38739 GCF_053587085.1 Kitasatospora sp. NPDC003701
GTCCGGTCCGGTCCCCGTGCCGGGTCCGTCCGGTCCGGTCCCCGTGCCGGGTCCGTCCGGTCCGGTCCCCGTGCCGGGTCC
>NZ_JBSFNM010000017.1:38839-179570 GCF_053587085.1 Kitasatospora sp. NPDC003701
CGGTCCGGTCCCCGTGCCGGGTCCGTCCGGTCCGGTCCCCGTGCCGGGTCCGTCCGGTCCGGTCCCCGTGCCGGGTCCGTCCGGTCCGGTCCCCGCGTCGGGTCCGTCCGGTCCGGTCCCCGCGTCGGGTCCGTCCGGTCCGGTCCCCGCGTCGGGTCCGTCCGGTCCGGTCCCCGTGCCGGGTCCGTCCGGTCCGGCTCCCGCGCCGGGTCCGTCCGGTCCGGTCCCGACGACCGGACGGACCCGGGTGAAGCTGGAGGTGCTGGTGCCCGTCGCCCGAAAGGCCGCCGCCCGGGCCGGCCGGACCAACCGGGAGGTCGTAGCCGCTGGACTCCGCAAGGAGGGCTACACCATCAGCAACGCGCGCATGGGCCAGCTGCTCCGGATGATCGAGGACACCGACGCCAAACCTCCGCCGACCTCCCCGCCCGGCACCGCGCGCCCATCGCTCCCCGTAACACAGCGACCCCTCCCAACGCCCAACTCGCTTCCGAGGAAACGCCCATGACCAGCACCATCGCGCCGAAGACCACCCCCGATGCTCTGATGAGCCTCCTCCTGGACCAGCGCCTCGTCCGAACCGCCACCGCCGCCAGCGACGGAAGCTGGCTCGTCCGCCGGACCGCACACGGGCCCAAGGTCGTCCTGGAAGGGCCCATCGAGGTCATGGACTACGGCCTCGGCCTGCTTCTGGACGCCAAGCTCGAACTGGAGGAAGCCGCAGCCTGAACAGGGCCAAGTCGGCACCCCAGTAGAGCAGTTCGGTGCCTGACCGCTTGGCCCCTACGGCGCAGCAAGCTATCGCCTGGGGCTGCCCTACGGGCAGTCCCAGGCACTTGCCCTCGCCCCACGGGGGGCGAGGGACCTGGGGAGGAGTCGAGCGAGGGCGCTCGACTCCTCCCCAGGAACCGGAGCGAGGGCGCTCCGGGAACCGATGAGAGGAGAAGCCGACGACTACCGCTCAATCAGAAGACCCTGAAGCCGAGTTGAAGCCTGAGCGCCGCCCGCGTCGCCGACACCGCGACGCCCAGCAGCGCTCCCACCGCGTCGTCGTCCGCTTCAACCTCGCCGAGCGCGACGAGATCGCCGAAGCAGCAGCAGCACGACAACAGACCGTCTCCCGCCTCGTTGCCACCGCCAGCCTTGCCGCCGCCCGCGGTCACAGCGTCGCCACCGATCCGCAAGACCGCCTCGACCGCGCCGTCGATGAACTCGCCGCCAGCCGAGCGCAGCTCGCTCGCGTCGGCAACAACCTCAACCAGTTGACCTTCGGTCTCAACGCCGCCGGCTACGTCCAGCCGACAGAGCTGGCCCTCACCCTCGGCGCCGTTCGCCGGGCCGTGGCCGTAGTCGACGACACCGCTGCCAAGCTGGTGACCGGCGGTTCGCTTGGTTCCTGACGTCAGCCGTGGCAACAAAACCTACGGGTTGCTGGCTTACCTCTACGGCCCGGGCCGGCGCGACGAGCACTTCGACCCGCACTTGGTTGCGAGTTGGGACGGCTTCGCGCCGGACCCGGGCCGCGACCCGAACGCCACCCTCAAGCAACTGGAGCAAGCCCTCGACCTGCGGGTCAACCAGCGCGGTCGTCCTCGCCTGAAGAACCACGTCTGGCACTGCCCGGTCAGCCTGGACCCGGACGAGCGGGTGCTCTCCGACGATGAGTGGGGCGAAGTCGCCCGCCGCGTCGTCGCCGCCGTCGGCATCGCCCCGCCCGGAGACCCGGACGGCTGCCGCTGGATCGCGGTACGCCATGACCCCCGCCACATCCACATCATGGCCACCGTGGTGCGTGGAGACCTGCGCGGTGCCCGCCTCCACGGGGACGCCCAGCGCGCGCAGGACGAATGCCGCTTGATCGAGAAGGAGCTCGGGCTGCGTCAGCTCAACCCGGGCGACAAGACGGCAGCCAAGCGGCCCACCAGCGCGGAAGGGCACAAGGCGGAGCGCCTCGGTCGCCCAGAGCCCATGCGCCTGCAGCTCAGGGACCGGGTGCGCCAGGCGGTCGCCGGTGCCGCCGACGAAGCCGAGTTCTTCAGCCGCCTCGAAGCCGCCGGCCTGCTGGTAAAGCCCAAAGTCGGCCCGTCCGGCGACGTTCTCGGCTACTCGGTTGCCCACCCGGATGACCGCAACGCCCAAGGCGACCCGATCTTTTTCAGCGGCTCGAAGTTGGCGCCGGACCTCTCCCTCCCGCGCATCCGCAAGCGGCTGCACGGCGGTGTGCGGGCCGACGGAGCGAGCGCCGCCGAGCAGGGCGACCCAGTCACCGGCAAGGCCCGCGTGCCCGGTTCCAGGGCCGCACGGGCCCGCCGGGACGCCGCCGCCGCGGTCGACGACGCCATCCACACCATCGAAGAAGGCAGCGAGGAGGAAGCAGCAGCACAGCTGGTCGGGGCGATCGAGATCATCGACGTCCTCGCCGTCCGCGCCCCGGCCGACACCCGGGCACAACTCCTCTCGGCGGCAAGGGCGTTCGAGCGGGCATCGCGCTCCCACGTGCGCGCCGAGCGGGCCGACAACCGGGCGGTGCGAGCCGCTGCCCGCCAGATGCTCAGCAGCGGCTACGCCGGGAACAGGTCCGAGGACGGCGGTGTGACTGCCATGCTGCTGTCGGCCCTCATCCTGCTGGCCATCGCCTCCGCCCGGTGGCACTCCGCGCGCTCGCACGCCCAGCAGGCTGCCGCCGCCAGCGCAGCGGCCGAGCAGCTCCGGGCGGCGTACGCCACGGTCGCCGCCCGCCCGATGGCAGCCATGGCCGCCCGAGGCCGTTCCCTGCCGTCGCCGGTGCGCGATCGGCAGGACGCGGTGATCCGCGCGAAGCTGCCCGAAGCCGGGGCCGGCGAGAGCGGCGGGAGCGACTGGGACGCGCTCGCGGCCACCCTCGCGGAGGCGGAGGCGGCCGGCCACGATCCGGCCGCGCTCCTGGAGGAGGCCAGGAACCGGCGCGAACTCGGCACCGCGGACTCCGTCACCGCCGTCATGGTCTGGCGGGTCCGCCGGATCGCGCAGCTGTCGGCCGCCCCCTCGGCCAAGCCCGAGCAGCCCGGTGCCCGCACCAGGAACGAAGGGCCGGCGGCTCCGGCGCCCGCACCCGGGCGTCAAGCCCGTAACAGCCGGCACTGACCCCTGGGTCCGCCCCTCCCGCAGGCCCGCGCGAGGGGCGGACTCGCTGCGGCCCCGCGGGGCCGCAGCGGCCACTCCTCTACTCCTCCCAGCAGCTCCAGTCGCAGCTGTCCGGACTGTCCCCGTCAGGGAACATGTAGTCGGCAAGCATCGGCTCGGCGCAGTAGCACTCGCCGTTGACGCAGTCCCGCGTCCCGGCGCACCTGCCCCAGTCGGGGAGCGGGGGGAGCATCCGGGGCGGGACGGCACGCCGGATCCGGACCACGGCCGGGACCACCTCCCCGTTCCTCCAGACTCCCGTCGCCAGGAGCTCGTAGCCGTCGGGCTGGTCCATACCGGCATCGTCGATCGTCAAGGTCTACCTCCAGAGTTCTGCCGACCGCGTGGTCGGACGTCATGGCCGCGGAAGGCGATCGGGGAAGGCGGGGCAGCGTCCGCGGGCGGTGCCACACCCAGTGCCGCAGCAGGTCCGACGGTGAACCGCTGCGGCGCTCCGGCACCCCGTGGCACCGGAGCCGGTGCGGCTACAGCCGTACGAGCAGCACGGCCGAGATGACCAAGGCCGTGCGGTGGAGGGCCTGGTCGGCCAAGTGAACGCCGTTGAGACCGCCGGAGCGCAGTTCCGCGAATCCCGCCGAGCCGACGCGGCGAAGGATCCACCGGACCGGCCACCGGCGGTCCAAGATCGCGTGTGTGGCGAACGACCAGGCCAGCGCCGTCGTCGTGCCGAGCGCGGTCACGGGAAGCGGTACGAGGAGCCGGAGCGTGCCGTACAGGCCGGCCATGACGAGGTGATAGCTCACGCAGTGGGCCAGGCAGGCGCCCCAGCCACGGCGGGGGCTGACTCCGGCGGCAACCTCCTCCTGGCTGGGGGCGCCCTTGTGCGCGGCCTGCCAATCGGATTGGCCCAGCACGTAGTCGGCCAGCACGTGGCCGACCCCGAGCACGGCCGAGACCGCGCCGAACGCCTCAGCGAGATTGTGGTGCTCCATCGAGTTCTCCGTTCGTGGTGGTGGCCGAGCGCTTGTCGCACGGCCCCAGACATGGGCGAAGGGGGCCGGCACCGAAGTGCCGGCCCCCTTCGCCTGGGGGTGGGTGGTGTGGTTCCTGGCTGCTGGCTGATGCGGAAGCGGGGAGGTGAGTGGTGGCTGTCTCCAGCGGCGCCAGGGCGCGCTACCACAAGATCGGCCCGACGCGTCGGGCTCGACGGCCGCGAGTCTGGCTGTCCGCCCGCCGACGAACGCGATCGACGCCTCGTCGGCGGGCGTACCACCGAGTCGCCGACGCCAGCAGGAGCAGCGCATGTCCGTCTTCCCGTTCACGGAGCCCGGCGACCGCGCCGAGCGCGCGTTGCGGCGGGCGCCGCAACGCGACCGGGACTGGCTGCTGCGCTGTTACGTGCTGCGCGGCACCGACGCCCTCGCGGGTTCGGTGATCACTTACGCCGTGCCGCTGCTGGTCCTCACCCTCACCCACTCGGTGGTCTGGACCGGGGCGGCGTTCCTGCTGGAGTGGCTGCCAAGGCTCGCCGCGATCGTGCTCGGCGGCCCGCTGGTGGACCGGCACAGCCCGCAGACCGCGGTCCTGGCGACCAGCCTGGCGCGCGGCGGGGCCGCCCTGCTGACCCTGGTGGGGATGAGCATGGGCCTCGGCGTACCCATCGTGCTTGCCTTCGGCGTGGTCGCCGGGATGCTGGCCGAAGGTTCGTTCCTGGCGGTCGAGTCGCTCGGGTCGGAGGCGAGCAGGCGAGCCGGAGCCCAGGCCCACCGGGTGCAGGCGAGGTTCACCGCGATCGACCAGAGCGCCGCCCTGCTGGGTCCGCTGATCGGCGGCGTGCTGCTGCTCGCCGGTCCGGCGCTCCTGCTGGCCACCGTGGCGATCCTGTCCGCCGTCACCCTCACCATGGCGTTGGTGATGCGCACCCCGCGCGTACGCCTGCGCCTGGTTGCCGAGCACCGCCGCGAGCGGGCCCGCGACGCCCTGGCCGGCGGCCTGAACGGCGTGCTCGGCACCCCCGCCCTCGCCTGGCTGGTCGCCACGCTCGCCGCCGCGAACCTGCTGTCCGGCCTCCTACAGGTGTCCACCCCGATCACCGTCACCCGGGAGCTGCACCACAGCACCGCCGCCACCGGCCTGGTGTGGAGCATCGCGGCGGTCGCCTCCCTGCTGGCCGTCCTCGCCGCGAAGCCGGCCATCGACCGGTACGGCCTGTTCCCCGTGATCCTCGCCTCCTCCGTCGTCACCTGCGCCGCCGCCGCAGCAGCCGCCATCGCGCCGACCCTGGTCACCTACACCGCGGCGGTCGCCACCCTGATGGCCGCCGAGGGCGCAGCGACGGTCGCCCTGCGCACCGCCCGCGCCCGCCTGATCCCCGCCCGGCGCTTCGGCGCGACGCTGTCGGTCTGCGTCCTGCTCGTCCTGGCCCCGCTGCCGGTGGCCGGGCTGCTGGTCGCCGTCGTCCCCGCCGACGGCGTGCGGGCCCTGCTGTTCGCCGGCGCGGTCGCCGTCACCGTCGCCACCGCCTTCTGTCTGGTCGGCCTCCACCGGCACCGGCACTCTTACGAGCACCCGGCCGCCGGGGCCGCCACCCAGGACGAAGTCCTCCAGGCCGAAGCCGCCTGACCCGCCCCTGACCGCAACCCCTTGGAGACCGCCACCGCATGACCCTGCCCCGCACCGCCGTACCCCAGGTCACCGCCCGCTGGTACGAGCACCTCGACGACGCCCCGGCCGACACCCGCCGGGCGCCGCACCCCTCCCGCACCCGGGCCTGGGCGAGCGCCTGGTCGGCGCTGACCACCGAGCGGATCCTGGACCACCGCCACCTCCACCTGACCGACCCCGCCACCGGGGACGCCGAGAGCGTCTCCTTCTTCCTCACCGCCGCGGACGGCTCCCCGTACTGGACGAGCCAGGAGACCGACGCCGACGTCCCCCCGGTGTGGCCCGGCCGAGTCCTCTACGCCGGGAGCCCCCACGCCGAGTACGGCGGTGCCGGCACCGCGACCGCCGCGATGGCCGCCGCCACCACCCGGGCCGGCCTCGACCTCGCCGCCCGGCTCGGCGCCAGCGCCCTCGTCCACCCCGGACTCGACCAGCACCAGGCAGACCGGCTGACCGCCGCCGTCCGTGACGCAGATGCAGGACAGGTCCTGGACCTGGCCACCGACGTCGCCTGGACCCGAACCCTCGGGCCGACCATCGACCAGTGGTGGCAGGGCATGCCCTCGCGCCAACGCCGGGACATCCGCCGCCGCTGGCGCCGCGGCACCGAAGCCGGCCTCGTCCTCGACCCGGTCACCGGCACCCGCGACATCCTCGACGCCGTACCCGCCTTCGCCCCGCTGGCCGCCGGCACCGCAGACCGCCACGGAACGAGCTTGTACGGCCACGACATGTTCGAGCAGCTGGCCGCCGTGCCCGGCACCGTCCTGCTCGCCGCCCGCCACGACGGCCGCCTCGTCGGCGGGATCTACGGCTGGCTGTACGACGGCTGCCTCTACCTCTGGGCATCCGGCCTCGACTACGAACAGCCCCTCGCCCCGCTCGTCTACACGTGGCTGATGTGCGAATCAGCCCGCTGGGCGATCGACCAGGGCGCAATCCTCATCGACGCCGGCCGCGCCAACCACCTGGCGAAGCTCCGCCTGGGCTACCGCCCCCGCATCCTGCGCACCGTCGTCCACCTGACCGGCCACCAGCCCGCCACCGAACGGTCGCTGCGACGGCTGTCGCAGCGCCTCGGCGACCAGGCCGCCCCGCACCTGCCCCCGGAGGCCCGCTGGTGAGCACCACCGCGTCCGCCGACCTGCCCGCCGCGCCACCCCGTACCGGAAGGACCCGTATGACCACCACCAACGCCCCGACGAACGACACCTCCGGCGAGGGGGTGCTCCTGGTGCTGGGGTCGGGAGATAGGGCCTACAGGTCGTACTGTCTCGCCTCCGCCGCCGGGCGCAGCCCTCTGGTCCTGGTGAACGCCACCGACCCGACCTGGCAGCTGGACCACGTCCGCGACCACGAGGTCGCCCACCTCGGCGACCTGGAGCAGCTGCGCTGGGCGGTCGGCCGTCTCGCCGAGCGGCACGACATCAAGGGCGTGGTGACCTGGGACGAGTACGCGCTCGTCCCGGCCGCGCACGTCGCCGCCGACCTCGGCGTGCCCGGCCAGTCCTCGGCAACCGCCGCGGCCTGCCGAAACAAGGCCGCCTCGCGCGCGGTGTGGGCCTCCGAGGGCGTGCCGTCCGCCCAGTCGATCCGGGTCACCTCCCTGGTGACCGCAGGCCGCGCGGCCCGCCGCATCGGATACCCCGTGGTCCTCAAGCCGGCCTCCCACGCGGGCAGCATCGGCGTGATCAAGGTTGAGAACCCCGACGACCTGCCGGGTGCCTACGCCTACGCCAGCGGCCGGGCCGAGGACCAGGGCGAGGAGGGCAGCGGCATCCTCGTCGAGGAGTACCTGGCAGGTCCCGAGATCTCGGTGGAGTGCGTCACCGTGCACGGCATCACCACCGCCGTCGCCGTCACCCGCAAGGAACTCGGGCCGGAACCCTACTTCGAGGAGGTCGGCCACGTCGTCTCGGCCGGCGACCCGCTGCTCGCCCAGGTCGGCCCGGTCGCCGAAGCTGCCCTGGACGCCCTCGGCATGAACTCGGGCATCTCCCACGTCGAGATGCGCCTGACCGCCGACGGCCCCCGGCTGATCGAGGTCAACGGCCGCATCGGCGGGGACCTGATCGGACATCTGGTGCACCTCGCGACCGGCATCGACCTCGCCGCCGCGGCAGCCGACATCGCCCTCGGCCGCGAACCCGACCTCGCCCCCGCCCGCTCCGGTGCAGCCGGCGTCCGCTTCCTCTACCCGGCCACCTCCGGAACCGTCCGAACCGCCCGACCCCGGCCCGAACTGGGCGACCCCGCCTGGCTGGAGCGCCTGGTGTGGGAGTGCGAGCCGGGCCGGCAGGTCCTCCTGCCCCCGCTCGGAGACCTCGGCACCGCACGCCTGGGACACCTGGTGGTCACCGGCACCGACGCCGCCCAGGTCCACGACCACCTCGCCCACGCCGAGGGCCTGCTCGACACCGCGGTCGACCCCGCCCCAGCCGCGGGCTGACCCACCCGACCGACGGCGGGCCCGACGCACTGCTCACGCCGGGCCCGCCCCGCGACCGTAGCCCCTCGCCCGCACCGACGACAGCCCCCGGGCCCGAGCCGACAACCGAGAACAGGACCGTGGACCTCCCCTCCTACGCCACCGCCCTCGCCGCCCACCTGCCCGGCACCTGGACGGCCGAACACCACCAGCACCTCGATGCGGACATGGCCGACATCGTCTCGATGCTCGCCCTCGGCCCCCTCCAGCCCGCCGACTTCCGCAACGCCTCCGTGCTCACCGAGCCCGCCCGGCCGATCGGCCTCCTCGTCACCGAGGAGCAGCACGCCACCGGGCACGGCTACGCGATCCGCTCGATCGCCCTGACCGACGGACACGCCTACACCCGGCAGGCGGTCGCCGGCGAGCAGCTCGAACTCGCCCTCCCCACAGACCCGGAGACCGCGGCAGCCGACATCGAGCGCACCCTGCTGCCGTGCCACGACCGGCTCCAGGCCCGGCACCGGCTCGCCGTCCTGGAAGAAGCCCTCCATGGGGCCCAACTGGCCCTCGACCACTGGGACTCGATCTCCGACGGCCTCTGCGGCGACGACGGCTGGCCACTGGACGAGCAGCTCTACGACGACGGCAAGGTCCGCCGCGACACCAGCACCCTCGCCCACCTCCAGCGGGTCCTGCCCCACGCCGAGGCCCTTCTCCAGGACGGCTTCGCCGCCCACCGGCTCCTGCCGCCCGGGGAGGAAGCCGACCGGACCGGCTACCACCTGCGCACCCTGGCCGGCGCCTTCGAGGGAGCCAACCGGATCCTCGACGAGTGGAAGACCACCCTGCACCGCCACACCCGGGCGGACGGGACACCGATCGAGCCCGGCCATGCCACCGCGGTAGAGGAACGCAACGCGGACACCTGGTCGGATATCCACACCTGGCTCATCACCGGCCCGGCCCTCGCCGCCCTCCTGTACGAGGCCGACGCGACCCCACCGGCCGCCCGCACCGCCGCTGCTGAGGCACGCTCGCCCCGACTCCCCAAGGCCGCCTCCGCCCTTGTCATGCAGGTCCTGCGCGCCGAGCAGGTGTCGCGCTCTCCGTCCCGGACGTCTCGCAGGTGACATGGACCGCACGCCGTTCGATCTGGCTGCTTACCGCTCATCGGCCCGCTAGCAGCGGGATCGAGTGCCAGTTCCCTGTATCACACATCGGTAACAAAATGCCAATTTGGGAATAAATCCGACCCGTGCCCGGTTACACCCGGCACGTCTACGAAAGGGCTGTACTTGTCGGATTCGCCGAGACCTCACGACGGCCACGGTTCCAACGACCCGCTCGAGCCGGCTGACTTCCCGCCGCTCGATCTCCTTGAGCTCTCGATTCCCGACTTCCCCACGCTCTCGCCCGACAAGCCCGTGATCCGGGCGGTCCCGCACCACGACCAGCTGAAGCCCCGCGGCACCGTCATCCTTTGCGAGGAGTGCAAGGCGGCCCGCGACTGGCTGCTCCTCAATGTCCGCCGGCACGTCTTCGTCCGCTGCCGCTGCGGCCACGAGTGGCTGGAGGATCTCCTGACGGTCGAGTACTTCGATCAGCACTTCTCGGCGCCCGAGGCCGCCTGGGACAGCTTCGAGACCGCCATGGCGGCGGCGGGCTACGACGGGGTCTGGGCCGGCATCTACCTCAACTGAGCCGGCAGGCCGTAGCCGCCGCCGGCGGTCACGCGGTCCCTGTCACGGTTTCGGTGGACTCGGCGATACGGCGAAGGGGCGGCACCACGAGAACTCGTGGTGCCGCCCCTTCGCCGTTGCCCCGCAGGGTGCTGCGGCTACTGGTCGAGCAGGCGGATGCTGCCGCGCGCGTCCTGCGCGACCAGGCCGGCGTTCAGCAGCCGGGCGAGAGCGAGCCGCACGACGGCGACCCGCAGGCCGAGGCCGGCGGCAAGCTCGTCGGGGGTGTCCGTGCCGGAGGCCAGGGCGGCAAGCACCGCACGGTCGGCGTCGGCGTCGAGCCATCTGCTCACACGGTAGAGAGCGAGGGCGCACACGCCGCAAGCGGTCAGCTCGACGGCGACCCAGGCGTTGTAGTGGCGCAGGCCCGCCACGACGGCGGTGGCGCCGGAGAGGGCGGTGAGCGTGATGAACACGACCGCCGCGCGGCGCAGGCCGCGGCGGGAGATGTTCGGGTCGGTGGTCACAGAGCCTCCTGGGGCAGTGGAGCGTAGCGGGACTGGGAGAAGAAGGAGCAGTCGAGGCGGGGCGGGCGGATCAGGCAGACCCGGCACGGTCGCTCGGGGGTGCCGGGGACGACGTGGTGGTGGCAGAAGGTGCGACCACCACCGTCGGCGCGGACCGGGTGGGCGACGACGAGTTCGGCGAGCTGGTCGGCGCTGCTCCACCCGCAAGTGCCCTCGCGGGGGTGAGGCCGACCGTGTCCGCCGTCGATGCCGCCGACAGCCAGCAGGTAGCGGTCGGACGGGGCGAGGTAGGCCAGCACGTGGTAGCGGGCCCGCTCGCCCGCACTGTTCGTAGGGCCGTAGGCGGTGCCGAACGCTCGGGCGATTCCGTCTACGCGGTCGCCGCGCAGGTCGAGGGTTTCGGGTTCCAAGGGACCTCCGTGATCGCGGTGCTCGACGCGAGGTGCGCGTCGATGGCTGTGCCGCCGGGCCGGGGCGCGGCGGCGTGCGAGGAGGCGCAGGTCAGCAGTGCGGGCAGCGCTGCCGGGGAATCCGGCGGCCGGAGGGTTCGGCAACGGCCGGCACTCGCGAGAGCAGGACCCGCGCGACGACCAGCTGGAGGACCAACAGGAACAGGCCGACACGGACGGCGGTGTGCTCGCTGCGCAGCAGCGCGTGGAAGACGAGGCCCACAGCGGCGGCGCTGATCAGGTACTCGGCAAGGGCGAGGCGACGATGGGCAGGCAGGCGGAGAGTGAGGGGGATGGCGCGTCCTTTCAGGAGGTCGACGAGGTACTCGGGGACGGGCGGAGGGTGGAGCGGTTGACCAGATCGGTGAGGAAGCCGATGACCAGCTCGGCGGGAGTGTGCCGGTCGAAGGTGGCCCTCCAGCCGGGCTGCCGCGCGGTGCCGGTGAGCGCGATGATCCAGGTGTCGACGTGCCGGTTGTCCGGCTGGTAGCCGACATAGACCTGGGTACACGGCGACGCGGCGTGCAGGCCGCCTTCGGCGTCGATCACCCAGGACCAGCCGTGCACGCCGAGGAAGGTACTGATGGCGTTGGGGTTGCCCTCGCCGAGAGGCCAGGCGCGGTGGGCGATGGCGTCGCCGGGGCGCAGGCCACGTACGACAGGGGCGGAGATCACGACAGACAGGGAAACCATCCTTCGGATAGGCGCTGCGGGGTCGTCCATGTTGACTTGGACTGCCCCGTTTTGCGTAGTCCGTTCGAGGGTTCGTCTGCTACAGGCGAACACGCCTGTGCCCGGACCGAGTTGGTCCGGGCACAGGCGCGCTGTGTCAGCGTGAGCGGAGCGGCGCAGGGTTGCCGGCCTGGCGGGAAGGGGAACCGAGGGGGCCTCGGTTCGGGCCGGGAGTTCGGCGAACCGGCAGCGACGTCTACCGCACCAAAGCCCGACGCCTTAGCGTGTCCTGCGGATCGCGTCGGTCGCGGCCTTGGCGATGGCGGCGGGGGCGGCGGAGGGCTTGGGCAGGTGGAGCAAGGTGGTCCCCGGCAGGTGGCGGGACTTCTTGTCGAGGGTGAGCTGGAGTACGGCGCAGCCGGCGACGCCGAGGCGCTGGATGCGGGTGACGGCGTCGGCGGTCTCGTCGGGGGTGTACACGGCATCGGTGACGATCACCAGGAGGCGGCCGGCCCCGGGGCGGCTGAGGTCGAGGCCATGGTCGAGAGCGTCGAGGGCGTCGCCCAAACTGTGGCTGCCGCCGCTGGCGCGGAACGTCGTCACCTGCGCCGGTGCCCGGTGGGTGGGCCGGGTCAGGGCGGTCAGGTGCGAGTCGTAGGCGACGGTGGCCGTGCGGGAGTCGGGGCCTGTCATGGCTGCTGCCCGGGCCACGATCCAGGCGGCGGACGCCACGGGCTCGCAGGCGGCGCTCATGGAGCCGGAGACGTCCACCGCAATCCCCACCCGCAACGGCGGGGTGGCGGTGGAGCGGCGGCGGATGTGGGTGAACGGTTCCGCAGTGGGCACCGAGCCGGACGCGCGTTGGGCGTCGCGGGCGAGGGCGGCCCTCATGTTGAGGCGGCCGGGTGGGGTGGGGCTGGTGCTCCGCTCCTCGGCCCGCTCGCGGTAGGCAGCGGCACGGAGCGCGCGGCTCAGCTGCCCGGCGGCGGTCTGTTCGGCGGTGGTCGGCTTGCGGCTGCCGGTGATCGGGCCGGTGCGAGAACTGGGTGTGCCGTCGGGATTGACGGTGGCGCCGCGGGGGTTGAAGACGGAGCGGGCGGTGGCCGCGGCCTTGCGTCCGCTGCTGGCCCGCTGGGCGCGGTCCTGGGCTTGTGCCTCGGCGTGCGCGGCCAGGGCGACGTCGGCGGCGAGTTGTGCCGCGAGGTCCGCACGGTCGTTGGCGGCCATGCTGTCCATGACGACCACCACCGCGCCGGCCAGCAGGTCGGTGAGGTCCTCCGGCGGGGCGGGCAGGGATGGTGCGGCAGCGTCCAGGGCCTCGCACCAGTCCTGGGCGTGCGCGAGCATGGTCGTGGCGTCGTGGTCGGCGCATCGATGGGCCGCCGTCCAGATGCCGGTGAGGGTGGCCAGCAGATCTGCGCCAAGGACCTGTTCGCACAACGAGGCGACCGCCTGGGTCTCGCCGGCGTCCAGGATGCCGACGTCACGGCGACCGAGGATCAGGGCCGCCACGCTGGCGGCGTGTTCGATGCCCTGGAAGGTCGGATTGGCGATGTCGGGCATGACCAGGGTACGGGCGCTGGTGCGCAGGTACGTGCGGTCCATCGGACGCTTGGTCAGGTGGGTGCCTTCGATGCGGCTCTCCTCCAGCAGGAGCGCGGCCTCCACGATGCGGGGGTGCGCGCCGGCCGCCAGCTCCGTCCAACGGGAGTGGGCGGCATGGGCGGCCTCGTGGACAAAAACGCCCCAGGCGGCGGGGTACCTCTCTTCGTCGCCCACGATCCGCGGATGGATTTCGTGGGCCTGAAGAGGGTCGAACAGTGTGGCGTCGAACTCGACCTCGGCCAGGCCGGGGAAGTAGGCCGCCGGTGCGCCGCTGCGGGTGCCCGGTTGGCAGGTGACGAGCAGGTCGTGCCGGCCGGACAGGGCGACCAGCCGGTCGCCGAGCTCGGCTCCCACGCGCAGCCACGCGGCCGGGGACGAGCGGGGCTGTGCGGGCGGGGCGCCGTCGTCGTCCCAGCGCGCGAGGTCGGCGTCGTCGGCCGCGGTGACGGAGGACTGGACGTGGTGGTGGGCACTCATCGCCGGCGGCCCCGGGACACGGAGCCGTTACTCCCCGGGGGCTTCTGGGCAGCCGGAGCGGTCGCGGCGGAGAGCTGCCGGCCGAGCGTGAGGGGCGAGACGTCGTTGATGCCGGCGATCTTCTTGACGGTTTCGGCGACGACGGCGCGGTCCTCAAGGGGTGCGATGCCGATCAGGTTTCCGAGGGCGGCCTTGAAGCCGAGGACGGCCTCGGTCTTCTGGAAGGCGATCAGTTCCCGTAGTTGCGGGGCCCAGCCGAGCTCGCCGAGTCCGACCTGGTTGGCGAGGTAGCGGGCGACCCGGACCACCCGGGCATCGACCCGCAGGGCCTCGGCCAGGTCGTAGTCCGTGCCGACCTGGATCTGCACGCTGAACCGGCTCGCGAGCGCATCGGTCAGCACGGCACCGTGCACGTTGGGGTTGTGCCCGGCCAGCACGAAGAAGCCTTGCTTCGCCTGGATGGTCTCGCCCTTGTGGGCCTTGATCTGGATCTGGCGGCGGCCGTCCATCGCCGGGTAGAGCGAGGCCAGGACCTTCGGCGAGATCAGGGTCGCGTCGTCGATCAGCAGGGCGCGGCCCTCGGTCATCGCGGTGACCACCGGCCCGTACTGCCAGACGTAGCCTCCGCCGTCGTCCAGCGTGTACTCGCCGAGCAAGTCGCCGACGGTGGTGTCGCCGTCGCCGGCGACGGTGATCAGGTCGTCGAAGGCAGCCTCAACGAGCGAGGTCTTGCCGGTGCCCGGAGGACCGTACAGCAGCACCGGGATGTCGGCGTCGCGCAGGCGCGTCAGCGCCTCGACGTCGGGAAGGTCGGCCAGCTGCCGCGGGTGGTAGAGCTGTCCCCCCGGGCGGCGGATCGGGCCGGTCCACTTGGGCGCAGGCGCAGGCGCGGGTGCGGGTGCAGTCGTGCGGGCCGTGGCCGCGGCGGCGCGGGGGGAGTGGGTTCCCGGTGGACTGATCACCGGGGCTCGCCCGGCTGCGGCGGTCAGCGAGTTCGCACGGAACTGCTTCCCGGCGCCGACCCGGTCGGCCTCGCCTCGTTTCACCAGGGTCTCGACCGCTTGCACGACGGCGCCGCTGGAGTGGCCCAGCGCCTTGGATATTTGCCCGGTGGTGAGCGCGTCCGCCGGCCGGCCAGCCAGCAGGCGGGCGACCTTGGCTCGTAGCTCACCGCCCTTGGTACGTCCTGATGCAGCGGGCGGTGCGGGTGTGGTCAAGCGGGGAACCTCCAAGGGGTTGACGCCGACGGGTGCGCCCGGTGATCAGCGGACGGGCTTCCGCGGGGGCGTGGGGGCGGTGGTGGTGGCCGGGGGGCTGGGTGCAGCTGACGTCGGCGCGCTGCCGGAGAGGGCAGCGGCCCGCCGCTCCGTCGGGGTGGCCCGGCCCTCGGGGGTGACCGGGGTGACGATGGCGACCTTCCGGTCGGTCGCGTCGAGGTGAAGGCCGGTGGTGCTGCGCAGCAGGGGTTCGGGGGAAGCGAGTTCGCGGCAGAGGGCGGCGGCGAGGCGCGAAGGGGTGTTCGCGCTGATCTCCGCCATCCAGTACCCGAGGGCCCGGTAGCAGCTGATGCGGGCGGCGGGCTTGCCGCGCAGGTCGTGCAGGGCGGTCGGGACGTCGCAGTGGACGCTGACGTAGCCGTCGGGCGAGCGGAAGGAGACGGCGCCGCGGGGCTCGACCTCGCTCTTCCATCCCGCCTCGGCCAAGGGCAGGAAGCCCAGGCTCAGGACGCCGGCCCGGAATGGTTCTCGGGAGTCCGATCCGGCTTCGTCCAGGATGGCGAGAGCTTCGTCGACGACGCCGGCGATCAGCTCGGGCGGGACGAGGTCGCCGCTGGTGACGCGCCAGGCGATGCTCGCTCCCCGGTGCTGGGCACCCCAGACCCGCCAGGCGGCGCTCTGCCGCGTCCGGTCGTCGGTGCCGTCGGGCCAGGCGAGCCCGAGCCTTCCGCACGGGCTGGTCATCGAGGTCGTGTCCACCGTCCAGCCCAGGGAGGCGAGATGCCCCTTGATCTGCTCGGCGCCGCCACGGCCGGGGCCGGCGTAGTGGCGGGGGGTCACGCTGACGAGGTCCGGTTCGGGGCCGGTTTCGCGGGGTGGTTCGGTGGTGGTCGGGGCAGTGGTGGTCGGCAGGGGGTTCTCCAGGTCGGGCGGGAAACTTGGGGCCGCGAGCAGGGGGCGCCACCGGGGCAGGGTGGCGGAGGCGGCGGGTTCGATCGTGACCCGGGCCAGATGGTGGGCGGGGATCTCGCTGCGGCGGCGCAGCGCCGTGTCCGAGGCCACCATCGTCGCTGCCGTGCGCAGGAACGCCTCGGGAGCCCACGGCGAGGCGATGACGTCCCACGCCAGCTCGGAGCTGGTGTTGTTCAGGCCGAAGGCGAGGGTGCGCTCCGGGTGGGAGGGCACCAGGAGGGTGGCGGCGCCGGGCGCGTGGATGAACGTCCGCCAGGGCCCCCGCTTGATCGTCCATCCGGCGCTGGAGAGGATCCGCTCGATGTCGTCACCGGCCCTGCGGTTGGTAAGGACGGAGGCCGGGTCGCTGTCGAGTCGGCCGGCGGCGTCCAGGACGAGGCCGTGGGTGAGTTCATAGGGCGTCTGGGGGCTGAACCAGGCACACCAGATTTCCGTGGCGTCCGGCTCCCCGCTGTCGTAGGCGGAGAGCTGCCAGTGCTTCTGGAGGATGCTGCGGCCGAGGGTGAAGTCGCCGTGCTCCAGGGCCATGCGGCGGCAGGGGCTGACGAGCAGGGGTTCCTCGGGTGCGCTGAGCGCGTCGTGCTCCCAGCCGTACGCGGATACGAGATGGTCGCCCAGGTCGCCGGGTGGAGTCCCGGTGCCGGCAAGTTCCAATGGGCGAACGGCGACCAGATCGTCGTGGTCAGGGTCGGTGGGGCTCAGGGGGTCTCCAACAGCGCAGGGGCACCAGCGATCACGGCGAGGCTGCTGGTGGGTTCGAAGACGGTCCGGGTGCCCCTGACGGTCACCGACGCGGGCAGGCGCAGCCGTCGGAGGGGCGGGGGCGGGAGGATCACCGGGACCGTGGCGGTGCGGTCGGGCCGCCCACGGAACTCGCTTGGGCCGGGTCGCCCGTGCCCGCCGCCCCGGGCTGGGCCGGGGCGGCGAGGGCGGCCTCGGCGCGGGAGGTCTTGTCGCCGGTCAGTACGGGCGTACCTGGCAGGGGCGTACCGTCGGTGCTCACCGGCCGGCCGAGGGCTCTCAGGCGCACGGGGCGGCCGGCGTCGAGCAGCTCACCGGCTGCCGAGCAGGCCCGTGCGTCCCGTCCGGGCCGGTCTCCGTCGCTGGGCAGGCGCAGCCAGGAGCCTCCTCGAAGCCCACCCGGAGCAAGATCCGCCGGGCGGTGGCGTTGTAGCCGGTGGTGGTGATCTCGCCGGTGCCGGTGTGCCGGATCGGCACGAAGGGCTGGGCGGTGCGCACGGCCGGTGCCTCGTGGACGGACGAGGGCCCATCGACGTTGGCGATGGGGTCGAGAGGATGCGAGGTCAGGATTTCTCCGTTCGGTTCGGGGGCGGAGGGCTTGGGCGGCCGGTGCCAGCCAGGGTGCGGGACTCGGCGGTGCAGGGCCTGGGGCCTCACCGCTGCGGGGGGCTTGGGCGTCGGGGAACGTCGCCGGGGCGGCCCGCAGGCACCGTGGTGCCCGCTGCGGTGCGATCGGGCAGCGATCGGGCGACGGCTGCGGCCCTTCGGCCGGTGGAGGCGGTGAGGGACTGCGCGGTGACGGGGATGACGACGGCGACCTCCCGGTCGGTGGCGTCCAGGCGGAGGTGGTCGGTGTTGCGGATGAGGGGCGAGGGGTCGGCGACGTCGCGGCACAGTGCGGCGGCGAGGCGGGAGGGGGTGTTCGCGCTGATCTCGATCTCCCAGAAGCCGAGGGCCCGCCCGCAGGAGATGCGGGCTGCCGGCCGCCCGCGCAGTTCGTACAGGGCGTCCGGGGGGCCGCACCGGGCGCTGAGGAGCCCGTCGGGCGACTGGAAGGCGGCGGAGCCCTTGGGTGTGACCTCACTGCTCCAGCCCGCGGCTGCCAGTGGCAGGAACCCTAGGCCGAGGACGCCTGCCTCGAACGGCGCCCGGGCGGCCCTGTCGGCCTCCTCCAGCATCACGGCCGCCTCGTTGAGCAGGCCGTCGATCACTTCATGGGGGACCAGGCGCCACCCGGTGACCCGCCAGGCGACGCCCGCTCCGCGGCGCTGGGAGCCCCAGACCCGCCAGGGCTCGTATGTCCTCTCGCGTCCCCAACCGCGCGGCTTGTCCGACTCGGTGGGCCAGGCGACCCCCAGCCGGCCGCACGCGCTGGCGAGGACGCCGTCCCCGCGGACCCAGCCCTCGGCTTCGAGGCGGTGCCGAAGGCGCTCGACGGCGTTGGCGCTCGGACCGGCGTAGTGCCGCGGGGTGATCGCGACCAGCTCCGCCGACGGGCTGGGCTGTCCGGCAGCGGCCCCGTCCGGACCGGCCGGCGTGAGCGCCTGATCACCGCCGAGGCCGGGCAACGGACCTGTCCAGCGCGACGGGAGGGCCGAGTGTGCCGGGGCGGTCGAGACCCGCTCTGCGTGGTGGGCGGGGATCTCGCTGCGGCGGCGCACCGCCGAGTCCTCGACCAGCGCAGTCGCCGCGAACCGCAGGAGCACCTCCGGTGTCCGGGGCGACATGGAGATCGACCACTTCAACGCGGAGCTCGTGTTGAGCATGCTGAACGACAGGTCCCGCTCGGGGAGTTCGAAGGTGTGGGCGGCGCCGGTGTTGCCGGTGGGGGTGGTCATTCGGGCGCCGGGGAGAGGGTGCTCCCTCTCCAGCCAGCCGGCAGCGGCGAGGAGGTCGGCCGCGTCGTCCGCCTCGGCGCGTCGGGTCAGGACGCTGCCGGGTTCGGTGCCGAGGCGCTGGGCGGTCTCCAGGACGAAGCTGTAGGTGAGTTCGTGCGGTGTCTGGGGGCTGAAGCACGCCCACCACAGCCACTCGGAGTCCGGGGTCTCGCGGGCCGTGAGCATCCAGTTGTCGTCCAGCAGGACGTTGCCGGACAGGAAGGTGCCGTGCTGCACGCGAAGCCTGCGGCACGGGCTCTCCAGCTGCGGGTTCTCGCCGTCGGCGGCGATGTGCCACTGGTACTCGGAGGTGAGGTGGTGCAGGAGGTCGAACGGCGCGGTGCCGGGGCCGGCGAGTTCCAGCGGGCTGACGGCGACCAGGTCGTCGGGGGCGGGTTCGGCGGGCAGGGAAGGTCTCCAGGAGCGCGGGGGCGGCGAGGTCAGGACGGGCGGCGCCGCGGGGCCGGCACGGATCCGGCGTTGCCAGGGCGAGGCTGGCCGGCGGACGGCAGCGCGGCGGGTGCCGGCCGGGCACCTGCGCTCCTGGCCCGAGCGGCGCCGGAGCGCCCGGCGGGCGGCAGCCGTTCGGCGAGGGGCTGGGTGGTCAGCAGATTCCGATGCCGGGCCGGCAGCTGGTCTGCCCGGCGGACGGCCTTGCCCAGGAGGGCGAGGGCGGCGGCGGTCAGCAGCGGCTCGGGGGCCGTCGCGCTGAACCGCACGGTCCAGGTGCCGGTGTCGGCGGCGCCGGTCAGCATCACCTCGTTGCCGGGGGCCTCCAGCGGGACGGAGAGGGCTGCGTGCCGGTCCGGGGCGGAGACCAGCTCGTAGCCGTCCCGGTGGTGTCCGGACCAGCCGGCCGCGAGGAGCGCCGCGCGGGCGTGGTGGCCGACGAGGCGGCCGGTGCCGGTGGGGAAGCCCGGGGTGTGGCGGACACCGGCGGCTGCCTCGTCGAGCAGGGCCCGGGTGATCTCGGTCGGAACCTGGCGGCAGAAGTCGACCGACCAGCCGGTCCCGGTCAGGGCCAGGGGGCCCGGTCCCGATCCGTTGGAGAGCGCGATGCCGTTGGTGTCGCTCACGAGGACTACGTGGGTGGGCGAGTTGTAGGGGCGGAACCAGCCGTGCTCGGCGGCGAGGAGGGACAGCAGGTCCATCTCGCCGGGTCCGGCGAGGTGGACGGGTCGGACGGAGAGGAGCGGGTCAGTGGAGACGGGGGAGGCAGTGGGCACAAATCTCGTTCGGTCAGGGGGCCGGGACTCGGCCTCGGCCCGAATTCGGGGTGGCTGGGCGCAGGGGCCCGGCGGAGTAGACGACGACCGGTGCGGTGCCGGTGGGCAGGCTCGTGCGGGCGGTGGCCGCGCGAACCCGGCGGCCACCGCTGTCGGAAGGCGCTCCGGGATAGACCCCACGTTCCTCGGCCAGAAGCAGCGCGTAGTCGAGACGGGGCAGGAGTCGGCGGCGCACTGTCTCGGCCGCTCGCGCCGGTGACCCGCTGACGGAGACGCCGAACGGCGTCAGATCCTCCACCGTCCCGGGGTCCGTGCCTGGCGGGACCAGGGGCGCGATCAGGTAGCGGTCGGAGCGGAGCGGGCGCGGGAGAACGACCAGCTCCCGGCCCCGGCCATCACGCAGCACCCCGAGACGGTCGTTGACGACTTCAAGCAGGGCCCACTGGGTGATCCCAAGGTCCCAGAGCTGCTCGTACACCTCGGTGCGGGCCGCCGACTCGCTCACGTCCGCGAGCATCGGCCGCCAGGAGCCGGGGAGCCGGCGGGCCACCTGATCAGTGAACGCCTCCAGGGCGCGGTCGTCCCTCACCGCAGCCGGCCCCGGTCCGCGACGGCGTTCCGCGGAGCTGCGGCCGGATCGGACGAGGGGCCGTAGGAGACTGGTGCGGTGCCCGAGCGGGCGGCGCCGGAGCGGCCGGTGCCCTGCGCGACGACCTGCAGGTACGGCAGGTGCATCTCCGGCAGCGAGCGGCGGGTCCGCAGCACCGGGGCCGGGTCCACGGCGGTCAGCGCCGCCCGCGTGACCAGGTACGACGGCGTGCCACTGGTGAAGTCGGCGTTCCAGGCACAGAACCGGTCGACCTCAGCGGTGAGCGTCCAGGCGGGAGGGGCATGGCCCTCCAGTTCCTCGTAGCGCCCGAACTCGGCGGAGTTGTGCTGGAGCTTGACCATCGGGTCCGGCGCGCTGAGCGTGGTCCGCACGCTGAGGGTGCTGCTCGTCCAGCCGTGCCGGTCCAGCTCGAAGGGCGAGACGTACTCGGCGTCGTCGGCCGACCAGGCATCGCCGGTCACGGTCTCGGCGACGAGTCGGGTCACCTCGCCGATGACCTCGGCCGGCGTCTTGTAGCTGAAGGTCGCCTTCCACGTGGGCATGCCCAGTGGGCCGGCCAGCGCGGTGATCTGCCAGGTGTCCCGGGTCCGCTGGGGAAGATGCGCGACGCGGACGCTCTGGCAGTCGCTCTCCCACAGCCGCCCTCCCCGGACGGTGACGGACCTCCAGCCCGCCTCGCTGGTCAGGGCCGCCACCGAACGCTCAAAGGGGCCGGGCCCGGCCAGGTACAGCGGGCTGACGGCGACCGTGGTGTCCAGGCCGTCGGCAAGGAGTTCGGCGGCGCTCGGCAGCGCCGCGTGGGCCTCGGCTTCGCGCCGGTCGACCTCAGCCTGCTCGGCGCGGGCACGGTCGGTCACCCGCTGTGGCAGGTCGTCGCTGGTGCGGACGACCGGTCCGCTGTCGGCGACGGCGCCGTTGACGGCCGCGATCAGATGCAGCGGGGTGCACGAGCTGAAGCTCGCGGTCCATCCCACGTCCGGGTCGCCCGAGGCGACGCGCCAGTTGAAGCCGCGCCGCATGTCGGTGGCAAGCTCGTCGGCCGGGTCGATGAGCGGGTCGACCTCGTAATCGACCTCGCCGTCGATAGACCTGGTGCGCCAGTGGCCGTTGGTGTTAGACGTCTGCCAACCCGCTTCGGAGAGGGCCTCGTTGGCGTCGGCGAGCGCGCCCTCCAGCGACACGAAGGTGCCCGTGCTGTCGTCGACCTCGTCGTACTGCAGTGAGTCGGAAAGCGCTCCGAGGAACGCCTCGATGATCTCCGGCGGGGTGGCCTGGCTGAATCCGCCGCGCCAGGCGGGGTCGGCGAACGGGTCCAGGGCCGCGGCGACCTGCCACGCTTGCTCATGGTCGGGGCGGTAGCCGACGCGGATGCGGTGGCACGGGCTGGTGGCGATCACCTCGGTGAGGTACGGGCCGAGGGCCGTGACTCGCCACCGTGACCCGCGCAGGGGCCCGAAGGCGGTGTCGACGGCCTCCCGGTCGCCGGGGCCGGCGAGGTACCGGGGGCGGACGAGGGTCTCGAAGTCGGGATCGTGGTGCGGCAGATAGGCGTCGGGCAAGGGCGTGACCTCCAAGGTGGATGGTGAGGCGAGCGTCAGCGGCCGGGCCGGCGGCGGGTGCTGGGATCGGTCGCCGACGGCGCTGCCGGGGCTTCGGCGGGCGAGGGCCGCAGCGGTGCCACTCGAAGCCGGGCCGCCTGGGCCCGTGCTGCTACCGGCAGGGGCGCGGAGGTGTCCCGGGTCCACTCGTACGCGGAGTCGAGGCTGTCGAACTGCCCGTGGCGGAGCGTATAAGCGGGGCTCTTGTCATCGGGAAGGCGCCAGAAGAGGACCTCGGCCGGGCCGGGGGCCCGCTGGGTGTCGGTGGCGATCACCCATGTCTCGTAGGGCGGTTCGTGGCGGCTGAACGTGTCGTGGATCTCGAGCCGCTCGCCGCTGCCGCGCAGGGCGTCCTCCAACTGCTCGGTCTCGGCGTCAAGGGCATCGCTCCAGCCCTCCGGCTCCAGGACCTTGGTCAGGTCCGCGCCGCGGCCCACCAGCCAGTTCTGCGCCAGTGGGATCAGCGCGTGCGACGTCATAGTGGCTCGCACCGTGTGGGTGGCCGGGTCGCGGTCGAAGTGGGCGGCGACGATCTGCGGGGCACCGGGCCGCTCGGCGTGGCCGGCATACGCATCGAGGAGGAGGAAGTAGTCGTGCAACCGCGCCCCTGGGCGGTGGAGGGTGTCTGACGCCCACTGCTTCGCGATCATCCAGAGCGAACTCTCGAAGTCGAAAAGCTGGTTGAGGGTCCGGGCTGTCGCGTCGTCGGCCGCGTTGTACTCGTCGAGATCGAGTTCGTCGCGGGCGTCGTGGAAGGAGGCGATGTACAACAGGCGATCTCTCTGATCAGTGCCGAGGGCAGGTGGAGGGGGCGTGATCGTGGCGCCGGCTCGGGGTCGGTGAGCTGCAGAGCGCCCGCAGCGCGGGAGGTGCGTGATCGAGGGGCTCCTGGAGCGGTTCTCCGGGTCCACACCCGGCGGTGTGGAGCCTCACAGCGGTGTTGCTGCCCTCATGCCGGACCGCTTCCGGGATCAGCCACCGTTGGTTCGCCGGCTGTACGTCGCGGCGGCGGCCCGCACCAGATCCCGCTGCTGCTCGACCGGAAGGAAGTCGATGGTGGCGATCTTCTTCGTGATCGCGGGATCGAATATGCCGCTACCGGTGTCGGCCAGACCGGCGACGGTGAGGATCCGACCGACCACCTCGGCCTCGATCAGGGCCTCGCAGCTGTCGTGCACCTCGCAGTAGATCCGAACGTGGGTGGTGACGCCGACCAGGGCTTCGGACAGCGGTCCGCGGTGGCCCAGCAGCAGGCCCAGAGCGGCAAGTACTTCTTCGGCGGCGTAGCGCAGCAGGTCGGTGTCCTCTGCGTGGGACAGCCAGCGCACCCCCCTCATCTCGTAGAGCTCCTGCGCCAGTTCGGGATCATCGGAGCTCTCCACCTCGGCGGCAAGGCACGAAGCGATGCTCGCTTCGGTGGAGTCCAGGCCGCCGACGACGTGGTCGAGCCGGGTCCGCAGCTCGCTCTCGTAGACGGGCAGCAGCAAGGCGGCCAGCTGCGCGGCGGCCTCGGTCGGGTCGGCGGGCACGATGATGGAGCTGAGTGGGGAGATGCTGCTGTACACGGGCACGTCGAAGGCGATGAGGGGACAGACCAGGAAGGACCCGGCTTCGGTGGCGGGCAGTACCAGGAGGCTGCGTCCGTCGAAGCCGTCGAGCACGGCCATCCCCGCCATCGTGTCGCGGTCCAGCCCCAGCTCCTGGGCACGGTGGCGGTCCCACACCCGGTAGTAGAAGTGGTGGCGAAGGCTGGCGTCGTTCAGCAGGTCCAGCTCGGCGGCCTCCCACCGGTCCGGGAGCCGTTCGGCCAGGGCGTGCGCGAAGTCCGCCAGGGGGCTGTGGTGGTTCTGAGAGCTGGTCATGATCGGATTCCTTCAGCGGACTTCTTCGTGGACAGGCGATGAAAAACGCGGGGCAGGGTCAGCGCGGAGTCGAGGCGGCCGGCGGCGAAGAACACCGGGGAACCGTTGCTACCGGTGTCGCCGGGGCGGGCGAGGCTGTAGCCGACGGCGGCGCCCTGCGAGTCGGTGCGCCAGCGCACCAGCACACCGCGGGCAGTCAGCGCCGAGACGTAGCCGTCCACGGTGGAGGCTTCCCCCAGGGCCCCGCGCATCTGCTGCTGGAGCCAGACGCGGGACGTCTCGCCCCAGCCCTGGCGTTCGGCCTTGATGATCTCGGCAGTGGTCGGGTAGCTGGTGCTGCTCCGCTCGCCGAGCCCGACGGGCCGCAGCCCCCACTCGGCCTCGATGGCCCGGCACTCGGCCTGCGCCCGCATTGCGTCGCGGTGCATGCCGGGCCGGGCGCCGGAGGGCAGGACGGTGACGGCGGCGAGGTGGATGTGGTGGACGGCGTGGCGGACCGCCACCCACCGGCAGCCGGGGCCCTCCTGCGGAGCGAGGCCCGTGGCGCGGACCACGCGGCGGGCCACCTGAGCCCACTGCTCGTCGCTGAGCGTGGGGTCCTCCGGCGCTGCGCGGACGGAGCAGTGCCACACCCGGTGCGGCGGCACCGCCCCCAACTCGGCGGCCCGCAGCCGGGCGTGCTGGTCGAGGCGGTGCGCGAGGCGACCGACGCTCGCGCCCGGTTGGCGTCCCGGGTCGGGTGCTCCGTGCAGGTCCCACGCGGCGACGAGATGCGGGTCGTCGTGCTCCTCGCGCCGACCCGGGCCGTAGAGGTAAGCCAGCAGCGGGCGGATGCTGTTTCCCCGGGAGATGTCGGGGATCACGTCGCCTGCAGCACGGAGTCCAGGACGAAGTACGTCCGCTCGGCGACGAGCGGCAGGACCGCGAGCGCGGCCTCCCGCCCTGGGCCGTCCGCCGAGTCGCGGAGGGTGGTGACGGCGGCGTTCAGCTCGCCGGCCACGCGGTCGAGGGCTTCGACGAGCGGGCGCCGCGGGTCGCGGTCGGGGCGGTGGAGCGGATCGCCGCTCTGCGCGGCGGCCAGGGCGGCGGTGCCGACGAATCCGGCGATCGTGAGGCGCTCGGCGGCGGCCCGCTCGCCGATCGCGGCGATGGCCGCCGGGGTGAACCGCACCGTGGTCTGCACGCTGCGGCGCTCCGTCGTGCGCGGTCGCCGCTGAGGCCCGGTGGGGGCCGGCGACTGGGTGCTGTCGGTCGAGGAGATGTGCGGTCCTTCCGGGGGGTGAGGGGGCGTCAGCGGCGCTGCGGTCGTGCGGGGCGGTCCTCGGCCGGAGCGGGGGCCGGGGCCGGGGCCGAGAGGGTGATCGCGACCGAGCTGTGCGCCCCGGCGCCGGCAGCGCGGGCGCTGGGGGCCCCGGTCAGCGGCGGCAGCGGATTGTCCGGCTCTCCCACCCGGTCGACCCAGCTCCGCGCGGCGTCGACCGTGGCGAAGCCGCCCTGGCGCAGCGTGTACGAGTGATTCGCTGTGTCGATGTCCTCGTAGATGACCCGGACGGGCTGCTGCCCCGGATCGGGCCGGTCGTCGGCTGCGATGATCCACGTCTTGTAGAAGTCCGAGCTGTCGTGCGTGTAGTCGTCGATGTTCCTGAAGCGGTCTCCGGAGGCGGCCAGGAAGTTCTCCAGGTCCCGGGTGACCTGGTCGGTGGCCATGGGGTCCTCGAACTCCACGGTGAGCTGGTCCAGGTCGGCGCCGCGCTGGACGAGCCAGTTCTGGGCGAGAGCGGCGATGGGGTGGCGGCTGTAGTCGAGCCGGTACGTGCCGGCGCCGAGGTCGCGGTCGACGTGGATGGCCGCGTACTGGGCCATGCCGGGGACGTCGTGCCAGGTCATGGTGCCGTCGTACACGACATAGAAGCTGTCGCCGAGTAGCCCGGTGTGCGGATTCGTCGCGTGCTGGATCGCCAGCGAGGTGTACATGTCCAGGCTGAGGCAGAGGTCGTCGAGCCTCGACTCGTCGTCCGGGGTGACGGGTCGCAGGTCCTCGACACCGAAGCGGGTGTCTTCGAGGGCTTCGAGGGTGGTGATGGGTGGGGTCCTTCTGTTCAGCGACGAGGCCCGGGGCGGTGGCCGCCGGTATCCGGGGGCAGTGGAAGGCCGGTGGGGCTGCCGCCGGGGAGGACGGTGCGGGTGGTGGCCGCGCCGGAGCGGTATGTGCTGGTGGGCAGGACGTGTGCGGCTGCCTCGGTGCGGGTGAGAGAAGGCAGGGCGCGCTGCCAGCGGCCGGACCAGTCGTCGAGGGTGTCGTGGACCTTGGCGAGCTGGCCGCCGGCCGCAGTGGCCTGCAGAGCGCCGTCCGGCAGGCGTTCAAGTAGTTCCTGCTGTACGAGGACGGAGAGCTGGTCGGGCAGTTGGGCGCGGGCCGCGGCCGTCATCGGGCTGGCGAGATCTGCCTCGGTGGCCGGCCCGGAGCGCAGCCGGTCGAGCACCGGCGCGGTGAGCGGATGGGCACCGATGCGCAGGACCTCCTCGACGGCGACCACGATGTCTACCTCGTCGACCAGGCGGGGCCGGTGCTTGGAGGCCCAGCCGGCCGCGGCGAGGAACACCGGCCACAACTCCTTCGCCGCTGCGGTGGCCTCCGGCCCGGCGGGGCTGGTACGGAGCAGGCCGTGGCGCTCCAGGTCGCGGTGATGCTCCGCGACCTCGGCGGGGTGCAGACCGTCGGCGGGATCACCCACCGTGCTCCGCAGGGCTTCCTGCTCCTCGGCGGACTTTTCGGTGAGCCGGACGGACAGGAGCACGCGAACGGCGCCGGGCGGGCCGAGCGCGTCCAGGGCGCGGGCGACGCGCGCCTGGCGGGTGACGGTGGTGGGCACGGAGCAGAGGGTCCTTTACGGGCGGTGCGGGCGGTGGGAGGAAGCGGGCGGCGCGGCTGCTGCCGGCGGCGGTCCCGTCTCGGCGGCTGCACGAGGCGCGGTTCGGGTACGGGAAGCCGCCGACCGCGGGGCAACGGCCGGGTCCGTCCCGTTGGCGAGGGCGAACTCGTACCGGTTGGCCAGGTCCTGCAGGTCGCGGCTGGCGAGAGCGAAGCGGGCCCCGAGGGTCTCCAACTCGACGCCGGTGAAGCGCAGGGTGCCGTTGGGCTGGACGCCGGCGTGGTTTCCCTGGGTGATCTGCGCGAGCGTCTCGCCCGCGCGGGAGGCCGTGGCGCGCAGTTCCCGGTCGAGCGTGTCCACCTCGCTCGTCTGACGCTCCAGCAGCTCGGCCAGGCCCCGCGCCAGCGACCCTCCGGGGTGCCGGGCGGGCAGGTCCCAGGCGTCCTCGACGCCGAACCGCTTCTGGATGAGTTGCTGGCCTGCGAACACCTGCCGCTGCCGGCGGGGCGCCGCCGCAGGCACAGGGACGGGAGGCGGGTCGTCCACGAGGACGCGGCGGATCAGGTCCACCCCTGCGAGCCACTGCTCGCCTCGCGCCTGGTCGTACCAGCGGCTGACCTCGGCATCGGCGTGCGCGAGGACGCGGTCGAGCGCGGCGACCGCCTTCGGCCGCAGAGCCGCGGGCAGGGTCGGGACCGGCTCGCGCGGGCCGCTGCCGAGATTGACGTCCTCTCCGCCCTGGCACTGCGACGCGACGACTCCTGCAGCGGCGATGACCTCCTGTGCCGTGTCGGCGTCGAGCGGGCCCTCCGGCATGGCGACGGCGACGTCGAACAGGCGGTGGAGCCACGGTGACAGCTCGCTGGGGAAGAGGCTGTCGAAGCGCTCGGCGATGCCGACCGCGGCGTCGTTGTGGAACGGGCCGGTGTCCCAGCTTCCGATGAGAGCTCTCCTGTGTGGGGGCGATGGGCGGGCCCGGCGGGGCCTGCGGGGGTGGGGTCGGCGGTCAGCTGCGGGAGCGGCCCGCCGGCGGTGATACGGAGGCGGCGGCGGGGGGTGCCTCCGGCGCTGTGGGAAGGGCTACCGGCCGAGCACGGGCGGCGGCCGAGCGGGCGACGGGCGGCTTCGCTGCGAGGGCCTCGTACCTGGTCTGCCCCTCAGGGGTGAGGGTCAGATCGTGGCCCCGGAACAGGGCTTTGCGGGCGTAGTGGTCCACCAGGCCCTTGCCGATCAGGGCATCGACAGTGGCGATCGTGATGGCGGCCTCGCTGGCTATGACCCTCACCGACCCGCCCGTGCCCTTGAAGATGGTGACGGTTGACGAGCCGATCAGCTTCAACGCCTCCTCCTGCCGCAGCGGCAGCGGGCTGTCCCGTGCCGCCTTCGCCTTGCGTGCCGGGGCGGGACCACCTGTCGGTTGTGGCGGTGGGACGAAGGTTGGCAGTTCCTTGTAGAGGCCGATCAGCGCGGTCAGGGAGCGGTGCAGTTCGGTGCGGCGGGCGACCAGGAGGTCGAGGTCGAGCGCGCCGTTGCGCAGGATGCCGTTGGTGACGGGCAGGGTGGTGTCGTGGCCGGCCTCGATGCGCTGGAGGTCGTCCCGCAGGAAGCCGGCGAGCGCGACCAGGCGGATCTGGACGCCGTCGAGCCGGTCGGCGGTTGAGGCGACCTGGTCGGCGACCGCGCCGTGGAGGGTGGCCGTGCCGTGCCCGGGCAGGTCGCGGGGCTGCTCGACCTGCAGCTCGGACCACACGAGCCGGGTGCCGAGGTCGGTGTTGCCAGGCACCCGGGGCCTCCAGTTGGCGATCGGGCGTCCGCTGTCCGCGCTCACGCCGCGGCCAGCTGCCGGGAGGTGATGATGGCGATGCCGGTGGCGACGGCCTCCTGGACCGTGGCGACGAGCGGGACGCCGGCGGTGGCCAGCCGCGCCGCGCCGTGCAGTCCGGCGGTGTGCAGCACCGGGACGGCGCCGACGGCGTGCGCCGCGACCGCGTCGTCGACACTGTCGCCGATCACCAGCGTGCGCGCCGGGTCGACCCCCGGACCGAGGGCTCGCAGGTGCTCGATCATGGCGGGGGCCTTGCTCGCCACCGCCGCCCCTGGCCGGCCGTCGACCCGCTCCAGCAGGCCCGCGATGCCCGCCTTGTCCACCTCGCCGACGAGCCGCTGGTGCGGGGCCAGCGACAGCAGGCTCTGCCGCACACCCCTGGCACGCAGGCCCATCATCAGCTGCCGGGCGCCCGGCTGGAGGCGGACCGGCCGGTGGGCGAGCTCGGTGAGGAACGCGGCGTCGGCGCTATGCCACTCCTCGTCGCCCAGCTGGCGGCCGAGCACGTCGGCGTAGAAGTCGCGGATGGGCATCCGGTGCAGCGCCTGGTAGGTCTCCACACTGATCGGCTCACCGCCCAGACCGGGCAGGGTCGCATTCAGGGCCGCGACGTGATCGCTCAGGTCGTTTCGAAGCGTGCCGTTCCAGTCCCAGATGACGGTGATCGGCGCGGGCTTGGCCGGGGTGGTGCGGTTGGGCAAGAGGTCCAGCTCCAGGAGGAAGAGGGGGGATCAGGGGAGGGTGAGCCGGCGGCGGCCCGCAGCGAGTGCGGCAGCGGCCAGCGCGGCGCCGAGCAGGGGGGCGGCGGCCGTGGCGGTGTGGCCGTACGCGGAGAGCTGGCCGGCGGCGGCGGTGCCCGCGGCCTGGCCGAGACCGATCACCGCGATCAGCCAGGCGGCGGCCTCGGTGGCGGTGCCGCTCGGCGCCAGGGTGTCGCAGGCGACGAAGGCGGAGGCGAGCCACGGGGCGAGGAACAAGCCCGGCAGGACGCTCGCCGTGATCATCAGCCACGGCGGGGCGGGCAGCAGCAGGACGGCGAAGGCGGCGGCGTACGCGCCACCGACCGCGGGCAGGGCCCGGCCCGGCGGCCACGGCCGCTTGAGCCTGGCCCAGGCCGTGCCGCCGACGAGGCTTCCGAACGACAGCGCCGCCGGCAGCACGCCGGCGAGCCACCCTTCGTGGTGCCGGTCGGCGTAGGAGAGCGCCAGGACGGTGAAGGAGCCGAGCGTCACGCCGAAGAACACCGAGGCCGTGAGCAGGACGAGCAGGCCGGTGGACCGCAGCGGGCCGAGCCAGTGGACCGCGCGGGCTGCGGAGCGGACGCGGGCCGGACCGCGGGTGGCGACGGCCAGGGTGCCCGCGCCCCCGGCCACCGCGCACGCGACGAGTGCCCAGTCGGGCGAGGCGAGCAGGCACACCGCAGTGGCCAGCAGCGGTCCGGCGACGAATACGACCTCTTGGGCGGCGGCATCGAGGGCGAACACCTGGTGGTGGTGGCGAGGTTCGATCAGCCGACCCCACATGGCCCTGAGACCGGCCTCAAGCGGCGGCGATGCCAAACCCGCCACAACCGACAGCCCCCCGGCAAGCAGAGGACGCGCCGCGCAGTCCACGACGGCCAGCGCGGCGAAGGCGCCACCCGAGACCGCCGCGGCCGGCAGTGCGACGGCGGCCAGGGTGGAGCGGTCGACCACTCGGCCGAGCAGCGGTTGGCCGATCGCCCCGGCCAGTGCGTACAGCGCGGCCAGGACGGCACCGACCGCGGTGGAGGCGTGATCGGCCCGGGCCGCCAGGAGGACGGCGATCGGGGCCATCGCCGCCGGCAGACGGCCCACCAGGGTGCCGGCCAGCAGCGGAGCGACGTGCGGGGTCCGCAGGATCGACCGCCCACCCGTGCGGCTGACGCTCGCCGCAGGCGTCGGCCGGGGGCTGTCGGCCGGGGTGGGTGTGCTGCTCGTAGAGACGGAGGACGGGGAGGGCGTGATCATGAACCTCGGGTGGGATCGCGGGCCGGGCGGGTGGGGGCCGGTCAGCGCCGGTGCGCGGCGGCGAGCAGCGGAGCGGGCGGCTGCGGAGCCGGGGCGTGGGAGAAGCTGATGTGAAGGGTGATGGTGCGCAGGTCGGCCGCCGCCGCCCGGGACCTCACGGGCTGCTCGGTGCTCTGCGACGAGGAGAACAGGTCGTCCTGCGCCGGGCTCTGCACGACGACGGCCCCGGGGCCGGCTGCGGTGAGCGCGGGACCGAGCCGGGCGGGTGCGGCCGGTGTGTGGCCGCCGCAAGCCCAGGCCGTGAGGTCGCCGTGCACCCGGCCGATCGCCAGTCCCGCCTCGGTGGCGCTCCAGCGGTAGGTGCGGCGGGTGCCGCTACGGGTCACGAGGCCGCGCTCCTCCAGGGCGAGCAGCCGCTGGTAGGCCGCCGCCTTGTCGCGAGCGTTGAGCGAGGTGACCAGCTGCGGGTAGGCCCGAGGTTCGCTGCCCGCCAGCTCGCTCAGCAGCTGGACGGTGTGGGAGCTGGCCAGCAGACCGAGAACCTCCTCGATCATCTCGGGAGCCTGCTCGGACTCCCCGCCCGGGCGCGGGTAGCGGTAGGCCCAGGCGAGCGCGGAGGCATGCACGGGCGCCAGCGCCTGTCCGGCCGGGGACAGTGCGAGATCGAACCGCGAGGTGGAAGTGCCGATCGGGATCCGCGCGATGACGCCGGCTCCGGTGAGCGCGCGGATGATCGAGTACGCGCTGCTCACCGGGAGCATCGGATCGCCCGCCAGGAGGTCGCCACTGCTCGCCGTGCCCTGCCGCAGCGCGTGGATGATCCGGGTCGCCCACCGGGTGGAGAGGACCTCGGCGGCCCGCTGGACGGCACTGGTGGCGGGCTGCGGAGCGAGGGGCGTGGTGACGGTCGACACTGGTTGTTCTCCGATTCGAGCGTGCGGTTGGGCAGTTGGGCTAGGTCAGCGCTGGCGGGCGGCGGGGGCGAGGACGACGGCCGGCGACACCCCGGCCGATGCGGAGGCCGAGGAGGCGGCCGTCTGGGCCGGGGAGGTACGGGTGGAGGAGGCGAGAGCGGCCTGGAAACGGGCCGGCATCCCGGTGCGCCGTGCCTCCTGGCTGGCGGTCTGCCGCAGGCGGCGGGCCGCGGTCTCGTAGACCGCGACCCCCCGGCGTTCGCCGACGGCGACCAGGTGGATGCCCTGCAGGTGGCGAGGGTTGTGGGGCGCGCGGCGCTCCACGTAGACGAGCCTGTAGTCCAGCGCGTCGTCCAGGTACAGCTTCCGGGCGCCGCGCAGGTCGCGCTCCCCCTGCTCTTCGAGGAGGGGGCCGCGGACCTCGGCCCTCACCAGCCGGCCGAGGTAGCCCAGGGCCAGCATCCGCACGTGCTGCGGCACGGACAGCAGGTCGTCCAGGGCCTCGGGGTGGGCGCTGAAGCCCGCCAGCGGCCGGGTGGGCGTGGTCACCGGACGGCCCTGCGAGCGGGGGTGGCCGCCGCCGCGGCGGTGAGGGCGGGAGCGGGTTCCGCCGCGGCCGTCCGGCGCTGGCCGGTCGCGGTGCGGGCGCGCGCCGCGTTGGCCTGCGGGCTGACCACGACGGTCACGTCCCCGTCGGTGACCGGGGGCAAGGGCGTGCGCCGGGTCTCCAGCCACTGCTGGGCCTCCTGCGGCGAGCTGAAGCTTCCCTCGCGCAGCTTGTACCCGCGGTCCGGGTCGACGGTCTCCAGGTGCAGCAGGTAGGGCCGCTCGGCACCGGCGGCGCTGCCGTCGCGCAGCATCGCCCAGGTCTCGCCGGGCTCCGCACCGTGGTCGACGAGGCGGTAACGCGAGCCGGACTCCAGCAGGCGGGTGGCGGCGGAGGCACTGCGGGCGTCGGCCGGGGAACCGGGGTGGCCGGACCGGTCGAGGAAGGCATCGGTTTCGGCGCCGCGCTGGGCGAGCCAGGCTGCGGCCAGCGCGAAGGTGGGCAGGCGCTCGGTGGTGAGGCTGAACGTGGTGCCGTCCTCGCCGTAGTGCAGGTGCGCGGCGACGGCGGGCAGGGTTCCTTCGGAGTGGCCGGCGATGTCCTCGAAGAGGAGGAAGTCGTCGCTGCTGCCGTCGTGGTCGTGGTTCACCTCGGTCAGCAGTTCGTAGGCATCCTCCGCGGCGAGGAGTTCCACCTGGGCCTCGGCGGAGGCGGCGTCGGCGGGACGCCATCCGGGCAGGTTGAAGTCGGGCAAGGGTCGGCTCTTTCAGTCAGGCGAGGGGGCGGTCGGCAGGTGTGGTGTCGGTCAGCGCGGGGTGCGGCAGCAAGCGGTGGCTGATGTGGCCACCGCTGCTGGTGCAGGCGGCGAACGGACCGTCCGCGCTTCGCAGCTTCATCAGTGCGGGCTCCAGGTGGTCGCGCTGCCACGAACTCGGGCCGGCGGCACCCGACTCGGGGTCCAACGCGGCCTGCCACGCCAGCCAGACGGCGTGAAGTCGCGCGACCGCTTCCGGGTGCTCCTTCCACCGCGGGCACCAGGGCCGGCCAGCGGTGGTCTCGGGGCCGTAGATCTTGGTCCAGATTTCGTCTACCCACGGCGTCATCAGCTCCAGTTCCAGGTCGTACTGCGGGTCGTCGAAGGCGAGGATGAACAGCGGCTCGCTGCCGCCGGGGGCGTCCGGATCGCCGTCGTCTTCCGGGGGGAGGGCGGTGGTCATGCTGGCCAGCTGCTCGGCCTGCAGGTCGAATCCCGCCGCGAGAGCGGACAGCTTGGCGGTCAGCACGTCTATCTGGGCGCTGGTGTAGCCGTCCGGCGCGGACGTCGGGTCGGGCTCGGGGGTGGTCAAAGGGGCGGGTGCCTCTCGTCGGCGGGTGATGACACGAGGATGTGCGCTCGACGGCCCGACGTATCGGGCCGGACTTGGTGTATAAGCACCGCCGCTCACCGCCGCCCGCAGCAGCGGACGGCAGCGAGCAGATCAGCCGCTCCGAGCAACTGCAATGCGGCGGAAGCCTGTTGGGGAACGACGCCATTGCCCAGAGCGGTCAGCTGGGCGGCGCGGGACAAGCCCGGAACGGCGGTCACGTGGCCCTCGCCGACGCCCATGATCCACTCGACGAAGCGAGGGGCGAGCCGGCCCCGCTCGTCCGTCGGCTCGGGCGCGGGCCGGGTGACCCGCTCCCAACGGGCGATGGCCGGCCCGTACGCGCCCCACCGGCTCAGACCGGGCTGTCCTGCTCCCAGATCGGCAGCACCACGGCCGACAGCGGCGGCCGGAACCCCGCCCCTGCCCGGCGCCCCGGCGTCCCAGTGTCCGACGCGCGGGGAGTCGGCAGCAGCTGCGCCGCCGCCGACGGCAGTGTCAAGTCCCCCTTGGATCCGCGGGAGTTCGGCCCGCCGTGCGTCCCGTCGCTCGCCTTCGGGGTCGGGAACAGGTGCTCCACCTCGTCGCTCAAGTTCGGGCCGTGCCCGCCCTGGCGCCGCTTGTCCGGGTGCTGCGAGCCGCCGATCGAGCCCAAATTGCTCGTCGGGGTCTTCAGCAGGGTGACCGCATGCCCCAGGTCCTCCCGTTTCGCGTCCGGCCCCTTCGCATCGCGGGCCTTCGGCGTCGGAAGGCCAGGCGACGAGGAAGAGCCGCTCCCTCCTGTGGGGAGCGCCGACGGCGGCTGCGGGTAGCACCGTCCAGCGCGCATCCATCCCGAGGTCGGCCAGGTCTCCGAGTACCGCGCCGAGTGCCCGCAGAGCAGGCTCACCTCCGCTGTCTCCCAGATCGCACCAGCCGCACTCCAGGTCGCCATCGGCTGGCGAGGCAGCGGCTGCGCTGAGGATTCCGCGGACGTTTTCAATGATCACCAACTTCGGCTTGAGGACATCGATCGCGCGGGCGATGGTCAGCCACAGTCCGGAACGGGTGCCCGCCATCAGACCGGCCCGGCGGCCGGCGACGCTCAGGTCCTGACAGGGGAAGCCTGCGGTGAGGACGTCGATCGGCGGGGCGCTTGTCCAGTCAACTGCAGTGATATCGCCGAGATTTGGCGTCTCTAGGCCAGTGGTGGGCGAGAATGGAAGCGGCGTTGGGGTTCATCTCGGCGTGCCACGCCACGCTGCCGCCGAGGACGTCCTGGACACCCAGGTCCAGACCGCCGTAGCCGGAGCACATGCTCCCGATGCGCGGCCACCCGCCGCCCGGCGACTTCATCGGCGGGCTCCGCCGCGGGCGGTCGCCGCGCGCGCGGCGGGCGGTGACACCTGCACGGTGGCGCCGGGGCCGGCGGCCTTCCGCGACGTGACGGGCTTGGTCGGGCGCTGGTGCAGGGAGGCGGAGCGGGTGAGGACGATCGCGTCCTCACCGGTGAGGGCAAGGAAGTCGGGCTCCGGGCCGGTCAGGTCCGCCGCGACCTCCTTGATCTTCCAGACGGCCTCTTCGAGGGCCCCGCGGGACGCCTCCAGGGATTTGAAGTAGGCGGTGCGGTGCGGCCACCGGTCGGACTCGGGGCTGATCCGCTTGAGCGCGACGGCGACCAGGGCGGGCTGGGCGCGCAGGATCGCCTTCGCGGTCAGCAGCCCGGCGTAGGCGTAGGCGAGGGTGCCCCGCCTCCACGCGATGTCCTCGGGCCTGGTGGAGTCGGCGGCGGTGGTGTCGTACTGGTCCACGGCGTTAGCGAGGAGCTTCTTCTGCATGTCGGCCATGGCGTCCAGGACGGTGCCGAGGCGAGCGGCTTGCGGGGCCTGGTGGCAGTAGATGCTGAACAGCTCTTCGCTGAAGGTATGCAGGTTGGCGGCAGTGCCGAGCAGCCATTGGGCCTGGCGATCGATGGAGACGGTGGTGGTCAGTGCGGGTCCTTGGGGTCAGCGGCGGGGCGTGGGGGCGCTGGTGCGGGGCAGTGCGGCGATCGGGAGGGGGTCGGTGCGGCGGCCGGGTAGGGCGCGGCGGATCCGCTGGGTGACGCTGAGGGCGGCGGACCGGCGGGGCTTGGCTGGGACGGCGGAGACGCCGGCGGAGGCGAGATGGTCGGCGTCGATGCGCAACTGCCCTGCGGCGCGTCGTAGTTCAGTGGAGGTGGCGCTGTAGACGGCGGCCGGGTTGACGGGCTGGGCGTCAGGTAGGGCCCAGACGTCGGCGCTCACGGCGTGCTGGAGCAGGTAGGACAGGTGCCGGGTGGCCTCGGTGACCCCGGCGTGGGCGCGGGCCAGCGACAGGGCGGTGAGGCGGGCAGCCGTCATGGTGGTGGGGTGCGCCGGGAACCATTCGGAGAACTCGGCCGCGGCGAGCGTGCTGGTGTGCAGCTCCTGCATCGCGCGCAGGTGGCCGGCGACGTCGCGGGCGTCGGGCACGCCGGCGGTGGAAGCGGTGCGGGTGGTGGGCAGCTTCGCGGCGAGGGCCTCGGCCTGGCCAGCGACGTCACGCAGACGCCGCTGGTGCGCCTTGACCTCGGAGGTGGGGCGGTTGGAGGGCGTGGTGGGACTCCATCGGATCGGGATCCGCCGGGTGGACAGGCAGATTCGGTACGTCGGCGGGTGAGGTGGAACCGGGAGTGCGTGGCGTGGGTGTCAGGTTCGCCGCAGCGGTACGACCGTCGCCGACGGCGCGGGACCGGTCGGCGGTGCCGGGCGCTCGGCGGGCGGGGAGACCAGCACCAGGGCGGGCGAGCGGCGAAGGGCTGCGTCCACGCGGCGCTCGGAGTCGCCTGCGGCAGGCGGGTGGCCGGCGGCGGGCAGGGCCGCGGGGCGGCGGGAGGCGAGGGTGGTGACCTCGGGAAGGCCGGAGGCGGTGTGCACGCTCTCGCGCAGCGCCTCGGCCACCGAGCGCACGGCCTCGCTGGCGGTGCCGAGAGAGCGACGGGCGCTGCGCTGCGTCTCGGGTGTCGGCGCTGCCTCGGTGAGCAGGTTCGCCGCCCGGGCCAGAGCGGCCTGGGCGAGGGTGAGGGCCGTCGTCGTGGCGGTGAAGACGCCGAGCCCGGAGTCGGGGCCGGCGGTGGTGGTCGCGCGGAAGAAGGTCTCGTCCAGCGGGATCGTGGTCAGCTCGTGCAGACGGATCATCGGCCAGGCCAGCTCCCGGACTTCGGGCAGGGGCTCGTTCGGCGTCGGCGCGGGGATCGCCCCGGCGAAGGCGGCCAGGTCTTCGGCGAGCGAGCCAAGTGTGTCGAGGTCGGCCTGGCTGAGCCCGGGCGCGACGGGCGACGGGGAGTTGGTGGTCAACGGCGGCTCCTGGTGGGCGCGGTGGCCGACGAGCCGACTACGACCGCGGCCTCGGCGGCAGCCGCCGTCGGGACGGGCGCGAGGCGGTCGGTGAAGGCGAGTACTTCCTCGGCGCCCTGGGCCGCACACCGGTCCGCGCTCTCCAGAGCGCTGGCCGTGTGCTCGGCCCGGCGCAGGGCCAGCTTCTCGGCGTGGCTGCGCGGCTTGGCCGGGGCGGTCGTTGCGCACTTGATCGAGAGGTCGAGGGCGGCACCGAGGTGCCGGTGGACGGTGGCGGCGCGGCTCATCGCGGTCTCGTACGCGCCGGCCAGCGCCACCGCGGACGGGTTGTCCGCCGGCAGCTGACGGCGGTAGTGCTCGGCGCTCTCGCCGCAGTGCCGGATGAACGCCTGTGCCTGGCGGCACTGCCCCAGCAGGGCGTCGCGGTCGGGGATGTCGGCGACGGCTCCCAAGGGGGTGGCGGCGGCGTTGTGCCCGAGGGCGCGCAACATCCCGGCGACCACCGACAGGTCGTTGCGGTAGTCGGAGGGCGCGGCGGCGGACACGGCTCCGCCGAACGTCGCGGGGCGGGCGGCGGCCAGGGGCCTCACCGGCGCCGCCCCGCGACGGCGCTGTGCTGTCCGGCTCGGGCCGGCAGCGACGTGAGCGTCGGCGCGCCCGTTCCGGCGGCGGTCCGGGCGGTGGCGGCGACAGCACGCGGGCCCGGCCGGTGGGCGAGGCCGGCGACGGGGCCGGCGAGCGAGCGGGCATCGCGGCGCAGGTCCTCGCAGGCACCGGTCAGGGCGAGGCGGGTCCGCGAGAGCGCCAAGTTGAGCTGCTGCGAGCCGCGTTCGCGAACCTCGTCTGCGCGCGGGCCGCCGACACCGTCGATCTCGTAGAGGCGCCCGACCACGGCGGTGGCCCTGCCGAGCGCGCCGAGCGCCTCACCCAGCTGTGCGGTCGCCGCGGTCAGGGAGCGGACGACGGCGCGGTCGGCACTCTGGGCATGGGGGTGGTGCAGGGCTGCGGTGACGTTCATCAGGTCGTCCTGGCAGTCACGGATCGCCCGGGTGTGCTCGGCCAGTTCCTCCAGACCGGGCACGCCCTCCTCACGGTAGGCGCGCGGGAGTTGGGTCGTGAGGTGGTCGATGGTTTCGGCCGCCGCGTGCAGCCGGTGCACGGACTGGGCGCGGGGGTGGGCGGTGGTGGGAGGCAGTGGGATTCTCCGGAGGTCAGCGGCGGGTGCGGGCGACGGGCTCGCTAGCCCGGTCGGCGGACCGGGCCGGCGGGGCGGGCGGTGGTGTGGGGCTGCGGCTCAGGGCGGCACCCTTGCGCCGGGCGGTACCGAGGACGACGGGCCCGCCTCGCTCCGCGGGGGTGGCGGTCGCGGCGCGCAGCCGGTCCTGCACGCGGTCGGCGGGGGCCAGCGCCCGGATGGCCGAGCCGAGCAGCGGGCCTGCGGCGATGGAGGCGTCCAACGCCATCACCCGGACGATTCCGGCCGAGGTCGCGGCGGCGCGCAGCAGTGCACCCCGCAGGACGTGCTCCGCCCAGTAGGCCGGATCGCCGGGCATCCCCTCCGCGCAGACCTCCCGGACCCGGGCCACGGAGATCACGCCGGCGGCCAGCGCCCCGCGCCGCTGGACCTCCCACAGCACCGTCAGTTCGTCGACCGCCTCGCGTCGGTGCGCGAGAGCGGCCATGGCCAGGTAGACGGCGCGGTGGCCGGGGTCGGTGAAGTCCTCGCCGGTGAGCCAGGAGGCGATCTGGGGGATCTGCCGGGGTGCGCCGAGGAGGCTGGAGAGCAGTGCCTGTTCGTGCTGCCGGGCCGCCTCGACCGCGCTGGGGGCGGCTCCAGGTGAGGGCGGGGTGGGCAGTGGTCGGCGGGACCGTTGGTCGACCGTGCCCCAGGCGTCGGCGAGGCGTTGGATGACGGCGTGCAGGGCACCCGTCAGCTCCACGGTGGCCTCCACCGAATCGCTCCCGGCTGCGGCGAGCAGCCGGTGGGCGTGCTCTTCGAGCGCTCGCCGGACGGCTGTCTCCAGCACCATCCTGCCGTAGCTGGCCGCGTGTTCGGACCGCGGGCACGTCGAGGCCAGGGTGTGGCCGTAGCTGGCGCTGAATCCGGGGACATCGCGGGCCGCGGTGGCGATGGCAGTCAGCGCCCAGTCCTTGTTCTGCTCGTCCCCGGAGTCCGGGGCGAGGGCCGGGTGGCCAGCCGCGTGCTGGGCGAGCAGGATCGCGAAGAATCCCTCGTGCGCAGGACGGTAGAAGTGCCGGGGCTCCAGCCACCCTGTCAGTGCACCGACCTGCGACGGATCGAGCAGGCAGGCGCCGAGCACCGCCTGCTCGGCCTCCAGCTGCGGGCTCATGTCCCGGCTGGTGGGCGTCACCGCGGCGTCACCTCCTCGCGTGGATGGGCGGCGGCCATCAGGTCGCGCAGCCGGTCGAGGTCCTCGACGAGGGCCTCGTCGCGGATCCGGATACGGCCGGAGCCCACCGCCAGGTACCAGCTGCCGTCCGCGCGGTTGATCGGCAGGAAGGGGAGGTCGTTGTTGATGTCAACTCCGTTGTGCAGAAGGCAGGATGGGGTGCTCAGTGGGAAGGTCGGGCGGGCTGCCGGGGTGTGGTCGGGGCCGTCGTACCGGTCGCGGGTGCCGATACCGCCACCGCCACCGCGGCGTTCCCGGCTCGGGCGGCCCCGGCGCGGCCGGTCCTCCGGCTCCGCGGCGGGGCGGCGGCCAAGTCAGCCGAAATCTCGGCGTTGATCGCGTCCAGCGACCGCGCGTGCTCGCGGAACAGCGTCGCCTGGTCGGTGTGGCTGGCCTCTTCGGCGCTGCGCGCGAGATCGGTCAGCGCGGTGCTGACCCTGCTCAGCGCGGCCAGCCCGTCGGGCAGCTTGATCGCCGAGCTGTCCGAATCTCGCAGTTCGCCCGTCAGCGGCAGCAGGCCGACGTGAATCTCGCCCACGATCTCCCGCAGGATCTCGGCGTGGGCGAACGCGCGCCCGGCCAGGCCCTGCGGGTCGATGGAGCCGAGATGGTCCAGCCACCGTGCTGTGGCGTTGAGAACGCCCAGCTGGGTGGCGGCGGCGAACTCCGGGGCGGGCGGTGGCAGGAAGACGGAGGTGTAGTCGGCGACGGCTTCCCGGAGGCGGTAGGCATCGATGCCGTCGTAGGTCAGCATGAACTCGGCGTTGTAGGGGGTGAGCTCCGCGCCGCCGTCCCGGGCGGACTGCGCTCGGTTCTTCTCGTTGAACACGCCGTGCTCGGCGAAGCCGAACCAGGTCGCGTCGACCGCGCCGGCGGCCGGGGAGACGATCCTGACGCTCACGCCGTCCCAGGTGTCCGCCCGGATGGTCTGCGACAGCTCGGCGGTGACGACCATGTCACCGCGCCGGGCCACCTGCTTGAGACCGGCGACGGTGCCGTCCGGCAGCGGGCTGAGCAGCCGCAGGGCCGTGGCCTGGTCGACAGACTTGATCCAGGGAGACAGAGGAACCTCCTGGTAGTGGGGGTGGGGTCAGCGTGAGCGGGCCGTCTGCGGGGCCGGCCCTGCGGCACGCACCGGCTCCGAGACAGCAGCGGAGGAAGCGCCGGCCGGGCGGATGTTCGCGGCGGTGGCGCGGGGTGCACGAGGTGGGCTGGTCAAGTCTTCTGCCAGCCAGTGGAGTTCGTCGCCGACGCCCTCGACGGTGGCCGCGTGGGCGTCGAGAGCGGCGGCGGAGCGAAGGTCGCCCCGCCGCCGGAACACCTCGGCGGCCTGCTCCAGCACCTGGTGCAGTGGTGCGAGGAGGTCTTCCTCCACACCGGCCAGGACGCTCCCGAGGTCGGCGTCCTGGCTGGCGCGGTGCAGCCGGTCGAGGTGCGGGGTGGCGGTGGCCGGAGACGTCATGCGACTGCCTCGCCCGAGCGGCAGCTGAAGGGCGAGCAGCCGTCTGCGGGCCCGTTCTCCAGCTCGTCCTCACCCAGGTCCAACTGCGCCTGCAGGGAACGCAGTTCTGCCCGGGTCAGCTTGTCGATCGGTGCCTGGTCGAGTGGCAGGCGCGAGCGGTGCAGGTACGCCTGCCCCAGTAGCGGCCTCCCGTCCGCGTTCGCCCGCGCGTTCCCGGCCCGGATCGCGGCGTCGAATTCCACGACATCCGCCCACTCCTCGGGAGATGTGTCGCGAATTTCCCGCCATTGCGCATTTCCGTGGAATGGGCATCCGAGGCAGGCGGATTTCGGAGTCGATCCCCATCCGTGGTCGGCGAGGAGCTTGATGCAGTCGGCGCGGGACAAGCCGAGATCGAGCAGGGGAAACGTGTGCCGGGTGTACCGGACATCGGAGTCCTTCGCCCGGTGGAATTCGTCCGTGCTGATGCCGATCCACTGCTCCGCGTAGATCCCGTTCGGCACACGAGCCGGGTGCGGGTACCCTAGGATCTGACGGACCTGCCGCTTTATCGGCTTGATTTTGTACTCACCGGTACATTGCCGTCGAGTCATTCCCGGACTGCCGTCCCGGTTAAGAATGTAGAGTGGCATCGAGGCAAAGCGATGGGCCGGGTCAAGGGCATCCTGGCGAATGTTCCCGGACGACACGCGCAGGATCGGTATGTTGGCCGGCCGGGCGATCTTCCGCTCCACCTCGTCCAGATGACCATAAACCTTCGCCGGTTCCCATCCGGTGTCCGAGAAAATGGCGTAGTCGAGTTTCGGAAGCTCACCCAGTGCCGACAGGAGAAGCAGACAGGTCGATTGTACGCCAGCGCCTAGCGACAGAATTCGAGTTGCCGGTTCGGTGGTGTAGATCATGCGGCGCCACCGGCCTTGGCCATCGCCCGCTCGGTGATCAGAGAGGTCTGCCGGGAGGAGGCCGCGCCGACCTCTGCAGCGCCGGGCTCCTTGTACCAGGGCCGCAGAGTCAGCAGTGCCGGGCGCAGACCGGTCGCGAAGAGAAGCGCGCTTCCCTTTTTCAGGGCACGAATCTGATCGGGTGGGAGAATGCGCTCCTGGCGCATGCTGACGGACGTGGAGCGACCCGATTCCGACGTGGAGTGAGAAACCGTCTCCACGTCGTGGTCGCCGACCAGGCGCGAGAGCTTGTCAGCGAAATCGGCGTCGTCGATGCCGGAGCCGACCAGTTTGATGGTGGCCGCGCTCCACATCGCGTCCATTCCTGCCTCGCCCCACACTTTCTGGCCCTGGCGGTAGCTCTGCAGAATGGTGATCGGGATGACGCCGCGCGATCCGAGGTGGGAATACAGGTCGGGAAGGTCCCCGATTTTGCAGACGTTTGCCGCCTCGTCCAGAATGGCCAGGAGCGGCGGGTCGAGACGCCCTCCGGAGCGTTCGGCCTCGATGACCGCGGTGCGCATGACGGAGTCCGCCGCAGCCGCGATGAGGGCGCTTGCCGATCCGCCGCCGTCCTTGGACAGCAGGAAAAGGGAGTCCTTGCGGGTGACGAACTCCTCCGGCTTGAACTCCGGCAGGTCAGGATTCGGGGTGACCCATTTGGAAATCTGCGGATCGAGAAGGCAGGCGGCATATTGCCGTGCGGTTTCAAAAATGCCGTCGCGGGTCTCGACGGCGCCCGAGACGGTGCCCTGGAGCTGGTCCGCGATGGCAATCATCTGGTGCTCGCGGAGGAGGTCGACCGGGGTTCGGTCGGACGGCACCGCGAGCCACTTGAGGACGTGGGTGATCGGCCGGCGGTCGCAGCCCGCGGCGAGGAACAGGGCGCACAGGGTGTTCTGTGCGGCGGTGCTCCAGAAGTCACCCTGAGAGGACTCGTCGACGGCCGCGGCGACGAAGTGCCCGGCCAGCCGGCGAGCACCCGGGAGGTCCTTGGCGTCGGCCAGGATGTCCCACCACATGGCCTGCGGGGTGTGGGCGATCTGCTGCGGATCCATCGTCCACACCCGCCCGGCCTCGGCCCGGGCCTCTAAGACAAGCCGTGTAGGCGTCCCGGGCCGCCTTGTTCGAGGTGAGGAGCACAGGGCCGGGGGCGCGCAGGATGGCCGGGACGGCGATGCTGGTCGTCTTGCCGGAACGCGGCGCCATGATCGCGACGCAGACGTCCTCCCAGTTGGAGCGGACCTCGGGGCCGCTGGGGGCGAGGTCGCCGAGCAGGACGCCGGTGTCGTCCGGGCTGATCTCGCGCGGCTTGGCCTTGGAGAGGCTGGGGCGCAGGTCCCTTGCCTTGGCGGTGATCTCAGCGGGCAGCAGCGGCGCCAGTTCGCCCCGGCCTGCGAGGCCGGTCGGCCTGCGACGGTGCTTGGACCACAGCAGCAGGCCGGCGGCGCCGAGCGCGATCGACAGCAGTGCCGGGGCGATGCGGGTGCTGATCAGCAGCAGGAGCGGGCTGAGGTGGGGGAAGGCCCGGTCGGGGTGGAGGGCTGCGTCGACCGGCTGGAACGGGGCCCACGGGGCGGTGGCGGCGGTGGCGGCGGTGGCGGTGTTGCCCCCGAGCCAGGCGAAGGTGCCGAAGACCGCGACCACGACGCCCGCGCCGATGAGCGCGTAGAGGAGGGCATCGGAGCCGGGGCTGGCAGAAGGGGACTTGGGCGAGGCGGGCAGGAGCGGTTCCTTGGCGGGGGTTCGGCCTGCCGGGCAGGGGCGCGCGTCGGCAGGTGCCCGGAGCGGGCGGGGAGCGGGCGGCGATCACGGCGGGACGCAGGCCCGAGACGTGGGTGATCGGCCCGGTGGCCGGCGTGTGTTCAGCCGGCGGGGATGGGTGGTCAGCGGGAGGCGGAAGCCTTGGCCGACGCAGGTGTGAGGGTGGCGGGCGGCACGGGGGTTGTACCGGTCAGGGCTGCGGGACGCGCGGGCGGTGTCGTGCGGGCGCGGGCCGCAGCGGCGCGGGGCGCGGCCGGGGCCGGAGACGGCTCGTGGGTCTCATCCGGGCTGGCCAGCTGGGCCTCGGCGATGCGGTAGCCCGCGGTGGTGAGCTGGGCGCTCGCGTCCTGCAGGGCCCCGGACATGGCCGACTCGGGCAGCAGGTCCAGATCGGCGAGGGTCTCCAGCCGCTGGGAGGCGGTGTCCAGCAGCGCGGTGAGCCGCTCCAGCAGGCCGCTTTCGGGGTCCATGACCGCGAGCGCCACCGCGGTGACATCCTCCGCTGTGGTGGCCCGGTGGACCTGGGCGGTCGCCTGCACGAGCCGGGACTGGAGGTAGGCCAAGTCCCTTTCGCCGAAGGTGTTCTCGATCCTGCGGATCGGGAGCGGGGGCACCACCCGGGTGGCGTATCCGGCGTCGGTGAGGAGCTGTTCGGCGAGGCGGATGCGCTGGTTGACATCGCCGTGGCCGGCGTCCTCGGCGGTGAAGATCGCGCTGAGGCCGTCGGTGGAGAATCCGGCGCGGGCGAGGAGAGCTCGGCTGGCCAGGTCGGTGGCCTGGGCCCAGGCGTTGCCGGTGGTGGTGGAGCCCTCCCGCAGGGGGAAGCGGGCGAAGACGATCTCGGTGGGGTCGGACAGGGGAGTCCTTCCTGGTCAGCGGCGTGGGGGATGGCCATGGCCGGGGTGGCGGGGGTTGAACATGGCGCCTACGTACTCGACGGCGGTGAACCGGCGCATGGGGTCGGCGGGCCGGGCGGCCCAGGAGGCCAGCTTTGGCAGCGCGGCCTCGGACAGGGTGCTGCGGCGGCGGACCACGGGGGTGGGGTCGGCGATGGCAGAGGCCAGGATCGCCAGGTACCGCACGGGCGTTGAGTGGCCGAGCACGATCGTCCACTGGTCGCTCCAGGCGGGGCCGAAGGAGGCTTCTGCCATCCAGGCCCCCACGCCTTCCCCGCACTTGTCGTCGGTCGAGGTGGGTGAGTACCTGAAGCTGGTGGTGCCGTCCGGCGAGGTGAGGCGCACGAAGTCGGGGTCGTCCTGGAGCTGCCAGCCGGCCTTCAACAGGGGGCGCCAGGCGGTCGTCGGCGAGGCGGTCGGTTCTGCGACGATCTCGTCCCGCATCGTGTAGCCGTCGGCCGCGATGGCCTGGACGAATGCACCGACAATCTCCCCTGGGGTGTCTTTGGTGAACGTGGCCTGCCAGTAGGGGACTTCGTCCGTCGGGTGCTTGCGGACGCTGACCCGGTAGAGGTGGAAGACCCGGTGCGGCTCCATGGCGATCTCTACGCGCCGGTCCGGGCTGCTGGCGACCACTTGGGCGAGGGATTCGTCGACCGTGTATGGCCACTCGTGGAGGTGGAGTAGCGGTTGCAGGACCGGCAGGGGCCCGGGCCCGGCGAGGTGGCGGGGGCGGACGAGCACCTCGTCCTGAGCGGCGGCCGGGGGTGAGGTGGGCAACGGTGGGGTCCTCGGAGTGTCAGCGGTGGGGAGGTTCGACGATGCGCGGGTGCGGCGGCACGGCGACGGCGGGGGCGAGGTGGACGGCAGCCGTGGTGCCGGCGGCCCGCAGCGCCGGGGACTGGGTGGTGGCGGCCCGGCTGCGGGTGGTCTCGTCCGCGGCCTCGGCGATGGCGTCAGCGGTGGCGGCGGTGCGGAAGGCCGCGGCGGAGATGGCGGTGGCCTCGGTGAGCAGCGGCTCCCACAGGGGCGGACGGTCGCCGTACTGCTGGGCGACCTGGCGGCCGATCTCCGTGACCGCGTTGGCGAGTTGCTGAACCGCGCCGGGCATCAGGGTGAGGCCCAGCAGGACCTCGGCGGCCTCGTGGGCCGTCAGCGACGGGGCGATTTCGACGATCTCGGCGAAGGCGCGGCCGGCGCGGGCGATGGCCTGTTCGGCGGCATCGAGGGGGCCTGCGGTGCGGGCGTCGGACAACGGTCCTCTTTCTACGGGCGCCGACCGGCTTGGGCCGCGGCGGTGACGACGGGAGAAGGGGTGGGGAGGAGACCGGTCCGGCGGCCGGCGGTGCCGGCCGCCGCCGCGCGGGGGCGGTGGGTGCCGGTGTGGCGGCTCTCAGCGAGCTGGCAGACGGCCAGGGCGAGGGAGCGGTCGCGGCCGGTGTCCACGAGGGTGCCGTCCGGCCGGGCGAGCGGTGCGACGAGGCGGGCCTCGTGATCGCCGAGCCGCAGTAGCGCCCACCGGCACGAGGCCGGGTCACCGTCGGCGGCGATGCCGGTGGCGACCAGGATGCGCCGGGCGGTCTCCTGGAAGCGGTGGTCCGCAGGGCCTGCGGCGTCGGGGTCGGCGCGCAGGGTGCACTGCCACACCAGCCGGGTGCGAACGGCAGCTGCGGGCCCGGCCGGCGGGGGGAGGTGCGCGGCCAGTTCGGTGGCGAACGCCGCCTGGTCGAACCCGGGCAGGTCCGCGACGGGCCGCCAGGCGTCGATGAGCCGCAGGCGGTGCCGCTGCTGGGCGGCGGCGGCCGTGGCGGAGGCGATCAGGTCGCGGGTGGAGGCGTACCGGGCGATCGTGGGGTGCACGTCACCGTCCCGGGGCCGGTGTGCCCGCCCGGCCAACCGAGGCGGCTACCGGCTCCGCGGCCGGGGGCATGCTGCTGCCCAGGCGTGCGGTGGAGCGGGCGAGTGCGGCCTGGTGCCGCTCGGCGGCGTCGAGCGGTCCGTCGTAGTCCCAGGGCCATCGACCACCGATGGAATACCGGCCGTGCTCGTCCGGGGCGACGGTCTCTGTGCCGCCGTCCCCGTCGTAGTCGGGTGTCCACTCGAAGACCAGCGCGTCGCCGTCCCAACGGCCGGTCAGCCCGCAGTTGTCGGCGTCCAGGTCAACCAGGATGCGCTCGGCCACCGGCCGGGAGAAGGCGGGGCTGCAGTAGGGCCAGAGGTAGCCGGAACTCCCGCGGGGGTCGACCATGCCCGGATAGGGCCCGTGCTCGCTGCCGTCGACGTAGAAGTGGTACAGACGTTCCGAATTGGGGGTGGGCAGTGCGTCTCCTGGGGGCGTTCAGCGGGAGCGGGGCGTGCGGGCGGAGCGTGGGAGCGCAGACGTGGCGGTGGGGGCGGCTTCTGCCGGGGGCCTTCGCGGTGAGGCGGAGGTCGCGGCACCGGACCGCGGAGAGGGCCGGACGGCGTCCAGGCCGGAGGACCACTGGGCGAGGTTGTCCGCCGCCTGGCCGGTGAGGGCGGCCTCGGCGCGAATCCGGTCGACGAGGTCGTGGTGACCGGGCGAGGTCGTGGCGCGGACCTGCTCGGCGCAGGCCCGCAGGGTCTGCTCCAGGCCGTTCATGGCGCTGCCCGGGCCGGTGGTGAGCTGGCCGAGGAGGTCGGCCAGCTCACCCGCGTCCTCCATCTCGCCGATCAGGTCCGTGAGTTCGGCGAAGGCGGTGGAGACGTCCGTCAGCAGCGTGAGGGCCTCGGTGCTGCGGGCGGTGCCCTGCAGCGCGGGGTCGAGGTCGACGCTCCACTCGCCGTCCCGGAGCCACACCGCAGCCTCGGCGGCGACCGCCTGCCGGTCCAGGGGGCCCTCCGGGACGGACCGCCGGGCCGGGCCGCCCTCGGTCACCGGAGCTCGGAAGCGCAGCGGAGCGATAAGGGCGAGCGCGTCGGCCGGTCCGGACACCTCGACGCTGCCGTACCGGCCGCGGCGGATGGCGACCGGTTCGGGCCGGTGGCCGGTGGGTGCTTGAGGTGTGGGCAGGGGGAGCTCCAGGGAGGGGAGGGCGGGTCACCGGGCCGGTGCGGCGGTGCGGGGGGCCTCGGCGGCGCGGTGCGTCGGGGCCGGCCGGGCGGCGGCCTGTTCGGCGCGCAGGACCTGCACGACGAGGGAGGAGGCCGCCGCGATCCGGGACGATCCGGGGCCGGCGCTCAGTTCGGGTTCTCGGTGACGCGGTCCGCGCTGGTGGCGGCGGCGGCCAGCTCGGGCAGGTCGGCCGGTTCGCTCTCGCGCTGGTCGATCCACCAGCTGGCCTTGTCCAGCGTGCGCAGCTGCTGCTCGATGGCCAGCCAGCCGTCCTCGGTGACCGTGCCCTCGGCCACCAGGGCCTCGTAGGCTGCGGCCACCAGCTGGTGCCGGCAGCGCTCGCCCCAGGCGATGGCACGCGCGGGGCCCTCCAGCGGCGGCATGCCGAACCGGCCGGCCCACTCGGTGGCGGCCTCCTGCTCCTCGGCGCGGCGGGCGGCGATCCACGCCTCGCGCTCGGCGGTGTCCTCCTTGCGCGAGGCGAGCCAGCAGTCGCGGCAGGAGCGGGTGGCGAGCCAGCGGGCGTAGCCGGCGCGCTTGTCGGCGGGACGCGAGGACAGATCATGATCAACTTCGTGTCCGCAGTCGTGCTCGACGGGCCACATCTTCTTGACAGCCAGGGCTATTCTCCTTGCGGTTAACGGGAGTTGGTGTTTTTCGACGCCCATGCGATGCGCGGGTCGACGGCTGGGGCGGACGCAGCCGTGGTCGCAGCGGCGCTGGCATGCAGGGCGGCGGAGGAGCGGAGTCGGCCGCTGGTGGCGAGCGCGGCGCGGGCGCGGGGGCTGGCCGGCCCGCTCGTGCGGGCGGCCGGTGCGGCGGCGGGGCGGGCCGCGACGGCGGCGAGGTCCTTGCCCGCGCCGGCGAGCACGGTGGTGGCCTCGCCGATCACCGCCTCGACCCGGGCGAAGTCGACGCTGCCCGGGTTGGTGCGGACCTGGTCCTCGATCGCCCGCAGCCGGGAGGCGATCTCGGCACTCAGCGCCGCCCGGTCGTGCAGCACGGCGTCCGCGTGCTGGTCGTCACGGCTCGGACCGGCCGACGGATGGACAACCGTGCCGAACGGGTCCGCCGCCGCGGGGGTGACGGGCCCGAGGACGGGCGCCTTGAACACGCGGGTCTCGAAGGGGTCCTCGTTCTGCGCGACCCGGGTCGGCTGCGCGGCGGGCGAGGCAGGAGTGCGGTTCATCTCCTCGATCAGCCGGGTGGCGAACGGGTCGGTCGTCACGTACTGGTCGGACAGCGGCTCGAAGGCGAGGTCACTGCCGACCCGTAGCCCCTTGTCCCGCAGCGCGGCGACGGCGGTGGTGGCACGCTTGTCGCCCTCGTACTCGGGCTCGTCCATGACGTAGAGGGTCGGGTGCCCGCCGGTGCGGGTGAAGCCGGCCTCGGCGAGCGCGTGGGCGGCGGCCGGATTGCTGTGTGGGTTGGTGGCGACGATGCCCAGCTGCGGGTGCCGGCCGACGTGGACGTCGAAGCCGCGGGGCGGTGCCGGGGCGCTGGCCTGGACGACGGCATCGGGGCCGGCGGCGCGGGCGGCCGGGCTGTCGGGGGCGGCCCGGGCCGCGTCGTTGTAGTCGAAGGCGGGGTCCGCGGCGACCTTGACCCCGGCTCGGCGCAGGGCGGCGGTGGTCTGCCGGGCGTGCAGGAAGATGTTCTGGTCGCTGCGGTCGAGGGCGTGGCGCCCGTCGGCGAGCTGGCGGAAGCCCGCGCGGGCGAGCAGGGTGTGGGCGGTCGGTGAGGCGTCGGGGCCGACCTCGGCGACGACGCCGAACGCCGGATCGCGGGTGATGGAGACGTGCTCGGGGGTGATGCGCTGCTCCTCGGGGCAGATGGTGGACGCGGTCAGCGGCGGGCGGCCGGCGCCGGCGGCGGGGACGTGGGCACAGCGGGTCGGGGCTGGTCGGATGCGGCTGCTCCGGGCGCCGTGGTCGTGGTGCGGGCGGCGGCACGCGCTGCCGACGAGGGGGAGATGACGACGGCGGCGCCTTCGAGGCCGGACAGCTGAGGGGAGCGGGAGGTGACCGGGACGCCCATCTCCCGAAGGGTCGCTGCGAGTTGGGCTGCCTTCCGGGACTGGGCGATCGGGTCGTGCTCGGCCAGGGAGTAGCGCTCCGGGGCGTCAGGGAGGCCGAGGCGGAACCCGGCGGCGGCCAGGGCGTCGAGTACGGTCGGGTCGCGGCTGGCGGTGGTGGCGGTGATCCCGGCGGAGGCCAGGCGGCGGAAGGTGACGCCGGCGGGTTGCTGGTGGGGCACGCGGTGTTCTCCAGGAAGGGGGGCGGTCAGCGGGCAGCGTGGCGGCGGGTTGCCGGTCCCGGAGGGAGCGGTGCGCTGGCGGGGGAGGCTGCCATCCGTGCCCGGCGTGATGGACGGGCGGCCTGGGCGCGGGCGGCGGGCGGGTGGGTGGTGTCCCGCAGGTACGTCGCCCGGAAGTCGCGGCGGGCTTGCCCGTACCAAGTGGCGTAGTGGTCGGTGATGTTGAAGTAGCCGAGGCCGGGGTCGCGCCGCAGGATCATGTGCGAGTAGGTGTCGGCGCCCTCCGGAGAGCGGGCCAGCCACCACCCGACGTCGTCGAAGGTCTGCATCGCCTCCACGACGACGGCGCCGGACACCAGCTCGTTGGCGAGGTCCCGGCCAGGAGCGTTCAGGCGGCCGGCGGCGAGGTCTGCGGCGACGACCGTCCGGGCCTGGTCGGCGACGCGATCGGCGTCAGGGAAGGGGCCCTCGTCCTGCAGCCACCGGTAGAGCTCGGCCAGGTCTCCGTTGCGCTGCTCGGGGTGGTGCCAGTTGGCGACCGGCACCCGGGCCGCGACCAGCCGGTCGACGAGTCGCGCCGCGCTGCGGATCTGCTCGTGCGGGTCGACGCTCCTGCGCTGGTGCCAGCAGTCCAGCGCGTCGCCGCGCCTGGAGAACCCGGCCTGGTAGACCGCCTCACGGGCGGGCTGGGGTACCCGGCCGTTCAACACGACGAACTCGCCGTGGTCGTAGTCCCAGCCGAACGCCACCAGGCCGGGGGAGGCGCCGGGCCCTGTCGTCGTGGGCACCGGGCTCCCGCTCAGCGGTGCCGGGCCGGGGCCGGAACGGCCAGCACGGGCGCCGGAGCCGGGCCGGTGGCCGGTACGCCCTCGGCGGCCTTCCGCTTCGCCAGCTCCTCGCGAGCCTGGAGCAGCCGCACCAGGTCGGCCTCCAGCACGTCACGCTCCTCCGCCGTCTCCTCCAGCTTCTCCAGCTGCGCGTCCAGCTCGTCGAGGACGGCGTCGTCGACGCGCCGCTGGGCGGCGGCGACGTTGATCAGCCGCACGCGCTGGAAGGACACCGCGGTCTCGGCGGCCACCAGCGCACGGTGCGTGTCGAGCACCCGCGCGGTCTCCGCGTCCACCCGGGCCTGGGTGGCGGTCAGGGCGGTGAGGCTCTGGCCGAGGGCGGCCTCCAGTCGGGCGTCCTGGCGGGTGAGCGTCATGGTCGGCATGCGTCTCCAAGAGATAGGCGAAACAGGTGAGTTGGTGAGGGCCGGTCAGAACGGGGACCGGCTCCAATCGCTGGCCTCCGCGGTGTTCACCGGGTGCGGCACCGAGGCCGGGAGCGCGCCCGGCCGGCCGAGCACCGCCGGGGAGGTCCGGCGGGCGGCAGCTGCACGTGAAGCGCCGGGCACCGGGGCCTCGGCCGCGTAGCCGTAGGAGGTCCACTGCTCGCGTGCGGCGGCGAGGGTGGGGTGGCGGCTGGCGCCGTAGTAGCCGCTGCCCCGCTCGGTGTAGAACGCCGCAGCCTGGCCGGCGCCGGGGTAGTCGACCAGCAGCTCGATCGAACCCTCCGGCTCCTGGTGGTGCGCGTGGAGCACCATGTGGCCGGCGGCGATGTCCGCGTTCACCAGGTGCAGTGACAGGTTGCGGTCGCTGAGGGTGCGGGGCGGGCCCGGCGACGTCGGCGTCGCCAGGATCGGCGGGGGATCGGCGTGCAGACGCTGCTCGTCCACGCTGTACACCCGGGTGATCCCGTACTCGGCGTTGGCGAGCAGGCGCCGGGCGTCCCGGATCTGCCCCTCGATGGTGGACAGGCCGGTCCATTGGCGGATGCGGTGCAGCTGCAGAGCGTCGTCGCGGACGAAGCCGGCCTGCTCCAGCCAGTACGCGGCGCGCCGGTCTGGGGGGTCGGCGACGACCGTCTGCCGGTCGGGCAGGTGGGCGATGGTGACGTGGGCGATGACGACTCCTGGCGGTCAGCGGTGGTGGAGGTAGCCGGCCGGGGCGGGAGCCGCTGGGCCCGGCGCGGTGGCCCCGGCGTGTTGAAGGATTCCGCCCGCGCCGAGGCCGGCCTGTGGGACGATGACATCGGGCCCGATCGGACCGGGGTCGATCACCCCGTGGAGCCGAAGACGGCCGGGCGTGGTCATGCCGCTTCCGGGGCCGCATGCATCCGGGCATCGGTGTCGAACAGTGCCAACTCGGCACGATGCAGCAGATGTTGGACAACGAACGACCGCCCTGCCACCTTCCACAGTCCTCGCCCCTTGCCGAGGGCGGCGATGGCCGCGGTCTCGACACCGCTCAGGCCGAGCAGGCCGGCGGTGGCGGCCAGCTGGTCGCTCTCCTGCCGGTAGATCACGCGGGTCGCGCAGTCGGTCAGCAGGCCCTCGGCGAGCGCCCGGGTGCGCGAGCCCGCGTCACCGGCCGACAGCAGGTCGGACAGGCGGTGGATGATCAGCATGTTCGCGATACCCAATCCGCGGCTCAGCTTCCACTGGGCCTGCATCCGCTCCAGCAGCGCCGCGTGCCGCATCACGCGCCACGCCTCGTCGTAGATCACCCACCGGCGACCCCCGTTGGGGTCGGTCAGGGCCGCTTCCATCCAGGCGGACGCGCAGGTCATCGCCAGCGTCAGTGCGGTGTCGTCACCGGTGGAGCCGAGCCGGGAGAGGTCGATGGTCAGCATCGGGCTCTTCGGGTCGAAAGCCGCGGTCGACGGCGCGTCGAACATGCCCGCCAGGTCACCGTTGACCAGCCGGCGAAGGGCGTGGGCGAGGTCCTGGGCGGCTGCGCCGACCCGCCGGGTCGGGTCGCCGAGCGCGGCGTCCAGCACCCCGGCCTGCCCGAGGACGGCCGCGACATCGCCCAGCAGCGGGACCTGACCCGTACGCGCGCAGCGGTCGACCACCGCGTCCAGAGCGATGTCCATGGCGGTGTACTCCATCGGCATCAGGTCGCGCCTCAGAACCGTGCGGGCCAGCGAGCCGAGCAGCAGCAGCCGGCGCTTGCGGACCTCGCCCGACCAGTCCGCCAGATCGACCCCCGCCGGAGGCGCCGGAGCGTCAAGGGGGTTGAGCCTCCCGCTGAGGCCCGGCCCCAGCGCGATGGTGGTCCCGCCGATCGCCTCCGCGACGGACGTCCACTCCCCCTTCGGGTCACACGGGACGTAGACGCGGTAGCCAAACGCCGTACTGCGCAAGGCGATTGACTTCGCCAGCGCCGACTTGCCCTGGCCGATCACGCCGGCGACCAGCGTGTTCGGATTTGTAAAGTTTTCAACTTTCCCGTAGAGGGCGAACGGGTCGAACACGAAGCTCGCCTCGGCGTGGACGTCGCGGCCGATGAGGACGCCGGCGGACCCGAGGCCGCCCTCGGCGAGGAAGGGGTAGGCGGCCGACGCGGTCGCGGTGGTCATGCGGTGGGCGGGCAGTCGCAGTCGGCCGCCGCGCAGGGAGGCGGGGCCGGGGCGTCCGGCGGCGGGGTAGGCGGGGAGGAGTTCGGCGTTCTCCTCGCGGCGGCTCTTCGGACGGTGGGGGCGGCCGGCCTGGCGGGCGGTGCGGCGGGCGGCGGCGAGGTCGCGCTTGGCCTGGCGGCGGGCGGAGCGGTCCGAGCGGGTCGGGGTGAACAGGGGGGTGGCACTGGCGGAGCGCAGGAACGTTTCTCCTGTCAGGTGCGAGGGGCTGTGGTCGGGGTGCCGCGCAGTTCGGAGGGGGTGGCGATCACCCGGACGCGGCCGGAGGTGGTGCTGTGGCGCTGGCAGATCACCATGTCCGGGGCGCCCTCCGGCAGCCGCAGCGCGCACGCCTCGCGGGTGGGGCGGCGCCCGTCGGCGCGCGGGGCGTGGTGGTAGGCGTCGTGGAGGGCCTCGCAGGTCTGCCAGAGCCGGATGCGGGCGGCGTGCAGGTGCCCGGCCTCGGCCGGGGCGAGCGGCCGGGTGGTGCCGGTGTGGGTGTCGAGCAGCGCGAACAAGCTGACGCAGTGGGCGTGGAGCGCGTCCAACTCGCCTCGCGAGACGGGTTCTTGCTCCGGGATGGCGGTGTGGTGGTGGACATCGACGCCTGCGGTCGCGAAGCGCAGGAGCCGGTGGTCGCTGGGGTGGTGGTGCACGGCTGCCTCCCGTCAGGTGCGGGCGAGCGGCAGGGCCGCCTGCGCGAACGCCTCGGCCTGCTGCCAGCGCAGGAGCCGCGGGTCCAGGCCGGTGCCGGCGGCGGCGGTCTCGATCGAGGCGCAGGCGCGGCGAAGCTCGTCCGGATTGTCGGCGCTGACGACCACCAGGCCGGTCAGGTCGACGTCGGCGTGCCCGGATATCAGCTCGCGTTCGTGCTGCTTGGCGTCGGCGTACTCCATCGAGTCGGCCTCGGAGTCGACCTGGCCCTTGCGGACCCGTTCGGCGGCGTCGGCGATGATGCTCGACTTGGTGCGCTGCACCGCCTTGAGCGCGGCGTCCAGCGCCTGCGGTCCGTAGGTGAGGGAGAGGGTGCGGCGGGCGCCGCCGGCGAACACCAGCGGGTGGAGGAACCCGTGGGTGACCTCGGACCGGGGCCACTGCTCGATCCAGTACACCGCGTGGCAGGCGGTGTCGGTGGTGAGACGCCCTGGTTCCTCGACCACCACCACGGGGCCGGCGGCGGCCGGGTCGGCCACGGCCTCGCCGGTCTCCGACCACTGCTCCAGGTTGGCGAGCGCCTTCGGGTCGTAGGCCGAGCGGATCACGGCGGCGATCTCGCCGGTGCTCAGCCAGCCGCGGGGGTTGAGCCCGGCGTTGCGCAGCGACTGCTCGAAGCCGGGCACCAGCTGGGACAGGACGCTGAACGCACCGCTCAGGCCGCCTCCGGCCTCGCCGATCAGGCGGCGGGCGCCCTTGAGGTCCAGGCTGATCGCGATGTACGCCTCGTGCGGGGCCGCGGTCGGACCTGCGGCGGCGAGGAGGTCCTCGTAGACGGGGCCCGCGACCGCAGCGTCGGGGCGGCCGTTCTCCGCCCAGTACCGGGCTAGGGCGTCGCCGCTGTCGGGGACGGTCCGCTCGATCACCTGGACGGTGGTGATGTAGCCGGTGCGGGCGAGCGAGGCCAGGCACCGGCCCCAGGCGCTGACGTTGCCGGCCTGGGTGGAGGGGTCCAGCAGGGCGAACGCGCGGCTGCTGACCCGGATGACGGCGGTGAGGGTGTTCTTCTGCGGGTTGTGGATCGCGCCGAGCGTACCGCCGGGGGCGGTGACGGCGCGCAGGCTGGCGTCGGTGCCGGGCAGGTGGAGCAGGCCGTCGCGGCGGGGCCGGGTGGCGGGCCGGGCGAGCCAGACGAGCTGGCCCTTGGCGCGGCGGAGGTAGTACCGGATGAGGATCGGGGCCCAATCTGCCACGGAGCGGCTGTGGAGGCGGACGACGACGAGGGCGGCGGCCAGGGCCCAGAGCGGGGTGGCGAGGGCGGCCCCGGCGAGTCCGGTGGCGACCATGGTCGCCAGGAGCATCGCGCCGGCAGTGCCGACGACGGTGAGCTGGGCGGCGGTCAGCCCGAGCAGGACTCCCCGTCGGGATCGGCTGGGAAAGCGGACGGTCGGTGTGGGAAGGTCGGCCGACAGGGGCACTCCTTCGGTCAGGGCGGGGAGTACCGGCCGGGGCGCGCGGGCGGGCGCTGGCCCCGGCCGGTGCTGGTCAGGAGGTCGGCGGCGTCGGGGAACCGACGGGGCTGCTCGGTGCCGCAGCCGGGCCGGTGGCGGCCACCGACGGGGTGGCGGGGCCGGCGGCGGACGCCGGCGGGGCGGCAGGAGCCTGGGAGGCGGCGCCGCGGGCGCCACGCGCGGCGCTGAAGACGACCTGCGGCGCGGCGCCCCCGCCCGAGGCCGCAGCAGCAACTGCGCTCGCGGGCTTGGCGGTTGACCCCTCGCCCGCTCCACCCCCGGCGGACTGGCCGGAGGCCGGGGCCCGGGAGATCAGCGGCTGGCCCTGGTCGCCGCCCGACTGGGCACGTCGGGTGATCAGAGCCTTTCCGACCGCGTCGCCGCCGCCTCCGGAGGAGGTGCCGGGGAAGCGGAAGCTGCTCTGCGACAGGGACGAGCCTTCGCCGGAGCCCGAGCTGCCGGCACTGCCGCCGGCCGGGGCGTCCTGGCCGGGCACCTGCGCCGGGCCCTGCGGAGCGCCTCCGCCCATCGCTGCTCCGCCCGCGCCGCCGGCACCCGCGGTCGCGGCCATCCGGGCGCCCTTCTGGGCGGTCGCGGCGCCGACCTGCAAGCCGGTGGCGGTGCTGCGGTGCAGGTCATGGGCCTGCCCGCCGCTGTCGCCTGCCCAGTGGACGAACTTGTAGATCGCCATCGGGGAGAGCAGCACCAGCGCCATGACCACGAGGCCGGCGATGATGTCCGACAACGCCTGGATGCCGTCCTTGGTGTCGCTCTGGCCGAGTGCGGAGACGCCGACGAGCATGATGATCGTCATGATCAGCTTGCTGAAGACGACCGTGGCGGTGGCCTCGATCCACTTTCGGCGCCAGTCGCGGGTCGGCTCCCACGCGCCGCCGGCCGCCGCGAAGGGGGCGAGCACGACGAGCACGAGAATCGTGACCTTGCGCAGGACCATCGCGCCCCAGTAGAGGATCGCCCCGGCCGCGCAACCGAGTGCCACCAGGGCGGGGATCGCCCAGCCGAGCGGCGTCGTGATGCCGATCATCGACACCTTGACCAGCCTTCGGACCGCGTCGTCCATGCTGGAGTTGGCGATCTGGAAGAGCCCTCGGCTTAGGGCGTCGACGATGACCAGGGAGACACCGGTGAAACTGATGGCGGTCATGGCGAAGATCGTTGCGCTCACCGTGCCGGTGACGGCCTGGGTGAGTGCCTGGCCGTCGCGGCGCCATGCGGCCCGGACCAGCTGGAGGATGAAGGTCATCACCAACATGACCAGCGCGATCGGGAGGATCGTCGCGTAGTTGGTGCGGAACCATTCCGCGCCGAGGTCGACCGAGGTCGTCTTGTCGACGGCGCGGGAGGCGAGGTCGACCGCGGACTTGGCGAGGTCGCCGGCGCTCTTGGCGACCCAGTTGCCGATGGAGTCGGTGACGGAGTCGCTGACACCGCCGACGACGACGTCGCAGAGCAGGCCGGTTCCGGGAATGTCGCAGAACCCGATGGGGCGATCAACTCCTCTGGTGGGGAACGATGGTGGAGGTCAGGGGTAGACGGTGGGGGCGATGGAGGCGAGCGCGCAGTCGCGGCCCGGCCGGCACTGGACGGCCAGGGTGATGGCGCGGTCCTCGGCGCCCCGGCCGCCGTCGAGCCAGGAGATGGTCTGCTTGCCGGTGACGGTGACCGCGTAGACGTAGGCGATGGTGAGCTGCGTCGGGTCCTTGCCGATGGCCTGCTGCCACGCGGCGGGCAGGTGCGCCTCGGCAGCCTCGCCGACGGCGTGCTGGCCGTTGTCGCGCATCCGGCTCCACAGGACCGGGTCGGGCAGCTGGGCGGCCAGGGCGTCCGGGTCGGCGTACTTGCTCTCATCGGTGAGCCAGCCGCGGAGGCCGGCCAGCTGCTGGGGCTGGGTCGCGGTGCGGGTGTCGTAGCTCCACAGCGCGGTGGTGAACGCCTTCGCGTACGCGATCGGGTCGCTGGTGTGCGGCGGAGCGGCGACGACGGACGCGCTTGGTGTAGCTGCGGCCGAGGGGGTGGGGCCGGGGCCGTGCGACGTGGAGCTGGACGTTGCGGAAGCGGAAGGGGCGGAGGGGGAGTTGGCGGCGCTCGGGGCGCGGTGGCCGCCGCCCGCCAGCCGGGCGGTGAGCCCGGCCAGCAGGGCGACGACCAGGAGCACGCCCAGGCCGATCAGCAGCCGGCGCAGCATGGGGGACTGGCCGGTGAACGGCGAGGACTTCGGCATCAGTGGACGCTGGTCCCCACCGTGCTGAAGAAGGTGACGATGCCGTTCGCGGCGCCCAGCAGAAGGGCGCAGCCCGCCGCGACCAGGGCGCCCTGCTTCCCCTTCTGCTCGCTGCCGTGCGAGCCGGTGTGGTGGCCCCAGGCCCAGACGATGCCGCTGACGCAGAGCGCACCGACGACCGCGATGATCGCGAAGAGGTTGATCGAGCCGACCGTGGACTTCAGGACGGACAGGCCGGGCAGGCCGCCCTCGGACGGCGAGATGCCGGGATCGTACGCCAGCTGCGTGGCGGCGTCGGCGAGGTAGTAGGTGAGCAAACACACTCCACAGCTAGAGAGGGCAGGAAGATGCGCGGGCAGGCCGCGCGGGAGGGGGAGGATGCGCGAAGTGCGCTGAGACGGACGTCAGTTGCCGTCAGGGGGCGATGCGGCGAGCGGCGACGATGTCGGCCTTCCACGACGCGAGCGTGGAGATCTTGACCACGTCGCCCGTCTTTGGTGCGTGCACCACGAGACCCTGGCCGATGGCCATGCCCACGTGCTCCGGGCCGTCCGGGCCGGGCCGGGTGTACAGCAGGTCGCCCGGCCGGATGGCGTCGACGCTCACGCCGGTGCCGTTGTGGACCTGCTCGTAGGTCCGGCGTTCGATGGAGATGCCGCCGGCCTTGTACGCCTGCTGCGTCAAGGACGAGCAGTCGCACCGGCCCATCGGGTCCTGGCCGTGCGCGTCGGTGCAGGTGCCGCCCCACTGGTAGGGCGTGCCCAGCTGGCCGAGGGCGAACTTGATGGCGTTCTGCACGGCCGGCGGGACGTCGGTGGGGATCTGGTACCCGGCCGGCAGGACGCCGGGCGGGATGACGCCCCAGTTCGTTCCGTCGTCGCCTCCGGTGCCGCAGCCGCTCGGTGTAGCCGGTGCGGACGGACCGGTCGACGGGGTCGCGCCCGGCGAAGGGGTGGGTGCGGGAGGCGAACTCCCGGACAGCACCTGGGAGATGGCCTGCTGAAGAGCGGTCGCCAGCGGCTCCCACTTGGCGTAGGCATCCGGATAGCCGGACCGCTGGACCTTCTGCGCCGCCACGGTGACCGGCAGCTGCTCCCAGCCGGGAACCTCCAGCAGCGCCTTGTAGAACTTGGTCGAGGCGTACACCGGGTCCTGGATCTGCTCGGCCGTGCCCCAGCCCTGCGACGGGCGCTGCTGGAACAAGCCGAGCGAATCCCGGTCCCCGTAGGACAAGTTCCGCAGGGTCGACTCCTGCAACGCGGTGGCCAGGGCGACGACCTGCCCGCGGGCGGACACGTTCATCGAGATGCCCGTCGCCACGATCGTCTTCGCGAAGGGGATCTGCACGGCCGGGTTGTCCAGCCCGGCGACCGGGCCGACCTGCCCGGTCGCGCCGTCCAGGATCGCCTTGACCTGGGCGGCGACGGCCGCGCTGTCCACAGGCTGTGGACCGGGGCCGGTACAAGTGTCGGGCTTGGTGGAGTCGTTGGCGCTGACCGCCAAGGCGGGGAAGGCGATGGCGAACGGCGCCAGGAGGAGGCCGGCGAGACCGCCGCCGATCCACTTCTGCAAGCTCATCGCGCCCCCCGGACGTCACCTCCGGCCCGGGCGGAGCCGGGGTCCGGCGGGTGGGGCTTGGGCATCCGCATCCGTGCGGTGAGGGCGAGCAAGGCGGGGGCTCCTGTCGGGTCGTGCGGCGGGGTGCGGGGCGGGGCCCGCCCGGCCGGGGTGCGGGCGGGCGGGCCGGCGGGAGCGGCAGCAAGCCGCGCTCGTAATCTCGAAAAAGGCATGGGTGTCCCCTGGAATGAGTGGGGTGGAATTCGCTTGCGGTGGCCGAAGGTATCGAATCGAGGACTCGCAACCTAAAACGATGCGGCCCCTGCGATCCGGGATATACCGGCGGCGCTCCCGGCGGACGCTAATGCCTTCTCGGCTCGCGACCAAAAACGAGGTGATGGTCGGCGTGCAGGCAGAAGGCGGTGATCGACCGGGAGGCCCCACGGTAGAACCGCACCGGCTCGGAACCTAAAACGGCATATCCGGACCGGGTGATCTCCGGGGGTGTGGCAGACGATAGGCGCAGTGGGGCTCGCAACCTAAAACGATCTTCGCGAGGGTGATCGGGAGCGCGTTTTAGGTTGCGAGCCGCACCTGGGCTAGGTTCCCTGACGCAGCCGCAGCCCGAGCGACTCGGAGCCGCCCCGCCGGCCTCCCGCCGCCAGCCGAAAGGCCAGGTCACACCGGGGTTCCGGCTGCCTTCCCCATCCCCGACCAGGAGGTCAGTCCGCCCCTTGCCCTACGAAATCCACCAGGGCGACGCCCTCATCCAGCTCGCCGCGATTCCCACGAACTCCATCGACGCCGTCATCACTGATCCGCCCTACAACTCGGGCGGACGCACCGCCCAGGAGCGGACCGGGCGAACGGCCCGCGCGAAGTACACCTCGGCGGATGCCGCCCACTCCCTCGCCGATTTCCCCGGCGAGAACAAGGACCAGAGGAGCTACACCTACTGGCTGTCCCAGCTTCTGGCCGAGTCCTACCGTGCGACAAAGAACGGCGGCGTCGCCCTCGTTTTCACGGATTGGCGACAGCTGGCCGCCACGAGCGACGCACTGCAGGCCGGCGGATGGATCTGGCGCGGCGCACTCGCCTGGTACAAGCCCGCCGCCCGGCCGCAAATGGGAAGGTTTACGCAGCATTGTGAATTCGTGCTGTGGGGGAGCAAGGGCCCGATCGACGGTAAGGCCCACCCCGTCTACCTGCCCGGCCTCTACACCGCCTCCCAGCCGCGGGCGGGCCGCGTCCACATCACCCAGAAGCCCGTCTCGGTGATGCGGGAACTGGTCAAGATCTGCCGCCCGGAGGGGACCATCCTCGACTTCTGCGCCGGCAGCGGCAGCACCGGAGTCGCCGCCCTGCTGGAGGGCCGCAACTTCGTCGGCGTGGAGGCCACCCCGCACTATGCCGGCATCGCCCAGCAGCGCCTCGCAGAGACCGAGCGGCAGATCGCCGAGGGGACGACCGACCCCGAGGCGGTGGACGCGGAGCAGGCCGAAGCCTGACCGCCGAGGGCCGGGCCGCCGCCCGCCCGGCGGCCCGGCCCCCTTGCCTGAAGGAGACGGACCTGTTCAAGAAGTACGGCGACCCATCCACCTACTGGGACGCCGCCGACATGCCACCCGACGGCCTCGACCGGGCGATGCAGCCCCTGCTCGACCTCGGCGCCCACCTCACCCGCGCCGCGAAGAACACCACGGCCGTCACCCCCGACCACCGGATCCACGTCGGCTACGTCTTCCCCCACTGGAGCTGGCCCTCGTGGCGGGTGCTCGTCCACGACGAGCCGTTCGACCAGCCGCTCTGGGGCGCGCACCTCAACCGCAACACGCCCATCGAGGTCGTGGCCGCGGTCACGACCACGCTCGCCCGCCTCCACCAGGACGAGCACCCGCTGTTCGACTTCTGGGACACCGCCGACCCGGCAACCGCCCTCGACGGCTTCGCCGACGCCGGGTGGCAGAGGTCACCCGGACTGCGCGCCTACCCGTTCCACTACCTGGCCGCCAACGGCGACAAGGCATCAGCCACCCACCACGACCGCACCGGCCGGATGCTCGATCCGTTCCAGTCGGGCCAGGACGGCTGCTGGGACGCCAACGGCATCAAGGACAGCCGGTTCTGGTCGATCTCGGTGAGCGAAGCAGCCCCCGCACCGGTCCTGACCGCCCTGGTCGACGCGATCACCCGGGTGCACGACGCCCCCAACACCCTGCCCCCGGTGCTGTATCCGCCCGGCAGCGCCGCGGCACGGGCCGCCGCGAGCGATCCCATTCGGAAGGAGGCCCCCTGAGTACCCCCGTCCCCGACCTCGAAGTGGTCGTGACACCAGGCCACTTGGCCGGACCGGGCGACGCCGAAGCCGCCCTCGCGCACTTCCTCGAAACGTCCCCCACCTGGAGCCGCTACAGCCCGGGGCAGGACACCACCGTCGCCCTGCACGAGTCCCTCCTCGCCGCGATCGAACTCGACCACGACACCAGCACCGGGCCCCGCTGGACCATCGCCGCGTACGCCTCGCCCGTCGGCAAGCGAACCTGGCGCGCCACCTTCTGCACCCGCACACCGGTCGAGGTCGTCACCGCGGTGGCCGAGCGCCTCTCCCACGCCCTGACCGCGACCTCCGAGACGGTGCGCGACGAACTCCTGCGGGGACGCCGGTCGCTGGACAACACCATCGCGGCCGACTTGGAGGCCGCCGACGAACCATGGTCGCGGGAGACCAGCCCCGTCCACGGCGTCTACAGCTACACCCGCCCCGACGTCACCGCCGGCATCGCCGTCAACCACAACATCGGCGACATCCGCGGGATCGGTCCGACCGTCACCCTCTGGGGCGGCCCGCGCGGATACCCCAGCGAACGCTGGCACGCCGCCTTCACCGGCCACACCCCCAACGCCCTCATCAGCGCAGCGCTCGACGAGGTCGTCAACCCCCTGCCGGCGCTCCGCCAGCGCCTCCAGATCCCCGCCGCCAACCGCACTCAGGTCCGCCTCGAACCGAGCCCGCGCCGTAACCTCCCACCCGGCAACGGCCAGCAGCGAGGCCGGCAAGACACAGGCGAGGCACCAGCCGAACCCGAGCCCGCCGGCCCCAGCTTGCCGGACCCGAACGCGGTCACCATCCGACGCACCGACGAAGGCGCGATCGTGGCCAGCGGCGGGGACGGGCACACCGCCTTCCTCGTCGGCACAACAGGCTTCGCGCCCAACCCCGGCAGCCCGGACCACTACACCCTGCCCACCGGCCACCAGCAGCACGAGGAAAACGAGATCGCCACCGACACGGCCGTCCTCCTCGCCACCGCCGGGTACGACGTCACCCTCGACCCCACCCTCGGCGTCCGCCCGACGCCACCGCCCTTCATCGCAGTCACCGGCGACCGCCTGCCCGGCAACACCGCGGAACAACTGGCCGAGCGCATCGACAACGTCACCACCCACCTCCTGCGCGCCACCGATCCCGCCGAGGCCCGCAGGGTGGCCGGCGTCATCACCGGGGAGGGCGGCGTGCTGGATCGCAGCGCCCGGGCCCTGCGCGCGGCCGGCGGCTGGGCCCTCCACCACCGTGTCGGCGGGGACGCCGGTGAAGCACTCCGGCTGACGGCCGAGATCGTCGCCTCCGGCCGGGAGGCGGCCGACCATGCCGTCGGCCGCCTCGGCACCGACCGCTCACCGCGATCCGCCGCGGCCCGTGCCCGAACCACACCGGCCGCCCCAGCCACACTTCCCCCGGCCACCGACCGGCCCGGCCACGCCGGAGCGCCGGGCCGCGACGGCCCACCGCCGAAGTCCCGCTGACCGCCCGCACCGCGCTCTGGCCGCCCGACAGATCCCTAGGAGCACAAGGTAGATATGGACATCGTCCCCCTGGAGCGGCGGGCCGCCACACCGACCGGCGAGCGCGCTGCCACCGCACGCCGACTGCCGGCCGACGGCAAGGCGGCCACGGCCACCGCACTCCTGCCCGCCGAAGCATCTCGCACGCAGGCGCCCGCGCCCCGCCGGCGTACGCCATGACCGGCACCTGGGGACGGCCCGCAGCTGACCGCGTCGCAGAGCTACGTGCCAGTGCGGAGCGCTACGGCGACCACCAGGCTGCCGACCAGAGCGACTTGAACCTGCTGAACCAGGCGTACGAGCGCGTGCTGCGCGAGCAGATCGACACCCACGACCGGTACATGACCCTGCTCACCTCGCTCCGCGGTCACGACGCGGCCGTCCGCACCGCCGCAGTCGCGAGCTTCCGGGAGGGCGCCGACCGCTACGCCCTTCACCTCGTGCGCCAGCACATGCGCCCCTACGACGAACTCGCCTACCGGGTATCGCAGTTGTCCACTCGCCCCGGAGCGCAGCAGCTGGAGGACCTGCGGTCAGTGGCGGTCAGGGTGAAAGCCAGCCTCGCCAACCAGGACCCACCCGAGGAGTGGATTGACCCCGGCAACGCCAGGCACACCCTGCGCACCCTCAGCCACGTCGTCGGTGTCCTCGACGGCCGTGAAGGACTGGACGCCACCGAAGTCCTCGACCTGGTCAAGGCCGCGCTCAACGACGGATCGCTGCACGACCTGTTCACCGTCGCCGACCGTGGCGAGCGCCCCGGCGAGGACATCCCGGCCCCCGAGTTCGTCGGCCCGGGCTGGCAGCCCCTCCACCGCACCCTGTGGCACTACCAGGAGGAACCCGACCAAGCTCACGTCAAGGCGTACCCGCTCGGCGGCGACTGGTACCTCGACCTGTGGTCGAGCAGCGGCTCGCTGCTGGCCTGGGGCGCGGCCCCCGCCGACCAGGTCGCCGCGCTGGCACCCGCCCTGACCGCCCGGGCACCCGGCTGGGCCCTCGACCGGAGCGACTACGCCTGGCGCCGGTTCACCGACACGGCCAACGCGCTGCGAGCCCGACCCGCACTGTCCACAACCGCCAGCGCCCAGGCCGAGGTCCCGCGCGTGAGCGCAGCCCGGGCGACAGCGACACGGCAAGGCCGAGTCGCCGACATACCCGCGGCTCACCACAGGGCGCCCGCCGCACCGGCTCGCCCCACCCGCTGACCCGCAAGGTGTCGATGAGCCGGAACCCCAACCACCCTGTCGGGTCTCCCCCCGACATCCACTCCCGCGTTCACGGCCGCGCCGCCACCGCGCGCCCGCACCTCCACCGCCCCACGTCGTAGACCTGCCTGCCGCCGCACCCCAACCCCGGGCGGCAGAGCGACGGCGAGCCGCCTGAGACCACCGAGGGAACAGCTTTTGACCACCACCGCCCCCTACTGGACGAAGAAGGCCAACGACCAGCCCTGGCTGCAGGTCAGCATCACACCTGCCCTGTACGCCGGCCCCGCCCTGGACGCCGAACGCGCGATCCGTCCGCTCACCGACGTGGGAGCCGTCCGCCTCGACGACGGCCACGGCAACCAGCTGATCATCTCCACCGACAGCCGGGTCCGCCTCGGAATCGAGCCGGAGACCGGCAACGTCATGTGGAAGATCGCCGTCCACGAAAGCCCGAACCTCCCGCCGCTGTGGACGGTCGGCCTCACGGAGAACACCCCGGTCGAAGTGGTCGAGGCCATCACCACCGACCTGGCCGACCGGCTGCGCACCGGTGGCCGGCTGACCGAGGCCGCTGCCGACCCAGAGTGGCGTGACGCTGTTCTCTCCCACGGATGGACTCTCACCTGGGATGCCGAGACGGGCACCGAGACGGCGTGCGCCGAGCACAGCCCGCAGGTCACGATCGTCCTCAACACGCAGGCACCTTACGGGCTGGAGGAGTGGGAGGAAACCGGGCAGGACGCCTTCTGGAGCGTCGACATCGCGGGCGAACACGGCTGGTCCGCCGCGGCCACCCGCTCCACTCCGGACCGGATCCTGCACACCATGGTCAGCGCGATGCTCGCCCCCGCCATCCGCGACATCGGAGACCTCGGCGACCTGGCCGTCGGTGCGGCCGTCATCGGCGCCGCCGAACTGACCGAGATCCCCTCCGGCCCGACGCCGCTGGACGTCCACCGCGCCCTGGCCGCCCGCAGCACCCCCCGGCCCCGTGCTTCCGCCGGCACCACTCCGACCACCCTGTCGGCACGCGCGCCTGCCGCACAGCCGACAGCCGGGCCGGGGCCGCGTACCCGCTGAGCGCCTGCGCGGCGACACCGCCCGGCCGCGCCACCGAACCAGAACCCGCTGCCCGCCCCGCCCCCGTTATCCGCGGTCCCAGCCGCTGACAGCCCCGAGGAACCGCCATCCCCGAAACCACGATCGACGTCACCCCGACCTACCTCGCAGGGGCCCGCCACACCAACCGCGTCTTCGACCGCCTCATCCAGCAGGGCTGGGGCCGCAGCGCCGACGACGACCTGTCCCAGGAATTCGCCTGGAGCCCGAATCATCGCTTCCGCGTCGCGGACGGCCAGCTCGACCCCGGCGCCGCCTGGCGGATCACTGCAGCGCCGGAGCCCCTCGGCACACCGACCTGGATGGCCGGCTTCTCGACCGAGACGCCGCCTGAGATCATCATGGCCGTCACCGACGTACTCGCCCGCACCGGAGACACCCTCGACTGGACCGGCGAGACGCACCCCGCCCTCCAACAGCCGGCCGACCGGCGGACCCTGATCCGCACCCTCACCGACGCCGGCTGGCGCAGCACCTACCGCGGCGGCGTGCTCGACCTCGAAGCTCCCGACGAACTCGCCCGCGTCCAGGTCCGCCTGGACCCGCCCGGCGATCCGCACGACCTCATGGCCCACCCGCACCTGTACGTGGAGATCGGCCCGCGGGGATCCGGCGGCTACCCGCCCTACTGGCAGGCCATGGTCACCACCAACGCCCCCACGGTCGTTGTCGACGCCCTCGCCCAGGCCCTCACCGACCCCACCCCCCTGCAGCGGGACCGGGACTGGATGGACGAGGACCTGCTCGCCCACCTCGGCCACCGGACGGGGGCCGCCCCCGACAACGCCGGCCCGTACACCGAGGCGGACCTGCGGGGAGCGGCAGCTGAGCTGTGCGAGGAGGTCCTGGAAGAGGTCGAGCACTTCGACTTCATACCCGAGTGGTACATCGTGGACCGGGTCATCCCCAGCAGCCGGAGCGGCACCCCGACGACCTGGGGCCAACTTCCCGCTGAGCAAAAGGCCCTGGCGTGCCTGCTGGTGGAAGACATGGTCGTTGCGGCGGCGGCGAGTGCGCCGGCGCTTCTCGGCCTGGACCCGGGCGCCAACCTCGACCGGCGGACCGCAAACCGCAGGCCGGCACCTCCCCTCACCACGGCGCTGAATGAACTCCCCTTCACCATAGACGACTTGAAGGACGCGGCAGCCTACGCCGCCGCAGCGCAGATCAACGGGGTGGATCTCAGCGGGATCGCCGAAGTGCTGCACGACCGGCCGGTCGGCGACGGCACCACGTGGACCTGGGGATCGCTGCCGGACGCCCAGCACGAGCAGGCGCTCCACGCGATCGACCGTCTGCTGACCGGGGCCGCCGCGCGCACCTCGGAACTCTTCGCTCCGGACTTCCGGCCCGCGCCGCTGGCCCTCGTCGCCCCGGTCTACCTCGCCGGCCCCGGCCACGACCGCACCACTGCCTCCAAGCCCCTGACCGACCGGGGCTGGACCACCGAGCAGCAGGGCGCCACCACGGTGTACACCAGCCCGTGCCAGCGGCTGCGCACCCGGTCCACCACCGACCACACGGGGACCAGCTGGACCGCCTCCTTCACCTACCAGCCGAGCGGCGAGGAGGTCTGGCAGGCCACCGCGGACCCCCGCACCCCGCCGGAGATCGTGACCGCCCTGCACACCGCGCTCGCTAGCGACCCAGGCGAGCTGACCCGGCCCGCCTGGAACACCGACGACGGCCTCGTGCCGATCATCGCCGCAGGCTGGCACGACAACAGCACCCGCGAACACCTGATGTGGGACGAACCGGACACCGGCATGGCCAGCGTCTACCGCTGCACCGCCCCCGCCGGGCAGCTGTTCGTCGGCGAGAGCCGCGACTGGCAGATCAGCGGAGGCAAGCTCCATCCGGGCGAAGTCGAGGGCTGGACCATCGACATGTCGGAGAACATCCCGGCCCCGCTCCTGGAAGCCGTCACGGCCGCGATGACCGACCCCGCGCCCGTGGCCCGCCTCGGCCGTGACCTCACCTCCGAGCACCTGCAGTACCTCCACATCCGCCCCCTCACCCCCCAGGCCCCAGCCGGCCCGTCCGCGCGGGCCCTGGCCGCCCGCACCCGCGTCGTCCTCTCGCCACCGGCACCGGCCACCAGCCGCTCGACCACCGCCACCAACCCACCCGACCAGCCCCGGCAGCCCGCCCGCTGACCACCGCGAGCGGCACACGTCCCCAAGCCCACGACCGACGACCACAAGGAGCACCGCACCGATGGGTTCCTGGGGAACCGGCCCCTTCGACAGCGACCACGCGGCCGACTTCGCCAACGAAGTCGACCGCGCCCGCCCGCACCAGCGACACACCGTCATCCAGCACCGCCTGACGCGCTACACCGAAGCCGCCGAACCGGACGACTACGTCCAGGACGAGGCCATCGCAGCCGCCGCCCTGGTCGCCGCGCAGTGCCCCGGCGGCCTCGCCATCGAAGGCGCCTACGGCCCCCAGAAGCCGATCCCCGAACTGCCCTCGCACCTGCGCCCGCTGGCCACCACCGCGCTCGACCGCGTCCTGGCGAACGCACAGTCCACCATGGGGCGCTGGTTCCAACGGGAGTCCGCCGAGCAGTGGCTGGAGGGCGTCGAGCACCTGCGCACGCTGCTCGACCCGACGACCCCCTACACCACCGCGTACGTCCCCGGACCGCTCCAGCCGCACGAGATCGGCACCCGGACCGTCCACGAGGCGTTCGGCGTCGACCGCATCCGATACCTTCCCGGCGCCGGCGAGCCGGGCCCGCGCGGGATGCTCGTCCGTCAGCTCAACCAGGCGGCACTCAAACTCGACGCCGCCCAGAGGGATCTGCTGGAGGCTGTCGACACCTCCCTCACCCACCTGGACTCCGTCCGACGCGACCTCCAAGGGCTCGCCGACGGGGAGATCCGCGAGGTCCACAAGAACAGTGCGCCGGCCTTCCTGCTGCACACCGCCCTCGGCGTGCCCCTGGCCGCGCGCGCCGAACGCCACCAGCGCCTGGTGGGACTGATCGACCTGTACCGGGAGCTGTCCGCGGCCCCCTCCGCGACCAACAGGGCCACCGCAGCCCGAACCCGCAGCACCCTCACCCCGTCGGCCCCTCTTGCCGCCGAGACGAACGCGGCCGGCCCCGGCCGTACCGGGCCGCAGAAGCCGCACGGGCGCTGACGACCGCGCGCCTGCGCCCCGGCGGTCCGGTCCGACCAGGCTCGCCTTCGAGCCCACCGGCCCAGGCCCCGCCCCACCCCCACCGCTCGACAGGAGTGCCCATCACCGACACCGACACCGGCTTCGACGAGCTGCTCGACCTTGACGGCCTGGCCCCGGCCACCAAGGACGACGCGGCAGCGGAGTACAGCAACGCCCTGAACGCGGCCTCCTACACCGTGATCTCCCAGCACCACGCCCACGGGCGGCTCATGAACAACGGCGTGAGCAGCAGCTACCTGGTGGTGCGCGACAACTCGGCCACCGCGGGCATGCCCGGCGACCCGCACTATGTGGCCATCCACGTCCGGCGGGACCGGACCGCCGGGCTGTTCCACTACGAGAGTTCGCCCCACCCCCTGCCCGTCCTCGCCCAGCACTGGCTCATCCAGCGCGGCGCCGACACCACCGCCATCGCCGCCCTGGCCGGCCACCACAGCGTCCCGGCGAACGCGGAGACCATCGCGCTGGAGCACCGGATCCGCTCCAGCGGCGACGGGCTCAGGAGCGACGCCTCGTACACCAGGAACCTGACCTGGGATCCGGGCTGGAAGCCGGGGGAGGCGTGGCGAGGGGACGACCAGCTGGTGCACGACTGGTACACCTGGGTGATCCTCGATGACTCCCTGGCCCCGGACGGCAGCCCCGTCCGGGTGCTGTTCGAGGACGTCGACGTCCCCGCCGGCACCTACACCCTCACCGAGGGCTCCTTTCCGGATCACGAATCCGCCGATGAGTGGACCCACGATCCCCGGCAGCCCCTCCCGCACGCTTCGGCGGTCGTGCCCGCCCCGCCCCGGACCGCAGCCGCCACCGCCCGCTCCACCGGTCTGCCGAGCCCGGCCATCCCCGACCCGGCCCCGGTGCAACCGGAGAACGTCGCCCGGGGGCGGACGCCCGGCCGCTGAAGATCGCCCGAGCCAACCCCGCCCAGCCCCAGGAGGCCCCCGATCGCTGAACGACCCACGAAGGTGGTCCCCCGCCGGCTGGCCGGCCCCGGCCAACCCGGAGCAGTCTGGTCCGCGCTGATCCGGCGCGGCTGGCAGTCAGTCGACTGGCTCCCCGAGGGCGCAGGGCTGATCTCCCCGAACTACGATCTCGTCCTCGCCGCCGCCGAGCGCGACGACCAAGCGGTCTGGAAGATCACCGCCCACCCGGACACCCCGCTCAGCCCAGCGCGCTGGAGCACGTCGCTCACCCGCAACACACCCGCCGAGATCCTCGTCGACACCCTTGCCCACCTCACCAACATGCGGGGCCGCGACCGCCGCGCCGCACTCGAAGGACCGCACGACCTGCAAGGACTCTTCGCCTCCGCAGCGCGGGCCGGATGGGAGGAGACCCTCATCGACGGCTGGGCCCATCTGCAGTCACCCGACTTCGGGCCTGAGCAGGTCGCGATCTGGCACCACATCGCCGACGGCTGGGCACCCGGCCCCGACGGCCAGTCCGCCACGGACATCGTCGTCGGCGGGCACACCTTCGAGGACGCCGAGGCGCACGTGTGGCGGGCGGAGTTCTCCCGGCGGGCACCGGCTCATCTGGTCGCCGCCGTCCTGAAGGCGGCGCTCTCACCGAAGCCCGTCAGCCGGCGACCGGACGAGATTCCCAGCCTCTACCGCTCGGCGATCACGACGGCTGCAACCGCACCGACCGAAGACCCCCGCCCACCGGGCAGCCCGGCACCCGACGACCCCGCAGCGGCCTGCACACCGATCTACGACTGGGACTTCACCGACGACGAGCTCGGCAACCACCAGTTCAACAGCCCGTGCCACCGGGTGACCGTCCTGGACACCCCAGAAGACCGCCACGACGTTGCCTGGACCAGCCGGTGGTCCATCACCGCCGCGGGAGACAAGCCGATCGTGTGGTCCGGCGACGCGACCCCTCTGCGCTGGACGGCGATGTTCACCACCCACACGCCACCGACCGTCATCGCCGCAGTCACCTCGGCAGTCCGAGCGACCCTCGAAGACCTGGACACCCTCGAAGTCCTCGACGACTTCGAGACCAGCCCGGAGCCCAGCTTCACCCCCAACCGCACCTACCGGCCCGACCCAGTCCCAGGCAGCCGAGACCCCGACCTCGCCCACGCCCGACTCCGCCTTCAAGGCTGGGAGAACTCCGACCGCCCGAGGGCAAGGGCCAGCCGAATCCCCGGTGGCGACATCGAACTGTGGTCGGTCTCCCAGACCGAATCCAGCACCCTCGACGTCGTACCGGGCCCCGCGAGCTGGACCCTCGACGGCGGTAGCCCACCGAACCTGTGGACCGCGACGTTCAGCCCGGCCACACCGACGACCCTCGTACTCGCCGCTGCCCGCGAAGCAGCCCGCCTCACCGAGCCCGGCCCATCACCACCCGGCTCCGCGCCGCAGCTCGGCCTGTCCGCCGGCCGTGCCCAGGCCGCCCGCACCAGGACAACCCACCGCTCGCCTGCGGCAGAACCCACCGAAGCCGCGATGAGCTCCACGCCCACCGGTCGCCGCCACGCCCTCTGACCTTCGCTCCCATACGAGGAACCCTGAACCCCACCCATGCCACCGTCCTCACCTTCCTCGCCCCGCTGGAAGACGGCTTCGCCACCGGCCGCCAGGCCGTCGCCCGCCGGGGCGGCGTGCTGGTCACCGCCGAACTCGCCCAGGCCGGCATCCGGGACGACACGTACAACGGGATCCGGATCCGAACCGTCCTACTGGAGAGCGGCGCCGAACTGGGCGCGAACAAGTTCGACTTCGACGCCCACGGCACCGTTCCCCGACCCGGCTTCGTCCACACGCTCCACGACCTCGACCGTCTGCACCAGTTCGGACAACTCGACCCCGAACCTCTGCGCAGCGCGATCGGCCAATACCTGGCCCTCTACACCGACCCCCCGCAGCAGCAGCCGCAGCAGCACCGCACCACACCGGCCGCGACCATCCGTGCCGACGCGGCACGCACCAGGACAACCACTCCCGCACCTGCCGCAGCACCCGCCGGAGCAGCGACGACCACCGGCCCGACCGGTCACCGCCGCGCCCGCTGACCACCCAGCACCGACGGCACCCGCGCGCCCAGCCGGGGCCTCGCAACGGGAGCAGTACTGCCGCCGGCCCCCACATCGGACCGAACGAGGAAACCCTGACCAACACGAACGCCGACCTGCGCACGATCGAACGGATCGCCCGCGCAGCCCATCACCCGCCGGCGCAGCGCATCATGATCCGCGGCCTCCTCGACAGCCCCGGCGGATACAGCGCCCTCGCCGTCGCGGTGACCCGCGGTGAACTCCGTGACGCCGCGCTCGCCGCCGTTCGCATGCTCATCGAGCACGAGATCGACGCAGGCCGGCCCTGGCCAGCCGAAGCGGCACGGTGGCTCAGCCGCGCCAACGCGGACTGGCAGACCAGTGCAGCCCTGGCCAACCATCTCTCGTGGTACGCGCGTTGCCGACGCAACAGCGCTCTCGCCCACCTCACCGGCACCGACCACCTCGCCCAGCCCGGAACCGACCGCGTCCACGCCCAGGCGCTCCGGCACATCCACCTCGTCGGCCTGCGCTTCGACTTCCGGTGCCGCGGCATCCAGCAACTTGTCGACCAGACCCCGCAGCGCGAGCGCGCCCGCTGGGATCCGTACACTCGCGCCCTCGCCGCGTTCGCCCTTCTCGGAAGCTCCGCTCCCGACGCCCTCGAAGAGATGGACCGCAGCCTCGCCGAGGCCGGCGACAACCCCCAGGTCTGCCACGCCCTGCTCCACGGCCTCTGGCTCGGCGACGGGTTGCCCGACCAAGCCGAGCACATCCTGAAGCTGGCCGCATGGCCCACCTTCGACGACGGCGACCCGATCATGCTCTTCCGCACCGCTACCGCCTGGCGGAGCCTCGGGCGCCGAGCGGAAGCCCTGGCGGCGATCGACAGCGCACTCGAAGCCCTGGACCCGAACCAGCCCGAGGCCCACGCCGACCTCGTCCGTGAACGCGCTCTGATCACCGCACTGGCCCAAGCACCGCAGCCCCACTGCGGACACTGACCACCAGGCCCCGCCCCGCGCGCGGAGTCGCCACTCCCTGAAACAGAGGATCACCATCGAACAGCCGAACCCCCAGGAACGTCAGCCCGCCGCCCCACACCCCAGCCTCGCCGGAGGCGAGGCAGGCCGGACCTACCAGCGCGACCTGAGCCGCTGGGCCGCCCGCCAAGCTCACATCCAGCAGGCCCTCAACTCTTCCCCCACCCCGCCGGCCGAACCACCTGTCACCCCACCACCCCGCTCCCGCCGGCGGTGACCGCAGCCCCGGCGGACCGTCTACCCTTCGAGCCGGAGCCGTTCACCACGGAGGGGGGCGAAGTGAGCACGATCCGGGTCATGGCGTTCGCCGGGGACGAGCCGATGGTCGAGTACGTCCAGGGGCTGGGCTACCAGTTGCGGACGGTCCGCCGCCGCTGGAACCCCACTGGGCGCGGGGATCCCATCAGGATCGAAGTGATGACCCCGGGCACGGCCGCGGAGGCCCTGGAGGCTCTGCGCGCACCAGCCGATCTGATCGTGTTCGCCGGCCATGGTGGCTTCTCGGACGACGGGGTCGCCTGGGTTGGAGAAAACGTGGCCGACACCAGGCGGTGGATCAACCTTGATCGTCTTCGAGGGAGTCGAGGCGGCTTGCGCTGCCACGGCCTGGTGCTCGACACCTGCTCGAACTACGAGGAGTTCGCCAAGCGGGTCGAGCCCGCGCTGGACCAGCGCGCCGCGTACTTCGGATGCGACGGGAAGAACCTGTTCACCCACGGGCCGGTGTTGGTATGGGACCTGCTTGCCCGCCTGACCGTGGCAGAGAACCCGGAGATCGACGCGCAGAGCGTCATCCAGGCAGCGAATGCCGCTGTGGAGGCAGCCGGTGGCGTACTCCGGGGCGGTGACGCAAAGGCGTTGAAACGCTGGAAGGTGCGTCTGCTCGGCTGAGGCGAGCCCTGCGGAACCAGTCCTCCTGCGGATGGGCCGAACGACAGCGATGGGCCGTACCTCTTTCGGGGTACGGCCCATCACCCTTGACGGACTACGCAGCGGCGGCGTAGCTCGTGTGCAGCAGGGCCATCGACCGATCGAGGTCCTCCACCGATCCGATCCGGACCTCCAGCTCGCCCGTCCCGAGGTGGCCGATTCTCCGGACGTCCCGGGTCCAGCCCGGGATCAGCTGGACCGTCGTCGGGTCCACGCGCAGGAAGACGACCAGAGCCTGCGCCTGCGCCAGCACCCGGACGCAGGCGAAGTTCCGCCGGCGGCGGTAGGCGACGTAGTGCTGCAGTGACACCGAGTGGCCCTCGCCGAGGTCGAGCAGACGCGCGTCAAGCTCGTCATACAGCCCGCGGACCTCGCCGCTGGCCTGCGCGAGAACATCAGTGACCGTCCGACGGCTGGCCGAGACCGGTCGCGCAAGTTCCGACCGCCGACCCAGCAGGGTGCCGCACCCGCCGGCGACCGATGCCGCCAGCTCAAGCGTCACCAGGTCGTCCCCGTAGCGCCGGTAGACCACCATGTCGATCCGGTGGTGGGACATCCCGGCCGCCGCCAGGTCGTACCGGGTGAAGTCCGCCGCGATGCAGACCACCCGCGGGTTGCTCCAATCCACCTGCTCGGCGGCCTCGGCGCCGAGCCGCTTCTCGACGAGCGCCTCGAACTCGTCGCGGTGCTCCACCAGCCACGACAGGTAGAACAGCCCCTGAGCGAGGACGGACTCGCTGCTCGTGCGCTTGTACTCGATCAGCACCGGGCTGCCGTCCTCGTCCAGGCCCAGGCTGTCGATCCGGCCCCGGTGCACCGGACCAGTGGAGTACTCGCTCGCCAGGAAGCGAACGCCCAGCATCTCCTCCATGTTCGCCTCGACGAGAGCCTGGAGGTGACGCTCCAGCTCCACGGTGTCACCCTCGACACGACGAACATCCCCATCAGAAACGCGGAACACCTGCAGACCCGCCACGTACCCCCCAGCACATCATCCGCCGGCCCTCCCGGGGATGAACCGGACAAGATACATGCCAGAACCAGGACAATCTAGTGCTTGTTGCGTTTATCGCACTTGGTTGCGATCGGGAATACGGCCAGCGCGAGCCAGCGAGGGGACGGGCACGGTTACACGGAGGCGTCATCGCGTCTGCCTCCCTGGGCTCAGGCGGCGCCGCGGCGAGGCAGATCCACCCACCGCAGCCGTAGCCGGCCTACCCCTGGAGGGAGATCGCCCAGCGTGACGGTCGGAGAACAGCGGTCTAAGCTGGACGTTAGGAAGTTCTTCGGAGCACGGGGTGCCCGCGAAGTGCCCGGGACGTTCGGGCACCCGTGGGACGCGTGGCTCCACCTGGGACTCACCGGCACACCCACGGGTGCTCTGATCAGGCAAAACTGGGATTCGGAGCGGCCCGTTGGGACTGGTGGGCACGCAACCGAGCCCACTCGTAATGCGTAGGTCATGGGTTCGAATCCCATAGGCGGCTCACCGAGGCCCAGGTCAGATGCTATCTGACCTGGGCCTTTTCATGTCCACTGTCAATTCAATGGTCTAGTCCATGGCGCGTACATGTCAGGAAATTGCCCGAAACTTGCCCGGAGCCTCCGAGTGCTGTCGAGGCCGATTCAGCGGGGCCTCGGCCGCCGCGCTTCTCGGCATCCATCGCACCCCGTTGCTCGGTGACGGAGCGTGAAATCTTCAACCGATGCAGCCTCCTGAAACGACAGCGCCCGCCAGGAAGAATTTCCTGGCGAGCGCTGTCGGCAAAGGGTCAGGCGACGACGATGCCGGGCCGAGGGTAGACCGCCTTGCGGCGGGGGACGAGCTTCACGACGGCCTCGGCCGCCTCACGCGCGATTTCGTCCAGGACGGTCTGGTAGATGTCGCGGGTGATGGCCGTGTCGCTGTGGCCGAGCATCTCGGACACGACCTTGGGGTCGATACCCGCCAGCAGGGCGAGCGTGGCGGCCAGGTGCCGGAGGTCGTGGAGTCGGACGGGCGGCAGGCCGGCCTCCTCCACCAGGCGGCCGAAGAGGTCGCTGACCTTGCCCGGGTGGAGCCAGGTGCCGTCCTCCTCCACGAACATGCGGCCCGTGTCGGCCCACCCGGGGCCGAAGCGGAACCGCTCCGCCTTCTGCCGCTTCTCGTGGTGGACCAGGACGCTGGTGGTGTCCAGGTCCAGAGCGACGATGCGAACACCGCTGGCGGTCTTCGGCTCGCCTTCCAGGACGCTCCAGCCCAGCTGCACGAGCTGGGTCTCCACCGACAGGGACCGGTTGTCCCTGTCGAAGTCAACCCAGCGGGCGCCAACGCCCTCGCCGCGGCGCGGGCCGCGGAAGCAGAACAGGTGCCACAGCGCGTAGAGCCGGTGGTCGGAGACGTGGTCGAGGAAGATGCCGGCCTGGTCGGGGGTCCAGACCATGACCGGGGACGGCTTCTTGCCGGTCCGCTTCCACTCGGCGATGCGGGCGGCCGTCCACACCAGGGCCTTGGGCTTCGGCGCGGTCGTCAGCTCGACGTGGTGCGCCGGGTTGAAGACGATCAACTGCCGGGCGATGGCGGCGTTCAGCGCACCCCGCAGGGTCGCCTTGATGTGGTGCTGTGAGGACAGCCCCGTCACCCGCCGGAAGGGCGGCATCGCGGCGATGGCCTCGCGGGCGGTCCGGCGCGCCGCCCGGCCCTCGATCAGCTTGAGGTCTGCGACGGCCTGGTGCCGCTGAGCGTTCTGCTCCACGATCTCCACATTGGTCGCGTCGATCCCCTCGAACATCTCATCGAGGTGCTCAATGCTCAGCTGGTCGAGCCGCCGCTCACCAATGCGCGGCTTGAGGTGGCAGCGGACGTCCACCTCGTAGCGCGTCCACCCCGTAGGCCGGAGCTTCTTCTTGCCCTTGAGCCAGAAGTCCAGCCAATCGCCGACCGTGATGCGGCTGGTCAGCTTGAACCCCGCCCGCAGCAGCCGGGCGGTGTTCTCGGGGGCCGGGAGCGGCGAGCGCTCCTTCTGGCAGAGCATGATCAGATCACTGACGCGGGCCAGCGCATCGGGATCGTCCTCGTCCGCGAGGGCGAGGAGAGCCCGGACCCGGTCCAGCTCCTTCTGCGCCTCCTTCGACGTGTCGAAGCCGGTGCGGCGGAACTGGCGGCGCTTGCCGTCGGCGTCCGGGGCGACCTCCTGACGCACGGACCACTTGCCGTGCGTGGGGGCCCGGAGCTTGGGGCAGGGGTTAGACGCGGTGTAGAGGGCGCCGGTCTTCGAGTCCCGGCAGTAGCACGCGCGGGTTATGGAGCCCTTCAGTTGGGCACCTCCTCTTCTTGGGCGACAAATGCGAGGTGCTCCGGCAGCGGTGCCGGGTGCAGGTCAAGAGCGCGCATTCGTTGGCGGGTATCCAGCAGGCGTCGACAGTCCTCGTGGGCGATCCGCTCCATCTCGGCTGCCTGTCGGGTCAGTTGGTCGTATCTGTCCGAGCCGACGGAGGACTTGCCTGCCTGCGCCCGCCAGTCTCGGGCAGCGCGCGTGGAGATCGTCGCCGTCTGCACGTCCACCTCGTGCTCCCGGAACATCGCCAGCGTGGAGCGCGGGCTGCCCTCCGGCTCGTTGTCGGTGACGCCCTCGCCGGTGATCAGCTGAACGGCCGCCCAGCTGGATAGGCGCAGGTTCGGCAACAGGTCGATGCTGGCCTCCGTCCCGAGCGGCACCAGGAGGGAGGCGACGGGCAGGTTCAGCGCGGCGGCGAGCGCGAGGACCTCTTCGACCTTCAGGCTGCCGCGTCCGGCCTTCTCGATCTTGTTGATCGCGGTGGGCGGGATCGGCACGCCGAAGTCGGCGCAGCGCCTGGCGACCTCGGGGGCGGACAGCCCCTGGCGGGTGCGCTCCCCGCGGATGGCTTCGCCCACGCGGAGGGTGAGTGCGGTAGGGACCGGCTTCGTTGTCATGGGAAGCAGCATAGCTTGGCTTTTCGCTGCTCCGCGAGCAAGTGTGGTAGAAGTTTCTCCGACAGAGAACATCCCGCACGGGGGAGTGCTGCTTTGAACGACATGACAGCGAGGGTGCGTGCCAAGCGCTTCTCCCGCGAGGCCCTGGCGCAGCTTCCCCCCGCGCTGCTCGTGGCGGACGCCAACAAGCTGCTGGATCTCACCCGCAGTACGGGGTACCGCATGATCCATGAGGGCACCTACCCCTGCGCCGTCCTCAAGGTCGGTGACCAGCACCGCGTCGTCACCGCGGACCTCCTGCGAGTGCTGGATCTTCCCGACCTGCCGATCCGCCGGCGGATGGCCAGCCTTCCGCCGGCCATCCGCCTGCCCGACGCGAACGAACTGCTCAGCCTGAGCCGCACCACCGGCTACAAGCTCGCCCGAACCGGCCAGTACCCGTGCAGCGTGCTGCGGGTGGGGTCTGAATACCGCGTCCGCAAGCATGAACTTCAACGGCTCTTGCAGGTAGGCGACTTGCCTGCTGAGGCGGCTGCATGAGCGCCGGCAGTCCGCGTGCCCACCAGCGGGGCGCGAGGTGACCGAAGCGAAGCGGACAGGAGCACGCCTTCCCTGCCCAGTCGCAGTCGGCCGCTGACCTGGTCGCCGGTGCTGTGCGAGCGCCAGAAACACGTCCCCAGCAGGGGCTTTCATTACCAGAGCCCTTGTTGTTCATCCACCGGCCTCGGGCGCAGGGCAGGTGGAACTGCAATGGCCGTCAGGTCAGCCCAGGTGTCCAGGCGTTCGGCAAGGGCGAGGAGTAGCAGGGCGGTTGCGTGGGCGTCGTAGGCCGCACGGTGCCGCAGCCCCGCCACTTCGGCCAGCGGTACGGCGACCGCCTCGATCAGCGCATCGAGGGTGTGGCGTGCCAAGTCGGGACGGAGAGCCCTGGCCAGGCGCAGGGTGCAGATCACCCCGGCGGGCTCCCACCCAGGCAGCAGCCGGGTGAGGAGCCGGTAGTCGACGGAGGCGTTGTGCGCGGTGATCCACGCACCGCTTAGGTCGGCGCGTACCTGGTCGGCGATCGTCTCCCAGGTGGGCGCGTTCGCGAGGACTTGGTTGGTGAGGCCGTTCAGGGCGGAGGCTCGCTGCGTGACCGGGTTGGGTGGTCGCACCAGGCTCTGACGGATTGCGTCGGCGCGCGCCGTGCCGGCGGTGATCGGGACGGCGGCCAGCTCGACCAGGTCGGGCGGGCTCGCACCGGAGCCTTCTGTGTCTACAACCAGCACCTTCGGCGGCCAGGTGTGGAAGTCCATGCGCTGTTCCTCGTGTGGGCCGGGGCGGGCACCTGCGGGCGCCCGCCCCGGCGGTGGGTGCTGCTACTCGGCGGTGGTTCGCTGGGCCGGGACGGTCCGGTCCTGCTGGAGGTCGAGCAGCTCCCGGAAGAGGCCGTCGGGCCGGTCGGCGAGCTGGTCCCAGGTGCCCGTCTGCACGATCCGGCCCTGGTCCATGACGACGACCCGGTCCGCGAGCCGCGCGTTGGCCAGGTTGTGGGTGACCAGGAGGGTGATCCGGCCGTCCGCCAGCCCGCGCAGGGCGTGCAGGATCTTGTGCTCGGCGCGCGGGTCGAGGTCGGAGGTCGGCTCGTCCAGGATCAGCAGGCCCGGCTGACGGACCGTGCGGTAGAACGCACGGGCGACCGCCGCCCGCTGCCAGCCGCCCCCGGACAGTTCCGCCCCGCCCATCCAGCCCTGCGCGAGCAGGGTCCGCCAGCCCGACCGCAGCCGGGACACGATCTCGTCGAAGCCGGTCAGCGCGGCGGCCGCCACCACCTGCGGGTCGGGGGCGCCGTCGTGGTGGCCGAGGTGGATGTTCTCGCCGGCCGGGAGCGGCCAGCGGGCGAACTCCTGCGGCACGCGGGCGACCTGCCGCCACATCGCCTCGGCGTCCAGGTCGCCGATCGGCACGCCGTCCCAGGTGATCGACCCGCCCCCGGGCTGGGGCACGTACAGGCCCGACAGCAGCTTGAGGAGGGTGGACTTGCCGGAGCCGTTCTGCCCGATCACCGCGACGACCTCGCCCTGGGTGAGGGTCAGGTCGATGCCGCGCAGCGCCGGTTCCTGCTGCTCGCCGGGGTAGGTGTAGGTCAGGCCGGCGACCTCGATCGTCTTCGGCGGGCCGGGCACGGCGTCACCCCGGGCGATGCGGTGCCCGCCGGCCTCGTCCAGGAACCGGAAGAAGTCGTCCAGGAACAGGCCCATCCGGTACAGGCGGGCGCCGTTGCCGACCATGCCCTGCACGCCGTTGCCGGCGGTGCGCAGCGCGAACGTCGCCGAGCCAGCAGCCGCGAGGCCGATCCGGCCAGTGGACACCATGTACAGCAGGGCGCCCCAGATCAGCGCCGCCCCGGCGCCGGTACCGACCGCGGCGAGCAGCGACACCCTCGCGGCCGCTCGGCCCGCGCCGTCCGTGGCGGCGACGATCCGCGCCTCGGTCTGCCGGTACTTGTCCAGCATGTGCGGGGTGACCTGGTCGGAGCGGACCTGGTCGGCCCTCCCCTTGTCGATCAGGTACCAGCGGTAGATCCGCAGCGCCTGCCGCTCCTCCCCCGTCATCACCGAGGCGAGGTAGTGGATGCGGGCGGTACGCACCGCCGCGACGCCGGTGGGCACCGAGCCGAGCAGCAGGAACGGGACCAGCAGCGGGTTCAGCGTGGCCAGCACCCCGGCAGCGGCGACCAGCGAGACGGTGGAGGCGATCACGTCCTGCGCCGCGGACAGCAGGTCCGGGGTGGTGGCCGCGCCCCGGTCGGCCGCCTCCCACCGTTCCCCGTACGAGGGTTCGTCGTAGGCGGCGAGCTCGGCCGAGCAGCCGGCCTCGATCAGCGCCATGTCCGCCTCGCGGTTGATCCGGGGTGCGACCTGCCCGGACAGGGTCGTCACGGCGATGGCCAGGACGGCCCGCAGCCCGGCGGACAAGGTGAGGACCGACAGCGACGGCGCGGCGGCCCGCAGGTGCGCGGCAACCGGACCGGGGCGCAGCAGCGCGGCCAGGGTTCCGGTGGTCGCGTACAGGGCGAGCGCGCCGAAGATCCCGGAGGCGGCCTGGCAGAGCAGGAGCAGCAGGGTGGCTCGTCGGTCCGCGGCCCAGGCGAGGGCCAGGGCGCGACGGACCAGTTGGGGCAGGCGGCGCACCATGGCGCCGGTGGAGATCGACTCGCCGGCCTCCCGACGCTTGTCGCCGTAGAAGTGGGTGCGGAACTCCTCCGCGTGCTCCTCGTCCTCGGGCGGGGCATCGGCTGCTCGACTGTGGGTCGCGCTGGTCTCGGTCACATTGCTCCCTGGTTCGGCGGGCTGGGCGGCAGGTGTGCGGGCAGGCCGGACCACCGGGCCCGCCTGGCGCGGTTGGGCGCGGTCAGCGGGTTCGAGGGTGGGCATGCTCGGGTCGCAGCGGTGCCGTGCGGCAGGCTGCGGAGAGTGGGGCTGCTGGTGCGGACCCTGATCCTGACAGGGCGATCTCGGGCCGCCTGGCGTGTCTGAGCCGGACTCACTCGATCCGGGTAACTCGCCGTCGCCTGCGGCGCGTTTATGGATGTCGATCAAGCAACTCCTGCCGACCGGATACTCATGGCTGGCCCGATCGGCGTTCTGGGGATCCACTTGTCGCTGTCGCGTGCAGGGGAAGGACAGACCCTGGCCGTGAGCCGCCAGCCTCGCTGCGCCGAGGAACTTCTGCGCACCCAACCCGAGCTCGTCCTCGAGGCCCTGACCAGGTGGCACACGGAAGGGCGCGCCACGGCCACCGAACTCACCTTCAGCAGGAGCGCGCGGGCGCCGGTGGCGGGGTGGACGGGGGCGAGGGGGAGAGTGACCTCGGGCAGTTGTGTGAGGGTTCCGGATTGGGTGGAGGAGCGGCCGTCGGCGGCCTCGGCCTGCTGGGCACCGAGGTGCTGGGCGGAGTGGACGGTGCTCAGGCCGTCGACCCGTTCCCGGAGGTCGGCCGGCAGCGCCGCGTAGGCGCGGGTGGCGTCGGCGAAGCGCGTCTCACCACCCTCGCCGGGCGTGATGACCGAGTACAGCAGGGTGGCCTCACTCGCAGTCACGGATAAAGGTTCCTCGGGGCGTGAAACCGGAGCTTCAGAGACCAGGGTCACGACGGGGTGCCTGACGTCCGAAGCCCCGGTGGCTAGGGGTGAATGGGGGACAGGGGCGACGCCCCGGCACGTCGAATCATCAGCCTGCCCTCCCGCCATCGGTCGAGCCAGAGGCACGGGGGCTCATATCGAGGGTCATTCAGTTCCGCCTTCCACCACGCGGCAGGCAGCCTCAAATCCGGGCATGTCAGGGCTAATTGCTTGTAGGTGGGTCGTCTCTTCTTGGAGATGACCCCCGATATGAGCCGGTGGGCAGCTGGACTTCCCGTTCGGACAAATGTGACGGTGAGAGCGGGGCTGACAGAGCCGTGCTCCGCCCCACTTCTCTCCAGATTCCCCGGGCCGCTGCTGCCTCGTCGCTGTGCTGCACCACGGCGATCCGAGCCGGCGCCCTGTCCTTCGCGATGAGAGCGAGCCCCGTCGTGACCGCTGCACACTTGCCCCGGCGACGCCTGGTCGCCGGATGGGACGAGCACCCTATCGGCGTTGGTTGTCGGCCCATCGGGGGGCCGGCAACCAACCTGGGCCACGCCGCAGGATGGGCCTCCGTCGACGACGACTGCGCGGTTGATGCCCTCCGGCGCGCTCGTGAAGAGGGAGCAACTGTCTTCGACACCTCGGACGTCTACGGACTCGGGCACTCCCAGAGGCTGTTGGGCCGCATGCTTGCCCAGGTGCCCCGCGAAGGCATCAGCATCACCAGCACGGTCGGGGCCTTCAGGGGCACCAGCGTCAACGCCTACAGCTCCCTGAACCTGCACGGACAAGTGGAGCAGAGCCTTGAGAACCTCGGCGTGGAATCGCTGGATGTCCTGACGCTGCACCACACCGACTTCGGCCCTCGCGATCAGTACCTCCAGGAGGCGCGGGAGACGCTGGAGGCCCTGCGTGACCTCGGCAGGGTCAAGGCACTCGGGATGAGAGCGCCGAACCGGCTGGCGGCAGGTGCCGAGAGCTCGGGCGACCGCCACCAGGTAAGCGCGGCCCGGTTCGCGTTCCTCGTCCAGCAATTCGACCCCAAGGTCATCACCACCCCCTTCAACCCCCTCAGCCAGCCACCACCTGAACACGGGGCCGCCGACAGCGAAGAGGACGAGGACATCTTCAGCTTCGCCCGTCGCCACGGCGTCGCCACCATGATCACCGAGCCGCTGGGGCTGGGCCTGCTCACCGGCAAGTACCGTCCGGGCACGGCCTTCGGCCCCGGAGACGTCCGCTCCCGCCTCACCGCGCCGGTCCTGGACGCCGTCCAGCGAGGACTGCAGCCCCTGCGGGACCGGTTCGGATCCACCCCGCAAGACCTCGCCCGGATCGCCCTCCTGTACTGCCTCCGACGCTGCCCGGACTCGATCGTTCTGACCGGATTCACCAGTCCACAGCAGGTGGCCCTGAACTACCAGGGCCTCAAGACCGCGCTGAGCGAACCGGACTACGAGTTCGTCGACGCCGCGTACGCGGCCATACGCGCCGAGCTGGAGGAGGTCGGCCAGCCGCCCCGCTCCAGCGAGGCGGCGTCCGTGCCGTGCATCCCCGGAGCAGGCCAGCCTGCCCACATCCCCGAGGAGCGATGACGCCCCATGCGCGCCGCAAAGGGGGAGACCCCCATGAACCCAGACAGCACCTACTGGATGAAGTACGCCATCGGCCTCGCACAAGAGACGCCACCGCCAGGCCGGCGGGTCGGCGCCGCGCTCGTCTCCGAACACGGTCGGCTGATCTGCTCCGCCTTCGAGGGCGAAGTGCACGGCGCGTCCTGGTTCCGCATTCTGCGGCGCAGGGTCCAAGAACTCGGAGTGTCCAGCGCGCACAGCGTCTATCTGACGATCAACACCCTTTCGGCGGCCGGGTCGTTCGAGCTGGCCGAGCTCTTGAAGGAAGTGCGGATCGACAGGGTGTACATCGGTCTGCCGGACCCCGCGCTGACGAGCTACCTCGGTGGCGATCCCGCCACTGAGCGAGGCCATGCACTCCGTTTCCCCGACGATCTGCAGCGCGAGATCCTGGAGCAGAACCGAGACCTCTACGCGGCGAGCGGGCAAAGCATCGAGTGCAACCCCCACTACTCCACACATCGCATCAGTGAAGCCGTGTCCACCGGGCTGAGGTCGATGGGATTCGAGCTGTCCAGGGGTGATGTCAACGCGAACAGGGGGAGGTTTGCGCTCGCCTCGCTCATCTGCCAGAGGTATGAGATCGAGCACGAAGCTGCTGATCGCGCCGTGGGCGACGCACTGTCCGGAGCGTTCGACGCGAAGTACGGCACCTATGACTACGCGTACGACGCTCGTGCTGCCAACGTGAGGTGGGCCGACGACTTCATGTCGGTCTACAGGAGGTCGTCGGCAAAGCCCCTGTCCGCCGTCAGCGTCCTCAACGTCGGCGTCGGCGCCGGCCAGGAGGCAGCAGCCCTGTTCTCCGACTGCCCGCGGATCACCTTCGCCGATATCGCGGAAAGCGGCCTCGCCAACATAAGCGGACGCATTCCCCATTCGAGAACCGTCGTCTCCAGCGCTGAGGATCTTTCCGCCCTGCCGAACGACAGTTTCGATCTGTATGTCTCCTTGAGGACGTACAACTCGTCCTTCTTCGACACGTCCGCAGCGGCCCGGGAAGCGCACAGAGTACTGAAGCCCGGTGCGGTGATTATCGTCTCCGTGGCCAACGGGTTTCTGTATACTCAGCGCGGCTGCGTCGTGCCGGGACTGATCATCCCCGGAACTGAATTCGTCGACCTCTACCGTGGAATGGAAACGGCGAACCTGATCGGCGCGGAACTCGAGTGCGCTGGATTCAAAGATGTTCGAATGCTCCCAACAAGTACCGAGATCTACCTGTCGGCGGTCACCGTCTAACGCCTCCACCCGCCCGGCCGGCCGCGGTCGCGACGTCCCGTCAGTTCCGCGGGAAGGACAGCAGACGGCCGGGGCGATCGGATGGGCCTGGAGGGGCGACGTGAAGAAGGGCTTCTGCAATGAACGGGCGAACGACGGTTGCCGATCGCATCCTGCAGTTCAACGAGGGACTCGCGGATACGACGCTCGAACTGCCCCCCGGGTTCAGGGTCGTCAACCCTTTCAGCGGCCCCCAGAAAGAGCGCGTCCGCGAGGTGGCGACCGCGTTCTACCACAGGTACTACGCCGACGACATGCCCCGCCGGCTGGTCCTGGGCAGCTCGCCCGCCCGGCGGGGTACGGCCGTGACCGGGGTTCCGTTCGAGGACGCGAAGTTCCTGGAAAGCGACACGGGAGTCGACGTCGGCGACGGCTATGCGGTGAGCCGGCCCTCCGCCGGGTTCCTGCACGACGTCATCGCGCGCTACGGGGGCCGCGAAAAGTTCTACGCCGACTTCGTCATGAGCTTTGTGTGCCCGCTCGGCCTGGTGAGAACGAACCCCCAAGGAAGGGAGGTCAACTGCAACTATTACGAGAGCAAGAAGCTGATGGAGTTCCTGCGAGCCTTCCTCGTGGACGCCCTGGAGCGCCAGCTGGAATTCGGAGCTGACACTTCGGTTTGCTACTGCATCGGTAGCGGCGAGAACTTCAAATTCCTCTCGGCGCTAAACGACGGCCGGGGCTACTTCGAGAAGATCGTTCCCTTGGAGCACCCGCGCTTCATCACGCAATACAACGGCGGGAGAAAAGAAGAATTCGCCGAGAAGTACCTCAGTGCTCTGCGCGGAGATGGCGATTAACCGCGGCGCCCTCCGTAGCACCTTCCCCGGCCGGCTCCCCGGTTGAGGGCTCCCAACGCGACGGATCGAGAAGAAGGAGAACAGCACAGTGGTGTCAGAAGGCAGGGTCCTGGTTCACTTCGGCCCGGAAGACGTCAGCGTCCACCGCTCCCGGGGCGGCGGGCTGCAGCTGCTCGCGAGGGAACGGCTTCCGTTCGGGGCGGGCCTCGCCGGCGAGGCGCTGGCGGAGCGCGTCGGCGAGTTCTGCGCCGGGCTCAAGGAGTACGCCGAGGCCGTCGACAACAAGAGCACGCGGGTGCACGCCACCGGGGTCTTCCAGCAGTTGCCGCAGCCGGAAGCGGCCGCGCTGGTCAACAGCGTCTACGTCGACACGGGCCTGTACTTCAACATCGTGGGGGCCGAGCTGGAGCGGTTCTACCTGGACACGGCCCTGGCCGCCTGTGGTTCGAACGACATGGTGGACGGTCTGATCCGGCGCGAGTTCCGGACGGCAGTCGTCTGCGGGAGCTTCCAGCAGTCCCTAGCGCCCATCGAGGGCACCATCACCCAGCTGCGCGAAACCGGCACCGAGGTGCTCAGCCCCCGCAGCACCAGGATCAAGCCGGAAACCGAGGGCACCGACTTCATCCTGTTCGACTACCAGGACCTGCTGAAGAACCACCGCGACACCTGGCGGCACAAGTACGTGCACATGGACGCGTTCCGGCAAGCCGACGCTGTCATCGTGTGCAACCCGGGCGGTCGCGTAGGAAGCGGCACCGTCTTCGAGCTCGGCTTCATGTCCGCGCTCGGCAAGAGGGTCATCTTCACGGAGGAGCCCCTGGGCGTATCTGTCTCCTTCCCCTGCGAGGTGGGCCTGGGGGCCTGAGAACACCCGCTGGGGGCTGCCGCACCCCACCCCGTTCCGGCATCTCCGCCCGGATCGCGTCTCGGCGAACGGCGCAGTCCCCGAAGCAGGTCTTCGGCTCGTCCACTCCGTCCACCCCAATCCCGCTTCTCGGCTACGAAGACAAGGAAAGGACCCTCGCCGGTGGAACACATCGACATAACGCGCGACAGGCTGCGAGAAATCGTGGCATCTGTCCTTGAGGTGGACAAGGAAGCCATCGAGCCGGGTGCCCAGTTCTATGAGGAACTCGGCATGACCTCCTTGGAGAAGGTCGAGGTCGTGGTCACGGTCGAGCGCGAGTTCGGACCCCTGTCCGCCCAGGAAGCGGCAGCCCTCACCAGCCTGGACGCCGCGGTGGCCGTGCTCGGTGAGCGGGCGAGGAGCTTCCAGGGTCTCGACCTGATCGATCGTCTAGTGGCGGGCCATGTCTCCGCCGGCCGGGGTGACCGGGCCAGCTACCTCGACCCCCAGGCCGGGGAGATCACCTACGCGGGCCTCCTGGAGGCAGCACGCGGGTACGCGGTCGCCCTGCGGGCCGCAGGAGTACCCGAGGGCACCCGCGGCCTCCTGGTCGCCGACGACTCCGTGGCGACCGTGATCGCCGTCCTTGGCCTGTGGTGGCACGGCTGCGTCCCCGTGGTGATCAGCCCGGTGCTCACCGACGACGAAGTCCGCTACATCGCCGCCGACTGCGCCGCCGCGATGGTGCACCTGGACGCAGCTCCCTCGCGGCAGCGCGCCCTGGAGGAGCTGTTCGCCACGACCACCCGGTTCGCCGGCGCGGACGTCCGCGCTGGCCTGCCGACGGCCGAGGCCGGCCCCGCATACCGCCCGCAGGAGGCCGGGCCCCCGGCCGCGTGGACTGCGGGGAGCGAGGCGCTCGTGCAGTACACCTCCGGCAGCACCGGCATGCCCAAGGGGGTGCGGCACTCGGCGGGCGCGATTGCGGCCATGGCCGACGGCGTCGGCACGGTCCTGGCGCTGACCCCGCAGGACACCGTGCTGTCCAGCGCCCGGATGAGCTTCGGCTTCGGCTTCGGCAGCTCCGTCCTGTGCCCCCTGGCGGCCGGCGCCCGCGTCGCGCTCATCAGCGGCACCGTCGACGTCCACTCCCTTACCGCCGCGCTGCAGCTCCACCGGCCCACCGTGCTGTTCTCCGTCCCGCGGCTGTACGCGGCGCTGCTGAACACCGGGACGGCGCTCGCCCCCGGCACCGTCGACTCCGTGCGGCTGTGCGTGGCGGCGGGCGAGAACCTGCCCGGCCCTCTCGGCGAGCGGATCCGCGCCGCCTTCGGCGCCGAGCTGCTCAACGGCCTCGGCGCGACCGAGGTGCTCTACATCGTCGTCGGCACCCCGCCGGGACAGGATCGGCCGGGGACCTTCGGAGTGCCGGTGCCCGGGACCACCGCGACCGTCCGCGCGACGGACGGCACTCCCGTCGCCGACGGCGAGCAGGGACGGCTGCACATCGCCGGCCCGACCGTCGCCCTGGGCTACATCGGCCGGCCGGAAGCCGCGGCGGCGACCTTCGCCGACGGCGGCGCCTACACCGGCGACATGGTGCGCCGTGCGCCGGACGGCACCTTCACCCACCTGTGCCGCTCCGATGACGTGCTCAACCTGGGCGGCTACAAGGTGGTGCCCAGCGAGATCGAGAGCGTCGTCCGCGGCGTCGACGGGGTCCAGGACTGCGTGGTGGTCGGCGGCCGCGACGCCGACGGCCTGGAGCAGGCCGTGGCGTACCTGGTGGCCCGGCCTGGATCCGACCAGGCCGCGGTGCGGCGCGCCGTGCTCGCCGCGATCCGCAGCGGCCTCGCCGCCTACAAGCGGCCCGCCCGTCTGGAGTTCCTCGACCAGCTCCCGACCACCTCGACCGGCAAGGTGGCCGCCTTCGAGCTGAGGAAGGCGGCCACCCGACCGTGACGTGGGACATCACGGGCATGGCGGCCGTCGCCAACATCGGCGCCACCCCCGGGGAGATCTTCGCCTCGCTGTGCGCGGGCCAGGAGAGCCGCGCGCCGCTGAAGGCGTTCGACCCGGACAAGTACCGGGCGGCCTACGCCTACGAGATCGACGACCGGCCCGAGGGGGGCGGCGACCTGCCGCGGCGCGCCACCCGCTGGCTGACCACCGTCGTCCGCCAGGCGGCCGCCGACGCGGGCCTGGGCGAGGACCTGGCCCGGGTGCCCGTGCTGGTCGGCACGACCATGCGCGAGCAGCGAAGCCTCGAACTGTGGTGGCGCGACGGCGCGCAAGTCGCCCCCGAGGACCTGCACTTCGGCACCGCCCTCAAGGCGGCCTTCGGGGCGTGCACCACGTACACCTTCGCCAACGCCTGCTCCGCCTCGCTGTACGCGCTCGGCATGGCCACCGACATGATCCACCTCGGCATGGCCGACACCGTCGTCGTCGCGGGCACCGACGCCGCCACCGAGAGCGGCTTCGGCACGCTCGACCGGGTGCAGAACGACCTCCCCGACGCGCTGCGCCCCTTCGACACCACCCACAAGGGCATGCTGATGGGGGAGGGCGCGGCGGCCGTCATCGTCCAGCGCACCGGCACCGGCACCGAGCCCGTGCACGCCCGGGTGCGCGGCGTGTCCATGAACTGCGACGCACACCACGCCACCGCGCCTGACCCCGACGGCATCACCCGCGCTGTACGGGACGCCCACAGCAGAGCAGGGGTGCGCGCGGAGGACATCGACCTGGTGATGCTGCACGGCAGCGGCACCCCACTCAACGACGCGACGGAGTCGAGCGTCCTGCGCCACATCTTCCAGGGCGCGGGCGCCGGTCCGCGGATGACCGCGATCAAGGCGATGACCGGCCACACCATGGGCGGCTCGGGACTGCTCAGCCTCATGATGGCGGTGCTCGCCATGCAGAGCGGGACGGTCCCCCCGGTCCTGGGCCTTTCCGATCCGATCCCCGAGGCCGCCGGACTGCACCTGGTGCAGGGCGCCCCCGCCGCCGTCGACCTGAGCCTCGCCCAGGTCGACGCGTTCGGCTTCGGAGGGATCAACGCCGTCGCGATCGTGGAGGCAGCCCGATGACCGCGACGAGCACCTGGAGGTGGGCGGATACCCGGGAGGTCGTCGTCACGGGCATCGGGCTGGCGCTGCCCGGCGTCGCAACGCCCGGCGACCTCCTCGGACCGCTGCCGGCGCAGGGCGGCTTCAACCCGGCCACCGGCCTGATCGGACGCGAGCTGCGCCACAAGGACCGCGCATCCCGGCTCGCGCTGCGCGCTGCCGGGTCCGCCCTCCACGACGCCGCTCTGGCCGACGCCGACGGCATGTTCACGGGCGCGGCCGACCAGACCGCCGTCGTGGTCAGCACCAACCTGGGCAATGCGGACAGTGTCTGCGAAGCCGTCGACACCATCGCCACCGCGGGCGTCACGGGCCTCAGCCCCCTAGGGCTGCCTCAGACGTCCAGCAACGTCATCGCTGGCTGGGTGGCCATCCGCTACCGGCTGCGCGGCCCCAACCTGACCCTCAGCAACGGCACAACGAGCGGTCTGGACGCCGTGGCCTGGGCCCGCCACCTCATCGCCGCCGGCCGCGCCGAGGCCGCCGTCGTCGTCGGCGTCGAACCACGCAACCACGTGGTGACGAAGATCCTCGGCGAGCAGTCCACCGACGCGGCGGTCGCCGTCGTCCTGGAAACCGCGGACGCAGCCGCCTCCCGCGGCGCACGGCCCCGAGCGACGATCACCGGCTACGCACGGACCCGGAACCTCACCGAGGCACTGGCCTCCACCAGCGCGACCGCGGAAGGGCCCGTCGGACTGTGGCTCACGGACGGGGCGGAATCCGCCGGCGCCGCGGCGGGCCGCCTGCTCGAAACCGCACGCCGGATCGACCTGGAATCCCAACTGGGCCCGCTGTCCGGGGCGCTCGGCGTCCTGCAGTGCGCCGCCGCGGCCGCCCACCTGGCCAGCGGCGCCACCGGCAGCGTCCTGGCCACCGCCGGAGGCCCCCGCCACGGCGCGACGGCCGCCCTGCTGCTGACCCCGCCGCCAGCCCGTCTCCCGTCCACGCAGGAACGAGGACAACACCCATGACCACGACGAGCGTGACCATCGAAGAGCTCCGCGCCCTGATAGCCGACGTGCTGGAGACCGAGCCCGCAGAGGTCACCGACGATGCGCACTTCGCCCACGAGCTCGACATCGACTCGCTGCTGATGCTGGAGATCTCCACCCGGGTGAGCGCGTACGGTGTCCCGGACAACGCCGTGGCCGCCAGCGGCGTCACCACCCTGGCCGGGCTGCACGCCTTCCTCACTTCGAAGCTCACCGGCGAGACCTCGCCCTCCCCGCTCATCCGGCCCAGGCCGGTGAGCGACCCAGCGGCGCGCCTGTTCCTGTTCCACCACGCCGGCGGCTCGCACCTGCTCTACCGCAGCTGGGCGGAGCACTTCCCCGAGGACTGGGAACTGTGCCTGCTGGAAGCGCCCGGCCGCGGCAGCCTCCAGGCCCTGCCCCTGATCGAGGACTGCGACCAGCTAGTCGACTACTTCCACGCCGCTATCGCACCCCTGCTCGACCGGCCCTTCGGGTTCTTCGGCCACAGCATGGGCGCCCTGATCGCCTACCAGCTCACCCACCGACTCCTCCATGAGGCGGAACCGCTCCCCGCCTGGCTGGGGGTCTCCGCCTACGGCGCCCCAGAAGTCGACGCCGGCGGCAGCAGCCCTCACCTGATGTCCGACGACGAACTGCGCGCCTGGCTGCGCAACGGCGGCGGCAGCCCACCGCAGCTCCTCGACAACGACGACGTCTGGCGCAAGTTCGCCCCGGTGTTCCGCAGCGACTTCAAGCTCGTGGACACCTCGGCTGCGCCCCGCGACCCCGAGCCGCTGCCGGTCCCGCTCACGGCGTTCACGGGCCGGACCGACACGCTGATCGGCGAGGACCGGCTCCTCGCCTGGCAGGCGCTCACGACTGACTTCCGCGGACTCGAGAGGTACGAAGGCGGGCACTTCTACCTGCTGGACCACCCGCAGCAGCTCACCGCCGCCATCACGGCCGCGATGCGCTCCACATGCCTTTGAGTCCGCTCGCGCCAGCGCGCCACCCGCCAGACGACCAGCCCCGACGGGGCGGCGGCGCAGGGCGCGGTGGCGGGCGTTCAGGCGTCGGGGTCGACTTCGGGGTGCGTGAACCGCACAGGCCGGTCCAGCGACCGGGCGTAGGCGATCTCAGCCCTGGTGCTGACACCGATGTAGTTGCCGACCACGAGCACCTCATCAGACAGAAGGATCTTCGACTGGTGCAGTGCGTCCAGCCGAACCTTCAGCGCTTCGGCCTCGACAGGGTCGGACCAGAGCGGGTTCGGATTCTTCAGGTCGCAGCCCGGCTTGACGACGATCTTCCCGGCCTCGGTTTCCCGCACCTCGGCCTCGGCCATCTCGGCCATGAAGCGGGTGGAACCGCAGATCGCGACGATCCGCGGGAGGTTCAGCTGCGCTTTCGCCTCGGCGAGCCTGTCCTCGGGGGTGATCACTTGCGGGGACGACACTGTTCCTCCTGGTGGTGCTGCCCGAGGTATGCCTGCGGCGACAAGTACGCAGGCGCCCAATGTCGCTCTACGGCGAACCGCGAACACGCCTGCGCCCGCACTCTATGCGACGATCATCTCCGCACGGTGGTGCTTCGCCAGTCAGCCACTCGGCCGCAGCCCGTCCAGCGCGAGGCCGCCCTGGCCCCCTCCGCCACGAGGAACCGGCGACGACGCCTGCCGCAGCCGCCGCCTCAACCAGCCGCTGCCTCCCCACCGTCGCGCCCCGGCTTCGGCCTCGTCTGCCGATCCCCTGCCGGCAGCTGGCGGCGGTGCCGGGACTAGCCGGAGGCTACCGCCACCCGAACGAGCGAAGAACGACCAGCGGACCGCGTTGACGGAGGCTCCCCATTGGGGAGGACCCCGGCGGCATGCCAGCCCCGGCTCGCTGAACACGGCCAGGCCGCCTGTCGGCCGTTGAGGATGTGGCTGGAACCGGGGTGGATGCGGTCGCCTCACCGGCACCGCGTGCCTGCGCTGCGCCTACGCCCGCCCTGATCGCCGCGGCTGCCCGCTTACTGACCATGACCGCTGTGCATGTCGACGAGGAGATCATGTCCACCGCCTCCCACCAGCCGGGCCCCGGCAGCCCCGCTGCCGCCGCCACGCAGGAGCAGATCGCGGCGCTCGCCGAGACGCTGGTGCTCGCGTACGGACTGCACCCGGCGGAAATCACGCGAATCCCGGAGGGCACCGCGACGGACAACTACGCCATCGTGGACCAGACTGGCCGTCAGCACTTCGGCAAGGTCTACCGCATGGGCAGCAACTTGGACCTGGAGCTGGCGTCGGTCGAGCTGTCCGAGTACGCCGCCGACGGGGGTGTCGCCACCGCGCGGGCGACCCGCACGCGCGAGCATGAACTCATCGCGGCCCATGGGCGGCTGCCGATGTCCCTGTGGTCGTACGTGCCGCATACAGACACCGCCGAGGGCACCCTGACCGGTGCACGGTGGGCAGCCGTCGGCGCGGCGATGGGCCGTCTCCACGGCCGACTAGCCACCCATCCCGCCGCCGCACCCGCCCTGGAAGCCGGTGCCGCGATCTGCGACGTCGGCACTGCCCGAGATCGCTTCGCCAGGCTGATCTTCGCCTACCAGCACAAAGCGAGGCTGGGGGAGTTCGAGGCTTGGGCTCTGGAGGCGGCGCGGGAGCGGCACGCCGTCCTGGGCGACGTCGAGAGCGTCCTCGCGGGGCTTCCGCCGCTGACGGTCCAGGTCATGCACGGCGACCTGGCTGGTCCGAACGTCCTGCTGAGGAACGACGACGTCGCCGCGCTCGTGGACTTCGGGCCCCCCACGCCCGGCTACCTCGCCTGGGAACTCATGCGGCTGGGCTGTGACCCAAAGAGCTTCCAGTCCCACGGCGTCGAGAAGTGGCTCACGGGCTACACCGACCTCGCCCTCGCCTACCGAGACGCCAACCCCATGGCGCCCGCGGCCGACCTCCTGTCCTCGGTTCGCGTCGGCTGCGCAGCCATGCTCTGCTCGGCCTTCCCGCTGTCGGCGCCCGTGGACCGGCCCCACCTCGTCGACGCCGCACTCGAGTCCTACGCGCGGGCTCGGCACGCGGCCGCGCTGACGATTCTGGAGCAGCTGCCTACCCTGGAGGAGGTCCTGCGTGACGCCCTTCGCTGAGCCGCGGACCCTCGCGGCCGGCGCGCTCGCGCAGCCCGCACTCCTGGACAGCGGGGACAGCGGACTCTCCTGCTCCGCCCTGGCCTGCCGTACCAGCAGCGTTTCAGGGTCTGCTGAGGGCGCGGCCGACGCCCGGAGAGCGGAGGCGGCCGTGGAGGGTCGAGGGCGGGGCGGCGATCATCTGGTGAGCTGCTCCACCTGGAGCAGCTCGTCGGGGTTGACGTCGATCGCGGCGATGTCGGCGAGCCACTGCATCCACACCGGCTCGATGCCGGGCGCGGCCTCGAACGCGGTGTCCGTTACGCGTCCCTGCGCGTAGGCGACCGTGCGGTCTGCCAGCTCCTGCAGGGCCTCGGGGGCGATCCAGCGAACGTTCTTCGTCTCGCGGGCGCTCGGGGTGAGGTCGCCGGTGACGGTGGCCTGGTAGACGGTCCAGTCGTGGCCGGTGCCGCGGGCGCCGGGACGGCGGCGGCATGGGTTGTCCCGCCAGCCGCCGGTGACGCGGGTGAGGCTGGTGACGGTGAGGCCGAGTTCTTCTTCGACCTCGGCGCGGCCCGCGGCCTCGGCGCCGCCGTGGTCGTCGAAGTGCCCGGCGGCCGACGCCGCGCCGACGGGGAAGGTGGCGCGATCGAACATGAGGTAGCGGCCCTGGTGGTCGGTGATGATGACGCCGACCGAGGTGTTGTCGCACGATTTCATGGTCTGGCTCCTGACGGGCGCTGAGCATCACCGGCGTGCCGTGGCACGTCCGGCGTTGCGGACGACCGGGCCGCGTCGGAGGAAGTCAAAGGGCCCCGGTGTCGGGGCGCGGCGCGAAGCCCAGCGTCGGGACGGCGTGCAGCCCGCACAGCGGTCGCACCATCCGGGGGGAGAGGACCTCCTGGAGGAACATCTCCTGGATGAACTGCACCTGCGCCCGCAGCAAATGCGACACGCTCCCGGCAGCGGCGAGGTCCTTGCGGCCGACCGCGACATGGATGTGCGGGGCGAGGGCGTCGTTCTCCGGGCTCCAGGCGAGGGTGGCCGCGCCGACGGCCTCCACCGTGTGCAGCACCGTCTCTTCCCAGACGGGAGCTTCCGGGTCCTCCAGTGGGCCGTTCGTCCCCACCAAGGTCACTTGCCGGAACCCGCCGAGGAACATCGGGATGATCGCCTGCCGGATCCCCATCTCGGTGCAGAAGCCGGTCAGCTCCGCGACGAAGTCGTCGCCGTCGTCGAAGGCCAGCGCGAAGTTGCGCCCCATCGTCAGCTCTGCGTGCCGCATCAGCCACGTCCCTCCGGGGTCGTCCCGGCAGGAGCGAAGGCGGCGATGACCGCGCTGCGGTCGGCGCCGCTGCGCAGCAGGACTGTCAGCAGCAGGCGGGCCTTGTAGGGGTCCAGGTGGCCGGCGCCGATCAGGCCCCGGTCCAGGAGGTCCTTCTCCGAGCCGTCGAAGCCGTACGCGTGCGTGAGGGTGGTGCCGCCGCCGGTGCGGGAGGCGAGGACGACCGGGATCCGCTGGGCGGCCTCCTGGAGGACAGGCACCCAGGCGGCGGGTACGTGGCCGACTCCGAAGCCGGCGACGACCATGCCGTCGACCTGTTCGAGGAGCGGCGCCAGCAGGCTGCCGTCGTCGCCGAGGGATGCGGCATACACCCCGACGCGGGCCGGGCGCGCCGTCGCCGAAGGGAGGGGCAGCGGCTTGTGCGCCGGGACGGCAAGGAGTCGAAGGCGGCCTTCGGCCACGGCGCCCAGGGGGCCGGTGTCGGGCGAGGCGAACGCGTTCGTGCTGGTGCTGTGGATCTTGCGGACCCTCGCGGCGTCGAAGACCTGGTCGTTGAAGACGACCAGGACGCCCAGGCCACGGGCCTGAGGGCTCGCCGCGACGGTGACCGAGGCGAGCAGGTTCGCCGGCCCGTCGGCTCCGGCCAGGTAGGGGGCGCGCATCGCGCCCGTGACGATCACCGGCGTCTTGCCCCCGTACAGCAGTCTCAGCAGGAAGGACGTCTCCTCCAGGGTGTCGGTCCCCTGGGTCACGACGAAGCCGTCGAAGGCACCCTGACCGTCCATGGCCCGCAGCTGGCCGGCGAGGTCCTCGATCTCATCGAGCGTCAGGGACGCACCCGGCTTGGCCGTGAACGACTGCGTCTTGACGACGATGCCGGTGGCGGCCAGTTGCGGCACGGCCGCGAGCAGGTCCTCCGCGCTCAGCGTGGGCTTCGCCGCGCCCTCCGCGGTGGTGGGGGTCATCGCGATGGTGCCGCCGAGGCCGATCACGAGCACCGTGGGAGGGGAGCTTGGCTTCGTCAACGCGCAGTCCTCGGATCGGGGGTGGAGCAGGGCGAGTTGAGCCTATCGGCCGTCAGCGAGGCCGCCCAGCCTGCCGAGGAAGCACAGTGTCCGGTCGAGCGCGCTGAGGGTGAGCAGGCGGCTGCGGGGCCGCAGCATGCCGGTGAGCCCCTCCTCGGCCAGGCCCCGGCACCGGCCGGTCAACCAGGTCCAGTCCAGGTCGAGATAGTCGGCCAGCGCCGCGAGCCGTGCCGCTGGCGTCGGCCCGTCGACCAGGCTGTGGGCCCGTGCGTAGCCGATTACCTCCTGATAGGGGGCCACCTCCCGGCGCGCGCTGGTCATGGCGACCCGCCAGACGGACTCCCCACGCACCCAGTTCGCCAGGATGGCCTGGTTGCGGGCCAGGACGAACCCCTCGACCTCCTGGTACTCCTGCTCCGCAGTCAGCCACACCTTGACCCCGTACATCTCCATCATGGCGACCGTGAGGAACAGGAGAATTCGCTCATATGTCTCGCTGGAGCGGACGACGGACTCAGGTACGCAGAACGCGCGACCGAGCGCGCTCCCCGGTCCCGCGAAGCGATCGGCGACGTTCCGCAGGTAGTCGTGCTTGTGCCTGAACAGCAGCCAGGGTGCACATTCCTCCCCGGTGGCTTCGCGGGTCCAGAACGCCGGCACTTCGGGAAGGTCACCGAGATGGCGGACGATGTACTGGGCGCAGAGGTTAGAGCCCAGCCACGCGGCACCGACGGGGGACAGGTCGGGCATCTCGGATCGCGGCGGCGCTGAGTTGCTGATCCTGACGTAGTGCTGAAGCTGCTCGGCGCGGTCGGAGAGCGGGTTGTCGTCCGCCAGCAGTCCGTCGTCCATGACGTGCAGCGCCCATATGACGGCGTAGACCAGGTCGTCCAACTGGTAGGCGGCCGGGACGCGGGGGTCATGGCCCACCGCGAGGTTCTGGCGAGCGAGCGCGGCGTCCATCACGTACAGGCCGGACCCGCCGGCGGCACCGGGGGAGGCCAGAATCACACTCCTGCGCGAGGAGCGGACGAAGGTCTCCAGGTGGGGGAGGTCGTCGGAGCTGATCTCCATGACGTCCCCGCAGGGCCGCGCTTCGTACAGCTGCACACCGACCGAGGTGCCGTCGAAGTGCTTTCCGCCGGTGAGCTCCCAGCTGCCGAAGATGCCGGCGTCCGGGTCGCCGGGAACGTGCCGGGACGTGGGCCAGGTGTAGTCAAGGGTCCGTGCTGCGGTGCGCGTCCTGCGGTCCAGCGGGCGGGGGTGGACGAAGTCACGTACGGGGACGAGCTGGAAGAGGGACTCGACCTTCTTGCCGAAGTAGGTCTCGAGGATGGTGCGCAGGTCTCCGCGGGGGATGTGGGTGCCGGCCAGCCACCGCTTGTAGGTAGCCGGGGAAGGCCGGACCCGAGCGAGGCGCGGCTCTTGTAACGCTTTCGCGGCGTCTTCGGCCATGATCGGCCAGAGGACCCGGAACTTGTTCGGTGAAGCGCAGTTGAGCTCTGGAGCGTCCAGTAGGTGGTTGAGGAGCGGCACGACGGTCCGGGCCCGTGACTCCCGTGACTCCTCCAAGTGAGTCATGTCGTCCATACCTTTCTTCGTGGGTTGACCCGGGTGCGCGGTGCCCCTTCGCCGAAGGGCCATGAATTGGCATCACTGCGCTGGGGAGAAAGCGGGCGGGCCCGGTGGCGCGGGCAGGGTGCTGGGTGTTGCCTCGTCCGCGGAGCGGTCGGGCTGGGGCAGCGGCGGCAGCTCGTCCAGCACGACGGGGTTGCGCAGCTCGGCGACCAGCTGCTGACCGACCATGAAGTCGAGGTCGGGGTGGTGCAGGTCGACCTCTTCCCAGCGCGGGGCGTCACCGGGACGGTGCACGGTGCCACGGACCGAGACGATCTCGACCTCCGGCACCAGCAGCACCAGGCAGTCGAGAGCGAGGCGGCGGCAGTGCCGCTGCGCCTGGTGGGCGTGGCGGAGGCAGAGTGGCGGGTTCGCGGTCCGGATGGCCTGGGGGGCCGTGGTGCGCGGGTCCGGGTGGGCGGGATCGGCCGGTAGGAGCCAGAGCAGGCCGTCGCGCGTGCGGTGTGCGGGGCCGCCTCCCACCAGGCAGCGGGTCCGGGAGTCCATCAGCTCCAGCTGCCGGCCCGGGTGGTGCACCGTCCACAGCGGCGCACCCTGCGGCACGCCGGTCCACGACTCCCACCGCACGCCGTCGACGGAGAGGATGTCCGTTGCGCGGGGCGGGCCTGGGGCGGGCGGAGCCTCTCCCGTCCAGGCGAGGATCAGCGGGACCGGGAGGCCCTGGAACCGCACCGGGTCAGGGCACTGCGACAGCGGGCCGGTGCCGGGTGTATCCGTGGAGAGCATGGACATCGTGTTCACCGTGCCCCTCGGCCCGACGACACCGAGGCGCCCTTGCGGGCGGTAGCCCCATACAAAGAAGCGCCGCGCGGGGCTGCCGGTACAACTGCGGACCCCGAGGGCACGAGGAGGTCGAGTTCGGTGATCCCGTTTCCTTGGAGTTGCCAGTCACCCAGCAGCGACGCGAGGCTCGCTCGGGTCCGGGGGTGGTAGGCGATTCCGGCGCTGCGGTAGATGCACTCCAGGTCCCGGCCGGTCAGGGTGTCGGCGCGGTCGAGTGCCTGGTGGCCGACCACCAGGACGCTGCCAGCGCTGACGAGGTCGTACAGCAGGGCGACGGCCCGGCGCGCCTGCTCGTCGGTGAGTGACAGCAGGATGTCCGCCAGGATCAAAGCGACCGGCCGGTCCAGGTCCAGCACAGCCAGGCTCACCAGCGCGGACGCGAGTGCGGCTGGCGCGGCCAGGTCCTGGTGCAGGTAGCCGATGGCGGCGGGTGCCGGAGCGGTGAGAAGCGCCCTGGCGTGGGCCATCACGCTCACGTCGGTGTCGGCGTACACGATCCGGGCCGCCGGCCGGTGGGCGAGGACGACATCGTGGACCGGCGAGGACGACGGCACGGGGTAGCCGCATCCCAGGACGAGGTACTGGTCGATACCCTGCCGGGCGAGGTCGGCGGCGCTGGCGGCGGCGAACGCCCGGGTCGACCGCGCCACGGCAGCGCTGAGCGGGTCGAGGGCGGTGAGCTGCTCGGCCAGAGCCCGGTCCGGAGCGAGGTGGTCGCCGCCGCCCAGAAGGCTGCTCTGAAGGCGGGCCCACCTGGCTTGGTCGTGTCCGAGTCCGGCGCAGGGGTGACCCTCGTCGTTGGCTGCCTGGTCGCGGCCGATCAGGCTCCAGTGCGGCAGCGGCCTGTCGGGCACCGCCGTGGCGATGCTGCTGCTCGGGCACGAAGCGGAGGCTCGGGTGCCCTGGCGCGCCAGGCCGGCCTTCATGCCGTCACCGAGTCGCTCAGGCGTTGCGGGGCGACGCTACTGCCGTCGGGCAGCAGAGCACCGGTGTCCTCGAAGAGCACGACGCCGTTACACAGCAGGCTCCACCCTTGGTCGGGGTGGGAGTTGATCGCGACGGCGGCCTGGCAGGCCGGGTCGTCGGCCGTCGGGCAGTCGGGGTTGTGCTGGCACATGGAAGGTCTCGATTCTGAGGTCGGTCTACGGCTGCGGGCGCCGTTTTGCCGGGGGCGAGGCGAGCGCCCGAGGGGGCTGCGGTCGTCGTCCAGCCAGGGCCTCGCGCAGGTCGCAGGGGTCGGTGGCGCCGCGCCCGGGCGGGACGGCCCAGTGCACGTCCCGGCCGCTGCGCACATGCCACTGCGGGACTGCGACGACGGTGCCGTGCCGCAGTAACCGCGCGGTGCGCGTCGCCTCCCACGGCTCGTCGAACTGGTCGAGGAGGAAGAAGCAGATCTGGGCGTACGGGTTGGCGATCACCGGACCGATGCCGCCGTCGAGTAGCTGCAGCGCCTGGACGGCGTCCGACTGGTGTACCCGGATCGCCTCCCAGTGCAGGCCAGCAGGCAGGCGGATCGTCCAGACCTGCGGCACCCAGACGGGCGTGCCCACCATCCGACCGGGAGCCGGGAACTGCTCGACGTCGGACCACGCCGGGCGCTTCACCGCAGTGCTCCGTCGGCTGCGGCCAGCGCCAGCGCCTCGGCAGGCTCGGCGGCGGAGGTGGCCCAGGCCCCGTGGGACGCGAGTTGGTCGGCGAATCGCGCGGACCAGTCAGGGTGGCGGCCGGGGCGAAGGAGTCCCTCGGCCAGGCGGTGTGCCTGCACGTCCCCGGTCCCGGCCGGCGGTTCGACGCACCAGCTGTCCCGCATCAGCCGCGCCATCTCGCTGTCGGCGTACAGCGCGTCGGCCGCGTGGATCTCCATTCCTTGGCGCACGGAGTCCAGCAGCAGTGCCACGCTCTCGTGCTTGGAGGCGATCAGCGTGCCGTCGCAGGACTGCCCGCGGTCCAGCAGCGAAGCCGCCTGGTAGACCAGCGCGTTCGCCGCCGCCAGCCGGGCCTGCATCTTGCCGATTTTGTGTTGGACGACGGGCAGGTCGCTCAGCGGTCTGCTGTAGCGCACCCGGCTCTCGGCCTCGGCCACCGCCCGCTCCACGACCGCGCGGTGCAACCCCAACGCGACCGCCGCCAGGTTCGCGCGCCCGTACAGGATGCTGGAGGAGTAGGCGACGGCGAGCCCGTCGCCGACCTCGCCGACGACCGCCGACGACGCCACCTTGACGTTGTCGAACCTGATGGTGCCGAAGCTGAAGCCGTGCAGGCCCAGCCGCGGCTCGTGCGGCTCCAGCGTCACCCCGGGCCGGTCCGCCTCCACCAGGAACGCGGTCAGGCCCCGAGAGCCCGGGCCGGTGCGGACCACGACGCCGTGCACGTTGCCCACGTGGGAGTTGCCGACGAAGCACTTCTGCCCGTTCAGCACGTAGGAGCCGCCGCTGCGCTGGGCGGTGGACTGCATGCCCAGGACGTGGCCGCCGGACCCCGCCTCGGTGACCGCGATCGTGGGCAGCACGCTCCCGTCGGCTATCGCCGGTAGCCAGGTCCGCTGCTGCTCCTCGTTGCCGAACAGGGCGATCTTGGCGACGCCGAGCTGGGACGCCTGGGCGATAGCGCCCGCGGCGGCGCTGACGCGGCTCAGCTCTTCCACGATGATCGTCTTGGCCTCGTGGCCGGCGCCCATCCCGCCCCACTGGGGGTCGATGGTGACGCCTATCCATCCCTGGTCGGCGAGAAGTGACGCGAGTCCGCGGTCCACGGCGCGGTCGCGCTCCATCGCCGCGACCCGGGGGGCCACCTCCTGGGCGGCGAAGTCCGCCACCGTTCGGCGCAGTTGCTCGTGAAGCTCGGTGGTCACCTGCGTACTCCTTCGGTGTGCCGAGGTCAGTGGCTGCGGGCGCGGGCGGCGATCAGCTCGGTAACCTCCGCCTGGAAGGTCTTGATCACGGCCAGGGAATGCTGGCCGGTGGACAGGGGGAGGGCCTGGGTGCCGACGGCACAGACGGTGCCGAGGACGATGCCCGTCTCGGGGTCGGGCAGCGGTGCGCCGACGTAGGTCCGGATGCCGACCCGGTCGACCACCGGGTTGCTGGAGAACCGGGCCCACGCTTGTACGTCGGGCAGCACGAGTGCGCCAGTGCGGTCGAGCAGGGCCGGGCAGTAGCCGTGGTCCACGCGCATCGTGCGGCCGACCTGCGGCATACCGGGCGCGCTGTACAGGCCGACGAACGCCTGGACGTTAGTGATCACGTTGACCATGGCGTACGGCTGGCTGAGCGCGGCGGCGATCCGCCCGGCGACCTCGTCCAGGCCCTGCATCTGTGTCAGGTCCAGGGCGTTGATCCGGCGGATGCGCGCCCCCTGCTCCCTGGTCAGTGCCGGGTCGGGCGGCAACTCGGAGAAAGTCACAGCAGCGCTCCTCGGGAGGGAAGGCGGGATTGGGCGGCGTCCAGCGCGGTGGCAATCAGGGTGATCAGGACATGGGCCGAGGAGGTAGCGTCGCGGGCGTCGAAGAGGACGACAGGCACGGCGTCCGGCAGTTCCATGGCCTGCCGCACGTCCTCTGCGGTGTAGGTGTAAGGGGAGTCAGCGAAGCGGTTCACGCCCACGACGAAGGGGATCTGTCGGCGCTCGAAGTAGTCCAGCGCCGGGAAGGCTTCGGCCAGCCTCCTCGTGTCGGCGAGCACCACGGCGCCGGCTGCGCCGAGGACCAAGTCGTCCCAGCTGAACCAGAACCGCTCCTGGCCCGGCGTCCCGAACAGGTACAGCTCGAACAGGGCCCCGTCGTCGTCGAAGCTCACCTTGCCGAAGTCCATGCCGACGGTCGTGGTCGTCTTGTCCTCCACGCCTGCCAGGCTGTCGGTCTCTGAACTGGCGTAGGTCAACGGCACCTCGGTGGTTAGCGCCTCGATCTCGCTGACCGAGCCGACCATGGTGGTCTTGCCGACGCCGAAGCCACCGGTGATCACGACCTTCAAGACCGTGACCGCGGCCTCAGCCGGCCTGGGAGAACTTGCGTCGTAGCCCAGCAAGGGTGGCCTCCAGCTTCTGCACGTCGGGGCGCGCGGTTTCCAGCGAGGCGACGACCGACAGTCCGCCGGAGTCGATCAGGTCCGAGATGAGTACCTGCGCCACCAGGACCGGCAGCCGGAGCCTGCCGACGACCTCGGCCACCGGCAGCGGCCTGGTGCCGCACAGCTCCAGGAGCCGGAGCTCGGCGGGCGCGCAGTGGGCCAGCACATCGCGGGCGGCGGGCCCGGGGCCGATGAGGGTCTCCAGGCGCATCCGGTGCCGCGGGGCGGTCCGGCCGCCGGTGAGGGCGTACGCGGGGATGATGCCTTCGTCGTCCCGCCGCCACGGCTCGGTGCTGGAGACCATGTCAGCCCGCCACCCGCGCGGGAATGACGAGGTGCGGGGCGATGCTGTTCACGAACTGCTGCGCGGCGTAGGCAACGACACCGGGGTCGGCACCGCTGCTTGTGGCCACGCCGAGGACGCAGCCGGTCACGTCGGCGGTCTCGGCGGAGATCTTCCAGGGCGGCAGCCCCTCCCCGGCAGACATGATCATCACCAGGCTGCCGTCGCCCAGCTCGGTGACGCACTGTCGGCTAGGCCCAGCGATCCCACGAAGGGCTCCGAGTCGACTTGTGGTGTGGAAGGCGCTGGTCGTCAGCGCCGCCCAGTGCGCGCGGTCCGTTTCATCGGTCAGCGTGCAGGCCAGCGGCAGCCCGTCCAGGCTGGTGAAGACGGCGGCCTCGACGCCGGCCGTCGTGCCGACGAAGTTGACCAGCAGCCAGCCCAGGGCCTCGGGGGTGAACTCGGTCACGCTCATGTGTCTCTCTCCATCAACTCTGAGAAGGCTCGGTGGTCTGCAGATCCGCCTGCCGGCTGCCAGCGAGCCAGCTGGCCGCCAGCGCCGTTGAGGCCGAGGGCGGCTTGGTCCCCGGGGTAGCCGGGACGCGTTCGGGCCTCGCCGTCGCAGGCGGCACGCTCGCCCGTACCCGCCGCGGTAGGGGCGGGGCCCCGGAGCCGGTGCGCCCTGGCGGCGCTGCGCTGGCCACGGATGGCTGGACCCTCGGTCCCACCACGGCAGATGGCAGATGGCCAGCCTCGGGCGGCGCCGGCGGCGCCTCCGTGGTCAGGTACCGGCCGGGGACGAAGATCGCGGCTCGCACGCCCGGCGAAGTGGCCTCCAGCGAGACGGTGAGCCCGTGGCTGCGCGCCAGCCGCGCGCTGACCAGCAGGCCGAGCTGTCCTGAGCGCAGCTGCTGGATCGCCGACGGACCCTCCGGCCAAGCCAGGACTCCGTTAAGCCACTCCAGGTGCGCACGTGGCAGGGACAGGCCGCGGTCCTGAACGGTCACCAGCACGCCCTCGGCCACCACCGCGGTATCGACCACGACCGATGACTCGGGCGGGGAGAAGCGAGTCGCGTTGTCCGACAGCTCGGCCACGATCCGCGTCAGAGCCCAGGCCACATGGCCGGGCAGGTACAGCTCCTGGCTCGGTGGGATGTGCTTGACCTGCTGGAATGCATGGATTTCCGCAGATCCGGTGCGCAGGACGGTGGCCAGGGCGGTGCTGCGCGCAAGCCCGCGCGGGACCTGCCCGGCGAGCAGCGCTGCGTTCTCGATCAGGCGCCGCAGCAGTACCGCGCGGTGGTCGACGCCGAACAGTAGATCCAGCAGCTCGGGGTCCTCCACGCCCCGCTCTGCCTCGCTCAGGCCCACCACCGCTTGGTCCACCAGCGGATGCGCCCGCCTGGCCAGCAGCAGCAGCGCCTCCGTCCACGCGGGCAGCTGATCGGCGAGCGCCTGGCTGCGCTGCGTCTCCTGGAGCTCTCCGAGCCGATGCGTTGCGGAAGCGGCCTGGCCATGCCACTGTGCGGCCTTCTCCTGCTCTTCGGCACGCCCCCGAGCCAGAGCCCGGGCGTCGGCGACGATCGCCTCAAGTGCAGCCGCGAAGGCGGTGCCGAGCAGCACGTCATCCGGCGTCGGGTCGAATGGCTCCCTCCACCCGTGCACCAGCGCCGGCAGCCACCCCTCAGCGAGCAGCCGCAGCGCCGCCTCACGGGTGTGCAGTGACTCGGCCCGAGCTGCGACTTGGCCCCGGGTGCGGCGATGCGCCGCGCGTTCACGCAGCCACAGGAGTGCGGCGACGACGGCAGCGGCGGATGACGCAGCGGCTACGATCCCGGTCGTCAGCATCGGCCAGCCCACCCGGCCGCAGGCGGTGCGGAGCGGACGGCGGTGCGCGATGCCGCGGCCACGGCGGACAGCGCGCCGAGAACTTCGTCTATCAGCATCGTGGAAAGTCCCAGGGATTGAAGGAACTCGGTCATGGATCCGCTGCCGCCGAAGGTCGGGGGACGCCCCCGGCGGCAGCGGTGTCACAACCGTTGCCGTGAATCAGCGGCACCACTAGGCCGTGGAGTGGCCACCTGGTGGCCACCTCGCTAGCGCGCACCCCGACAGCACCCCGTCGAATGCACTGTTTATGACGGTTTGTCGCCCCAGGTAGCGCATCCGCCGAAGCGCGAGGTGGCCACCATGTGGCCACCTCGCGGCCTAGTGGTGCCGCCCCGCGGTGCGCCACCGTGGACTTGGGCCGAAGTAGGGCCCGCGCCGCAGGGAGCACCACAGCGCGAGGAGGCGACGATGCCCCCCACCAAAGACATCCCCGGCCTGGTCAACGAGCACAAGCTCGGCGACCTGCTCGACTCCACTGAGATCCGCTTCGCGGACGCGGATCGGCCACCCGCAGTGGCACGCAAGGCCGTGCGGTCGGCCCTCGGCCGGCGGGTGCCCGAGCTCGTCGACGACATCGTGCTGGTCACGGACGAGCTCGTCACCAACGCCGACACGCATGGCGGCGGGTCGGTGGGCCTCATCCTCAGGCTCTACGAGCGGGGAGCTGTCGTGGTGGTCGAAGACCTTTGCGGCAGCATTGAAGAGATCACGGACAACCTGTCGGCCGAGTCCGACGCGGAGGAGCAGCGCGTGGATGCGCTACAGCTGGCGGAAGGTGGCCGCGGCCTCTTCCTCGTCGACGCCTACGCCGCAGGATGGGGCGTGGAGACGGCATCGTCGCCGGGTTCCTCCGGCGTGGCCGTGGTGGCCGTCTTCTCGCTGGGAGCCGCATCCTGATGAGCCTTCAGGTGACGCCCCGGCTGCTCACCTCCCAACTGGCGGTCCATCCGCTAGGGGTCGGCTGTCGGGCCATCGGCGAGAAGCCACGCGGCCGAGCGGTGACCACCGACAAGCAGTGGATGGACGGTATGCGCAGCGCGGTCGAGCGAGGAGCGACGCTGTTCGATACCGCTGACACCTACGGCGACGGCCACGCCGAACGGCTTCTCGGCAGAGTCCTGCAAGAGTCCCGCCGCCAGGGCCTGAATCTGCAGGTCAGCAGCAAGATCGGGCATCGTGGCTCAGCACCGCACCCCTACGCCGGCCCGCATCTGAAGCACCAACTCGAGCAGAGCATGGACAACCTCGGCCTAGACCGCATCGACCTGTACGTACTGCCGACCTTCGACTTCGGCGACAACGACCGGTACCTGGGCCCCGCGATCGAACAGATGCAGACCCTGCACCAGCTCGGTTACATCGGGGCCATCGGCCTTCGCGGGCCGCGCGCCGAGTTGGCTGGTGACCAGATCCTGGAGAACACAGGCCGGTTCCTACAGCTCTTCCGACTGATCAAACCGGACGTCGTCCTCGCCGACTTCAACGCGCTCACTCCGCTGATCGACCTCGACGAGGACGAGGACCTGTTCGCCTTCGCAGCACGCCATGACGCCGGCGTGCTGATCACCGCCCCCTTAGCGGGCGGCTTCCTCACCGGCCGACCCGACCGGGCATCGTCGACGGTGCCCGGTCGGAAGCGAGGCGAGATCCTCCACCGGCTGACGGACCCGCTGCGCCAGCGCCTGGGGGACCGGCCGGGCCTGCTGGCCATGGCCGCGCTGCGCTACTGCCTGAGCCGGGGCCAGCACACCGCGGTCCTAGCCGGCTTCGGTACTCCTGACCACGTCGCCACCAACTTCGACAGCCTCGACCTGGCCTTGAGTGTCGAGGACCTCGACCTGATAGCGGGCATCTACGCCCGGCTGCGCACCGAACTGCCGACCGGGACGCAGGAGGCCCCCGTGGCCACGCCCGTCTGACTCCAGGTGAGGGCAGCCCGGCGGCTACACCAGCGGCACCCGGCGGAGGACGGTCCACCGGTAGGCGGACCGTTCCCGGCGCAGCTCCACGAGGTCGACCGCCTCGACAGTGACCGACACGGGGGCGAAGCGCCGAAGCGCGCTGACGGCCTCGACGACGGGCTGGGCGTCGCGCTCCACGGGGTTGTACGCGATGCCGAGGTGGGGCCGGAACCGGGCGGTGCTGCTGCCGCCGGGCACTCCGAGTTCCAGCCCGGCCTGGGCGAGTTGGGCGTGGAGCGCGACCAGGTCCGTCCACGGGGTCACCGAGAAGCGGACCGCACCCCGTGATCCGGCCAGGGGATGGGCCAGGAGCGGCAGGCGGGGGAGGGCGAGTGCGGCGACCCTCTCTGCCAGGGCGTCGACGGTCGCGGGGGTTACGGCGGAGGCGTCTCCGATCCGCAGGACGGTCAGGTGCAGCCCATCGGCTGGGACCTGGTCGAGACCGAGGTCCGCGAGCGCGTGCTGGCACTGGGCCGCGCGGTCGATCAGCTCCCGGTCGTCGAAGGTCAGCATCCAGTAGAGCCGCCGGGTGCGGTCCGACCAGCCCGGCCGGGCCCAGTGGTCGCCCATGCGTTCGACGGCGTCAAACGCCTGCTGGTCGGTGTGGACGATGGCCGCAGCGTCGTCGAGATCGCCGGGCGGGTCCGGGGGGAAGGACCGGCTGTCGGCCGCCAGCAGAGACAACGCGTGCTCACCCATCCGTTCACGACTCGTCCGGCGGGCGCCCGGCGGCGAGCGGCAGCGCCGCCGGCCGGGCCCGCCACGCCCGCAGTTCCTCGGCATAGTCCCCTACCGCGGGCTCGGTGCGCCACCGGTTGGCTTCCCGGTACAGCTCCACTCCGCGCTGCAGGACCGAAGTGATCGGTGGTGCCGTCCCGGACCGAAGGGCGGTACGCCCCAGGTGCATGGCGTGCTCGACTTCGGGGTTCTGCTGCCGCAGCAGTGCCGTGGCGACGTCCAGGCCCACCAGGGCCCGGCTCCACCCGGAGTCGGACTCCTCGATCAGCGGGTCGATCTCCTCGGCGAAGCGCAGCACCTGCGGCGCGTCCCCGAGCGAGAGGTACGCGGTGACGACGTTAGCCACCGTCCGGGCGCGCGAGTACGGCTCGAAGGAGATGCACGCCGTCAGCCCGCCGGGCACGGGCTGGGCCTCCGTCAGCGCCAGGGCCTGCCCGATCGCCCGCTCGGTCTCCGCACGGCGGTCCATCCGGGCCATAGCCCGGGCGCGCCCGTTGGCCAGCAGCCGGATCGCCTGCGGATGGTGCGGGGCCAGGGCGACCCCGGCCGCCGCCGCCTCGTCCGCCTCCCGGTACTGCCCCTGGTAGTAGAGGCCCAGCGACTGGGTTCCCCGGGCCCACATCTGCAGCTCGACGTCGCCGATCGCCTCAGCGAGCAGCAGCGCTTCCTCGGAGTAGGCGGATGCCGCGTCCGGACGCGCCGCGTTGACGGCCATGTAGCCCAGAAGGCCCGACACTTGGCTGGTGAGCCGGAACAGCTCGGCGCGCCGCGCCGGCGGCTGTTGGCCGTCGAGCAGGGTGTGGAGCATCGTGCGCAGCAGCTTCGCCTCGCCTGCGAGCTGCTGGGGCCCCAGCGCCTCGTATCGCTCGACGATGCTGAGGATCGCGGTCCGCGCCATACCCAGGAGTGAGGCGTCCACATTGGAGGTGGTCAGGCGCCGGGCCCGGTCCAGCACGGCCAAGGGGTCGTCCAGATCGAGCACGGGAGGGGATGCCGCCGCGGCGGACGGCGCAATCGCGTGAAACGGGCCGCCGAGGGCCTCGGGGTCGACGAGTTCGAAGAGCCGTTCAACGGACATCCTGAACATGTAGGACAGGACGATCCCCGGCCGGGTGGTGGGTGTGCCCTTCAGGCCGACGGTCATCCATCGGGTGTAGCTGCGCCGGCTGACGAGTACGCTCGCCAGCCTTCGTTCACCCGTCTGCTCCGCCGCGACGCGCGCGAAGTGGGCGAACTGCAGATTGAACTGCTCGAAGGTGCCCCAACCCATCTCCTGGGCCAGGACCTTCAGCCGGGGTACAAGCTCTCCCACTGTTGCCCACCCCCCTTCGTCAGCCGTTGCCCGGCTCGCTGTGGACGGGATATGCCACGGCGTTGCTCTGCAACTCCCGGAGTGTCTCAGCGAAGGCGGCGGTCAGCGCCTCCAGCACCGCCTTGCCCTTCTCCGGGGTACCGAGCGAGGGACGGCCGATGACGCCCGTGGGCGTATACGCCCCAAGGCCGCGGACCAGCAGATGGGGCCGGTCAGCCACATGGTCGGCCTGCTGGTAACTGTCACGGACGACCTCGGGCCACAGGTGCATCAGGACCGAGGTCTCGACCTCTCCGGCGTGCATGTCCTCGTGCCCGGTACTGGCCAGTTCGGCGACGGCCCGCGCGTGCTCCCAGTCCTCCCGCCGGGGGAAGAGCGCCATGCGTGGCGCTGGCCCGGTGTTCGCCTCCTGGACGATGTTGGCGAGGACGTAGTTACCCCCGTGGCCGTTGACCACCACCAACTGCTCGACGCCGGACTCCTGGAGCGAGGCAGCGACGTCGGTGATCACCAGGTTCAGCGTTCGGGAGCGGATGCTGACGGTTCCCGGCCACCCGGCGTGCTCGTGGGAGCAGGCGATGGTGATCGGAGGGAGCAGCAGCAGGTCGTACGCGCGCGCCAGAGCCTCGCTGATGCCGCAGGCCATGAGCGTGTCCGTGGACAGAGGGAGGTGGCCGCCATGCTGCTCGAAGCTGCCGACGGGGAGCACCGCGACCTTGGCCGCACGGCTCCGCTCATCGGTGGTGGTGGACGTCGGGAGAGGGAAGTTCATGGTCACATTCTGGGAGGGATGAGAGCGAGTGAGGACCGGAACGTCCGTAGTTCCGGCTGCTGCTGGTCGGCCCGTCCGGCCAGAAGGGCAAGCTGCCGCAGGCCGCGGTGGACACGGCTGGAGCCGACCGTCGCGTTGGCGGATAGCACCTCGCTCCCCAGCGACCCGGCCTCGGCGAGCCGACCCGTGTTGAAGTAGCTGACTGCCAGCCAGACCTGGGCAAGAAGCTCGTCCTGCCGGAAGCCCGCCGGCCACGTGCCAAGCACCTGCTCCAGCGCCGACGCTGCCAGCGCGAACTCGCCCAACAGCATCTGACAACTGGCCTCGTGCGCTTGGACGTAGGCGGAGACGCAGTGCCGACCGATAGTCGACGGGTCGTCCAGGCCCTCGGTCATGTCGGCGAGGTCGACCAGCTTCGCTGCCTCGGCGATCGCCGAACGGCTACCCCGTCCGTCGCCCGCGAGGGCGTGGGCCTGCGCCTGACGGACCGCACACAGAGCGCGGTCGCGAGGATTCTCGCCGGCGGCCTGCCACGCCTGGCCAGCGAGGGATAATGCGTCCGAGACCTCGTGCCGCTCGACGGCGCGCTGCGCCTGGCGCATCCTGACGTAGGAGACCAGCTGGGTGTGCCCCGCGTCCTGGGCAAGCTGCAGCGAGCGGTCGAGCCAGAACCCGGCGTCCGGGCCGTTCGGCGTGTTCTCGGCTGTCCAGCTCGCGAACTCCGCCCAGCGCGACTCGACGGCAAGTAGGGCCGCGAAGAGTTGACCGCCGGTCCGCTGCCGGAACTGGCCGATCACGGACATCTCGTGGACTGCGGTCTGGTGGAGCTGACTTGGTCCGAAGGCATTGTGCGTCGTCGCCAGGATTTGCAGCATCCCCGTCCAGTGCGGAACAAGGGACGGATCGACGAACCGGGCCCCCACAGGTTCCGGCATCTGCGCTGCCACCTCTGTCGGCAGAGCGACGGAAGCCGTCGCGGCAGGCTGCGGGATGGCCCCGAAGAGATCTTCCGCTGGAAGACCGAGGAGGTGCTCCAGCACCAGGCACGTCTCGGAGTTCGGGAGGCCCTTCAAGTCGCTGGCCATCCAGCGGGTGAAGCTGCGGTGTGAGACGGAGACGGCTGCGATGCGGTGATCCTGCTTCAGCTCGGCCGTCTCTACCGCCGCGCGGCCGAAATGTAAGGCGAATGCTTCGTAAGTCCAGCGCCTCGCCTTTACGCGGCGACGAAACTCGTTCACCCGTTCACCTCCGGCACCATGCAGCGGGACCGCACAGCACTCGCACCAGGTCACGATTTTGGACGACGGCTCCCAGTCCCTGCATCGGCAGCCATGGGTAATCGGAGCGCGCTGGCCGGTGCTTTCGTACCTCCAGGAAGACGGAGCTCACCGAGGTCCCTTCGGCTGGTAGCGGTCCGGCGCCTCGACCACGGGACTCAACCTCACCGCCAGGTTGCCGCGACTGTACGCATGGTGACCCAGTCAGAATGCCGCCCGCCGGGGTGTACCTGCAAGCAGTTCGAGCACACCGGGACTGGGCCGCGCCGCATCTGGCCTCGCAAGGTTTCAGTTGAGGTGAGCGAGTCCGGCACGGGCATGGCGAATGAAGCTGATCACTCGCGGTTCGGACTTCCACTCGTTCAGCGCTCCGACCAGGTCGAGAACGTAGCTGCGGGCGCGCGGGGAGTGAACCTGCCCGAGGACCGCGATAGCTTCACGGCCCATGTGGAGACCGCGGTCGAGGTCGCGCTGTTGGAGGTGAGTGGTACCGACGATCGCCAGGCGCATGCCGACGGAGCGGGTGTAGCTGCCTTGCGGCATGGCCTCGGCTTGGCGGTTCCAGGAGAGGGCCGCGCGGGGGTTGCGCAGGTCTCGGTAGATCTCGGTTGCGTCGGCGGCGATCCGTTCGTGGGTGAAGTATGCGAGCCATTCCGGGTCACGGGTGCCGGGACGGATGGTCTCCAGGAGTTTCTCTGACTGGCGGAGGGCGGCGGAGGCGGCGGGTGCGTCGCCGAGCCGGGCGTGTGCGCGGGACTCCATCAGCTTGATGAAGGCGAGCACGCGCGGGGCAGCGGCCTTCTTGCCGCGGTCGTAGGCCCCTTGGGCCATGTCCACGGCCTGGTCGGCGTCGCCTGCGAGGAGAGTCTGCAGGGCCATCGTGCCCAGGATGTACGAGCCCGCCTGGACGTCGCCGCCGGCGCGGGCCATGGCCAGGCCCTGGATGAAGTACCGCTGGGCGGCGTCATGGTGCCCGGTGTCGACCGCAGACCAGCCGACCACCCTGGACAGCTCCGCGGTGGCGGAGAAGAGGTTCTTGCCGACCGCTTCCGAGTAGCGGCCGTTCAGCAGCGGCACTGCCTCCTGGGTGAGGCACTGGCTGACGGACGACGCCTTCCAGTGGCCGCCTCCGAAGCGGCTGTCCTGGCGGCGAGCGTCGTCGGCCGCCGCCCAGAGTTCCTCGACGTCGCTCTGTCCGACGAACCGGGTGCCGCGCGGCGGCGTCGGGGCGGCCTCGGGGACCGCCAGCCAGCGGGTCACCGGCGTGGCGTAGGCGGAAGCGGCGAAGCCGGTGCTGGCGAGGAACTGACGACGGTGCACATTGCTCCAGAAGGCGGCGGCGCCGCGCACGGCGGCGATCGGATCCCTTGGGAAATCCAACCCCATCGTCTCCAGCGGGTCGTGCGCCCCGGCCATGCCGATATCCGCCTCGGCGAGGCGCCGACCGAGGCGTTCGCCCAGCGCAGCGGCCACGAGAGCGGGAATCGGCTGCCGGGGCGGCAGCCCCTGAAGCCAGCGAAGAACACTCGTATGGGTGTACCGCCGGGACAGGCCGGCATCCCGTGCGAGTTGGTTGACGCGGTGCGCCAGGGCCTTTCGGCTGTATCCGGACGCCTCGAAGATCCGGGCGAGGTCGGCGTTCTCTCCGGGTCGGTGCGATTCGTCGTCCAAGGTACTCCCCCTCCGACTACCCGTCCCGTACTGCGGGCCGCGAGACGGGAGAGGTCAGCCTAGACCGCAACTCGCCTGCGGGTGAACCCGCTTGGAGGCTAATGAACCCCCCGTATGAACCTCCTCACCAGCGCCTGACGGAGCTTTCCTGAACTCCCGCCGATCGCGACGAACCGCCGGCACGGGCGCCGAGGCTCAGGCCCCGCGGCCCTGCCGGGCCCCGTCGCGGCCGTGCCCCGTGGCAGCCGTGCAGCTGCCGCCCCGGACCCGCTGGGAGAGCACCGATGACCGCACCCACCGCGGTGGACCTCCGCCCGCGCCACCTGACCCCCGAGCGCCGAGAGCAGCTGCAGACGCTGTTCGGCCGTCTCATCGACCTCGGACTCGACTTCAAGCTCGGCGACTCGGTGTTCGAGTCCCGCCGACCCCCCACCGAACTGCGCGACCGGCTCCTCACCGCGCTGCCCGAGAGCGGTAGCCCGATCGAGACGGTGCTCGACGAGTTCGTCCGCGACGTCCTGCCCGAGTGCAAGAACGAGAACAGCCCGTTCTTCCTCGGCTTCGGCGACACGGGCGATGACGTCGCGGCGATCTGCGGCGGGCTGCTCGCCCTGTTCACGCAGCAGAACCTGATCAACCAGTCCTTCGACTCCCCGACCGCCACCTTCGTGGAGATCGCGGTGCTGCGGTGGCTGCGCGAACTCCTCGGCTACCGCAACCCCCAGGCCGGCCAGACCGAGTCGATCTGGGATGTAGGCGGCTGCGTCACCCACGGCGGCACGCTCAGCAACACCGTCGCCATGATGCTCGCCCGCGAGCACCGGGTGCCGGGGACGATGGACCGGGGCATCACGGACCCCTCGCGCATGTCGATCGTCGTGCCCCGGGGGATTGGGCACTACAGCGTCAAGAGCGCCATGGCGTGGATCGGCTGCGGCTCGCGCCTGGTCGAGGTCGACACCGTCGGCTTCCGCTACGACCAGCGGGCGCTGGAGCGCACGCTGCGCGAGCAGGCCGGAACCGTCATGTCCGTCATCGCCTACGCCGGCGACAGCCGCACTCACACCATCGAGGACCTGCGCGGCGTCCACGACCTGGTGCGCTCCATCGACAGCAGCATCTGGCTGCACGCCGACGCCTGCTGGGGCCTGGCCTGCGCGCTGACCGGCACGCTCGCCGACAAGATCGACGGGATCGGCGGGTACGACAGCATCACCGTCGACCCGCACAAGGTCATGGGCATCCCCTACGCGATGAGCGCCCTGCTGGTCCGCGACCCGCAGCACATGCGGATGGTCGCCAGCTACTCCGACCTGATCATGCAGGAGGACTTCGCGATCGGGCAGACCACGCCGTTCATCGGGTCGAAGGCGTGGCTGTCGCTGAAGCTCTGGATGATGATCAAGGCGTACGGCCGCGCCGGCCTGGCCGCCATGATCGACCAGCGGCTCGCCACCACCCGGCGCTTCACCGAGCTGGTCGACGCCTCGCCGCACCTCGTGCGCCTGAACGAGCCGGACCTGACGGCCGTGGCGTTCATGTACCTCCCCACCGGCACCGAGCCTGGCGCGCCCGACGTCGAGCGGATCAACGCCGTCAACAAGGCCATCCACGAGCGGATGCTCGCCGAGGGCGCCTGGCACCTGCACCAGTTCACCCTCCCCGACGACGGCATGTTCCGGGCCGGGGCCGTCCTGCACCCGCTGCGGTTCATGGGCCAGAACCTGCGGATCGAGGAGCGTCACCTGACCGGCGTCCTCGACTACGTCACCGCGCTGGGCCGCGAACTCGAGTAGCCCACCCGCCCGTGCCGCCGCCGCGAGCGCGGCGGCGGCACGCACCCCGGCCGACCGGACCACGACGAGAGGAAGCACCATGCCCGCCACCCACGACGCCTTCCGGGAGATCTACCAGGCCCCCGGCCTGTACGACCAGCTCCTGCTGCCGCACTACTTCGACGGGGTCGAGGACACCGACCTCGTCCGCCTGCTGATGGAGCGCCACTACGGGCAGCCCGGCAGCGAGCGGGCCCTGCGGGTCGCGGAGCTGGGCTGCGGCACCGGCCGCGTCACCGCCGCCCTGGCCCCGTACGCCCGGCACCTGCGCGCCACCGACTACAGCCAGTCCATGATCGACACCTTCCGATCCCGCTACCCCGGCGCCGAGGCCCTGCAGCAGGAGACCACCCTCTCGGTCGAGCGGATGCTGGCCGCCGGGATGGCTGGCACGTTCGACGTCGTCGGCGCGTTCTGGTCGCTCAGCTACCCGCTGGGCGACTACTTCGAGGAGCTGAGCGCCGACGGCATCGTCGCGCGGCCCGACGCCCAGCAGGGACGGGCCGAAGCCGGGCGCCTGGTGCGCGACATCGTGCGCCTGCTCGCCCCGGGCGGCCACTTTCTGGCCTTGTTCTTCGACGCGGAGACGCCCGAGCAGCAGCTGGTGACGCGGGCCTGGGAGAAGGTCGCACCGTTCCCCGGCACCGGCCGCGGCTACACCCGCGAGATCCTCCTCGACGAGCTGCGGGCCGCCGAGGCCCGCGGGCAGGGACGCCTGAACGTCACCCGGCACGGCGGCATCGCTGTCGCGCCGAACGAGGACGCCGCCCGGGCCTGGTTCACCACCGTGCACATGAAGTCCCTGCCCGCCCTGGACGACCCGGACGTCCACCGCGCCATCGACGCTTTCGTCGCCGACCACCTCCAGCCCGACGGCCAGGTGTTCATCCCCACCGGCACGTACCTGGTCGACTTCTGGGCCGGGCCGGCCGAACGCCACCTCCCGCTCCAGCGACCCTCGGACGCGGCATGAGCACCGACCGGCGGGTGCCGCGCCAGGGCGGCCCCGCCGCGCGAGACCTGCTGGCCGACGCCTGCGCCCTGCGCGCGGCCCACCTCGCCGACGGCTACGGGCTGGCCTACGGCTCGCACACCGACGGCGGCGCCGGGGCCGCCTCCGACCTCGACCTGCTCCTCGTTGGCGCCGAACCGCTGACCGCGGACCAGGCGCGGGCCCTGGCCGGCGATGTGATCGGCCTCCACCGCCGCCACGGCCTGGCCCTCGACCAGGAGGTGTCCTACGAGAGCAAGCTCCACGCCACCACCGGCCAGGTCGAGCGTGCCACCGCCCTCGGCGGCTTCACCATCACCCCCGAGGGCGACATCCGGGTGGACGCGGTGGTCGCGGAGCCCTGGTTCCTGAACTCCGCGCCCTTCAAGCTCCGGCTCGTCCTCAACGCCCTGACCGTCCCGCACGTCTTCCTCGGCGGCGACCTCGCCCTCTACGACCGCCACCGCCTGCGTGCCGAGCGCGCCGCGGCCCTCCTCGCACTGTCCCTTCTGGAAGGGCGTGAGCAGTTCACCGTCGGCGACGCCGCGGCCGTCCTCCTGGGCCACCCGCCGCAGCCGCAGGGCGAGGACTTCCTCGGGTACGACGAGCGGGCCTGCCGACCCTCCGCCCTCTTCGGCCTGCTCCAGCGCGCGCTCGGCGCACTGGAGCAGCAGGGGGTGGTCAGTATCAGCGGGGGTGTCCGGGTCCGCCAGCGCCCGGATCGCCGCAGGCAGCTCCTGCTGGAGCTGGCGGCGCAGGTGGTGGGCGCGTAGCAGCGCCCACCACCGTCTCGACGGCTACATCCGGTCCGGGGCCTGCAGGCCGAGGAGGTCCAGGCCCCGGGCCAGTGTCTGGGCGGTCAGCCGGCACAGCGCCAGCCGGTTCGCCCGGACGCCTGCGGACTCGGGCTTCAGGACAGGGCACGCCCCGTAGAAGTCCGTGACCGCCTTCGCCAGCGCGAACAGGTACCCGCACAGCCGGTGCGGCTCCAGCTCTTGGGCGACCTCGCGCAGCGTCGCATCGAAGCCGTCCAGCGCCAGGACCAGCGCCCGCTCCACCGGGTGCAGCGCCAGCGAGGCGTCCACCGGGGCGTCGAGGGAGTCCTGCGGCGCCTTGCTCAGGATGGTCCGCACTCGGGCGTGCGCGTACTGCATGTAGACGCCAGTGTTGCCCTGGAGGGCGACCATCTGGGCGATGTCGAAGACGTAGTTCTTCGCGCGGGACGTGGACAGGTCGGCGTACTTCACCGCGCCGATCCCGGCCGCCTGGATCACCCGCTCCAGAGCCTCGCCGTCCAAGTTGTGCGGCTTGTCGGCCACGGCCTCGCGGGCCCCCTCGACCGCCGCGTCCAGCAGCTCCGACAGACGCACCGTCCCACCGGAGCGGGTCTTGAACGGGGTGCCGCCCGGACCCATCACGGTGCCGAAGGGGACATGGACCGCCTCGACGTCGTCGGTGAGCCAGCCGGCCCGGCGGGCGGTGGCGAAGACCATCTGGAAGTGCAGGGCCTGCCGGGCGTCGACCACGTACAGGATGCGGTCGGCCTCCAGCTTCCTGATCCGGTGCCGGATCGTGGCCAGGTCGGTGGCGGCGTAGCCGTACCCGCCGTCCTTTTTGCGGACGATTAGCGGCGCGGGCTCCCCGTCAGGGCCGGTGACGTCGTCGAAGAAGACACACAGCGCTCCGTCGCTGTCCACCGCGATGCCCGCGTCGACCAGCTCCTGCACCACCTCGTCCAGGACCGGGTTGTACGTCGACTCGCCCGCCGAGTCCTCCGGCGTCAGCAGCACACCCAGCCGGTCGTACAGCTGCTGGAACGCCGCCGTGGACACCGCGACCAGCTCACGCCACACCGCCAGCGTTGCCTCGTCGCCCGACTGCAGGGCCACCACCCGCAGCCGGGCCCGCTCGACGAACTCGGGATCGGCGTCGAAGACCTGCCGGGCCGCCCGGTACAGGCCGTCCAGGACCGAGACCTGCTCGCCCGGGTCGGCGCCCTGCCACCGCGCCTCGGGGTGTTCGTCGATGTACTGGATCAGCATGCCGAACTGCGTGCCCCAGTCGCCGAGGTGGTTCTGCCGAACGACGTCCCCACCCAGGAAGGACAGCACCCGTACCAGGCTGTCGCCGATGACCGTGGTCCGCAGGTGCCCGACGTGCATCTCCTTGGCGATGTTCGGGCCCGAGTAGTCGATGACCGTCCGCGTGCCGACCAGCGGCTCGCCCACTCCCAGGCGGCGATCCGCCAGCCGGGCCTCGACCTGGCGCCACAGCTGCGCGTCGTCCACCGACAGGTTGAGGAAGCCCGCTCCGGAGAGCGTGGAGGACACCACCCCGCCCGCCAGCTCCTGCTGGAGCGCCTGCGCCAGCTCCCGCGGCGGCTGCCCGGCCGCCTTCGCCAGAGCCAGGGCGACGTTCGACTGGAAGTCGGCGTGCTCGGAGGGTCGGACCAGCGGGTCTCGCTCGGACAGCTGGCGCGGCAGGACGCGGGCCATGGCCCCCGTCACGGCGTTCTGCGCAAGGACCATCGCTGCAAGTACCTCGGTCACGGGACTTCCCTCTCCGGCGCGGACTCTGGATCCACCGCCAACTTACGTAAATGGTAGTGGCGCTGACGGGTTGTAGCGTCGGGATATCGGCGGCCCCAGGCCCTGTTGCGATTCGGGCAGAGCGCCAAGCGCACTGGTGAACGGTTCCCTGCGCGCGTGTCACGAAGTGCCCGGCGGGACGAGAGCCGTTATGCAGGGATCATGACTGAATCGTCCTGGCCCGCCGACTGGAACGACCGAAAGACCGGCATCGGCTGCGGCATGTGCGCCACCCGAGGGCTGGACGACAACGGGCGCGGAGTAAGGATCCTGAAGGGTGGATACGCCGACGTCTACCTGAACAGAGCAGCCTTGCGCGGCTACGCCGTCGCGATATGGAACGGCCCACACGTCGCCGAGCCGACCCAGCTCACCCAGGACGAGGCCGCCGGGTTCTTCCTCGACGTGCTCCGTGCTGGCCTGGCCATCGAGCAGTACCTGCACCCGGCCAAGATGAACTACGAGGTGCAGGGGAACTCGGTCCCGCACCTCCACGTCCACGTGATCCCCCGGCCGCACGACGACCCGGCCCCCGGCACCCAGCTCCCCTCGCCGTTTCTCGAACACCAGCCTGGTTTTTCGCCCCAGTTCGATCAAGACGTCGCGCACCTACGCGAGATCCTGAACTGACCCCGCAGACCTCCGGTAGCCACGTTGTGATCGAGGTCTCTCGGCGTGGGCTTCACTTGCGGCGCGTTCCTGGCTATGGTCCGTCGTCCCTCGGCTGGGATTGGCCCGGCCGAGGTGCCGAGGAGGCTCTCCCTGCGCATCCACCGCAGCCCCCACCCGTCCAACTTCGTGATCATCCCGAACGTCCTGGCGCAGAACCGCGCCATGAGCTACACCGCCCGCGGGCTGCTGGTGGACCTCCTGTCCCGACCTGACGACTGGCGCGAGACGTGCCGGCAGATGGCGGACTCCAGCCCGCAGGGCCGCAAAACCCTGGCGGCGGCGCTGGACGAGCTGCGGGCCTGGGGGTACTACCGGGTGGAGGTGGTCCGCCTGCCGAACGGCCGGATGCGCTCGGAGGCGCACGTCTTCGACCGCCCGCAGGCGGGGCTGCTGCCGGGTGCCACTGCGCCGGGCTCCGGTGAACCGGACTGCGGTGATCGTGGCGTCCTTCCAAAGGACCTGGTCAAAGTACCCTCCCTCCCTCGCGGCGAGGAGACGGAGCCGCTCGCCGAGGCGGCCCCGGCCGACGATGAGGGAGGGCGGGAGGAGCCCGCTCCGGAACTGATGCCTCGGCCCCGCCGGGCAGCGCCTGCGGCACACCCGGAGGACCTGGACGAGGAGACGCTCGCGGCGGTGAACGCGCTGATGAGAGCGGTTCGCCCGGAGCGGCGGCTGCCGCTGGGCGTGTCGGAGGCGGCGGCGCTCGCCCCGCTGGTGCGGCAGTGGATGGAGCGTGGGGCCTCGCAGGACGAGCTGCGGCAGGCGTTGCTGACCGGACTGCCCGAGGTGGTGCACTCCCCGGTGGCGGTGCTGCGGTCCCGGCTGGAGCGGAAGAAGCCCGCCGAGCGGACGGTCGCCCCGCAGCAGCAGCTGGCGGAGTGCGACCAGTGCCGCGACCCGCTGCCCGAACCGGGGCTGTGCGCGGGCTGCCGAGGAGCGGGGCGTGGGGACGGCGCGGCGGATCGCGGAGTCGAGGCGACCGCGCGCGGCATCGCGAAGGTGCGTGCGGCGATGGCGAGTTCACGGCGGTGAGACCCGCTGTGAGCCGGTGACCAGCGGGGTGGCCCTGGTGGACCAGGTGGCCGCGTGCGGGCGGCTGTCGGCCCGGTGTGGGCCGCCATGGAGCACGGACGGGGCCTGCCGGTGGGTGGTGCTGCCCGGTTCTGCAGGCAGCACCACCGTCGGCTACAGCTGAACGGGCAGCGCCTCCAGCCCGCGGACCAGCCGGGAGTGCCGCCAGAGCAACTGCTCAGCAGGCTCTGCCAGTTGCAGGCCGGGGAAGCGCTCCAGTAGCAGGAGCAGGACGGTCTCGACCTCGACCTGGGCCAGGGGAGCGCCGAGGCACCGGTGGATGCCGTGGCCGAAGGCCAGGTGCGACCGGGCGTCGGGCCGGTCGAGGTCGAGGCGGTCCGGGTCGGTGAAGCGGGCCGGGTCGCGGTTGGCGGCGCCGGGGCTGACGAAGACCGGGCTGCCCGCCGGCACCTCCGTCTCGCCGAGCCGGGTGGCCTTCGGCGCCCACCGCCAGGTCGCGATGCTCACCGGGGAGTCGTAGCGCAGCAGCTCGTCGACCGCGCCGGGGACTCGGCCGTGGTCGGCGCGCAGCAGCGCGAGCTGCTCGGGGTGCTGCAGCAGGGCCAGGATGCTGTTGCCGATCGCCGCGGTGGTCGTCTCGTGCCCGGCGACCAGGAGCAGCACCGCGAGGGAGACCAGCTCAAGCTCGCTGAGCCGGTCGCCGTCCTCGTCGCGGACGGCGACCAGGGCGGACAGCAGGGCCTCGTCGGGCTTCTCGCGCTTGGCTGCGGCCAAGGCGGACATGTAGTCGGCCAAGGCATGGGAGGCGGAGTCGATCCGCTCGTGGTCGCCGGTGGCGAGCAGGTCCGAGGACCAGCGGTGGACGCTTGCGCGGTCGGCGGCGGGGACACCGAGGAGCTGGCAGATCACGGTGACCGGCAGCGGCACGGCCAGGCCCTCCATCAGGTCCACCCGGTCGCCGGGGGACCAGCCGTCGACCAGCTCCTCGGCCAGGGCGCGCACCGCTGGCCGCAGCTGCTGGACGCGGGCCGGGGTGAACGCCCGGGTGACCAGGCGGCGCAGCCGCGTGTGGTCGGGTGGGTCGCTGTTAAGCATGGTGCTGGCCAGCGCGGGGTGCAGTGCGCGTCCCGAGGGCTGGTTGGCGAAGAACGCGACGGTGTCCTTCGACAGCGCGGGGTCGGCGAGCGCGGCTCTGGCCTGGTCGTAGCCGGTGACCACGGCCGTGGTCCCGGAGCTGCCGCCCATGGGCACCTGTGCGACGGGGCACCGCTGCCGCAGCGCGGCGTAGACGGGGTAGCGGTCGCGGTAGAAGGCGGGGTCGGAGAAGGGGTTGGCCATGGTGCTCGCTCCTATGCCGCGTGAGCGGGGGGCTGGTGCGCTGCGGCGATGCGGTGGACGATCTCGCTTCCGGTGTACTGCTCGGCCACCAACCGTAGCCAGACCGCCTCCTTTGCCAGATCCGCCTCGCGGGCGGAGCCGTTGTCGGCCAGTGGTGCGGGGTCGCGCTGGGCGCGGGCGCTCCAGCGGGCTGCCTGAATGGCGCCCGCCACGATGGCCGCTTCGACCACGGCCTCCGCCTCGGTGCCGGTGAGGCCGGCGGCGGACACCGCCTCCTCGGCGGCTTGCTGCACCGCTCGGGAGCGGTGTTCCTCAAGGCTGAGGATGCCGTCGGCGATCTCGACGGTGCGGCGGTGCAGGACGAGGTCGGGCTCCGCGCCGCCGCCGAGCGTGTTCAGCACGACGTCGGGGTCCACCGAGGTGATGTCCTGCCACAGGGGAACCATGATCTGGGCGGTCTGCCGCTGCCAGGCGGTGAACCTGCGCTTGGCCAACGGCCACAGCATCGCGGGCACGGTGAGTCCGGCGGTGATCAGCAGGACGCCGCTGAGCGGGGCGGTGAAGGAGAAGGCGCAGCGGTACGGGGTCACCAGGGAGGTGCACCGCGGACCGCCGGGGAACAGCTCGACGTGCGCGAGGCTGGCGGCGGCGTTGACGACCTTGTAGACCAGGTAGAGCAGGACGAAGAAGCACCCGCCGGTGACGGCCTTGAGCCCGATCTTGTGGACTCGCCAGTCGGTCTCGGTGCTGCGCCGCCAGGTCTGGGTGAGGGCGTCGTAGGTGGCGTGGCCCATGAAGGCGACGTAGGCGATGGTGTAGAGGGTGAGCGTGGCCGGTGCCTGGCCCCAGTGGGTGTTGGTGAAGGGGCTGCTCCAGCGCCGGTCGGCGGGGGTGGCGAAGAACGCGACGCCCATCACCGTGACGGCCAGGGCGAGCAGCCGCAGACGGGTCCGCAGTTTGGCGCGAGCGGGCTCGGGATCGTAGTTGAGGGCGAAGAGGAAGCCGACGACGGCGAGGCTGGCGCCGAGCATGAGCACGTTGCTGACCAGCTTGGCCAGGTCCCGGGTGAGCAGGTCGGCGGCGTCCTGGACCGCGGGGTTGAACCCGGTGATCGCGACGGCCCAGGCGACGAGCAGTACAGCGGTCGAGGCGGCGTTGGAGGGTCTGGGCGTGTCCGCGGGGCGGGGACGCATCCAATAGGCAGCAGCCGCGAGGAGCAGGGCGGGCAGGCCGAAGGTGACGATGGTGATCACGGTGGCGCTGTTCTCTCGTCTTAGGTGTACATGGCCGCCCACCGCTCGGAGGCGGCGGTGGGTCGGGGTGAGGGCGTCCTGCGCTCGCGGAGCATCCGCGAGACGAGCAGCGAGCCGAGGTGTTCGGCCTCCTGCTCCTCGGGGGTGTCGTAGGAGGTCCGCGCCGAGATGCCGAGCGAGCCCGTCCAGTCGATCTCGGCCGCGAGTTCTTCGTCCGTCTTGAAGTTGGCCCGGTTCACTGTGCCGGCGTGGTCGCACAGGATGTGGCCCAGCTCGTGGGCGATGATCTGCAGGCGCAGCAGCAGCGACGCGTTCTGCTCGTAGAAGATGACCTCGCGGTCGTCGTAGCGCTGGCGCAGCCCGCAGCCGTCGCTCTCCTGCATCGCCTTGGGCTCGCACTCGATGCGCCGGCCGACGTGGGCGGAGACTGCCTCGATCAGCTCGGTTTCGGTGAAGCGGTGCGGCAGCTCCAATTTGCGCAAGCGATCCTCGCAGGCGGTGCGCAGCGATTTGGCATGCACGATCCCCTCCCAAGAAATGATCATGGATTTCGGTGCCTTGGGATGCGCGTCGAATATCGCGACCCGGCGTCACGGCGGTAGGAGGATGTTAAGCACAGGAGATAAAGATCAACTAAGCCTTATTGGTCCCCGATGTCCGGATGCTGGGCGGTACGGGTCCGGATCGTCACGCAGCGTCGCAGCCTGACGTGCCTGACCTGCGAAGACTCCCGCAGCTCATAGGGGGCTCACAGGTGGCATCCAGTTGGTTCACTACCGAAAGTAATAACTGCGGGAACATGTCAAAGATAAGGTGACATGCGTCACTCTCTCCCGTCTTTGGCGGATTCCCCCGCGATTCCCCCAAGGAGTGGGATGCATTTCGTCAAGCCGGGGGGTGGCGTCCCCCCGAATGGGGGGAATGCATTCCTGACTGGCAATCAGGAATGCATTCCGTAGAATCTTCGCGCGTAGATTTTCGGCATGCGTGAGCCTGCCGCGAACGCGGGGTTTCAGGGTGTCGGTTCGTCCGACGCGTCGGCGGGGGGCAGGCCCTGGGAGCTGCGCGCCATGTCGATCGACTCCTTGACGAAGCGCAAGCCCTTGGCGTCGAGGCCCTTGCTGCGCAGAGCGATCGACTGGACGCCGGCGTCCTCCATGGCCCGCTGGAGGTCGCGGCCGGCGACCTCCTTGTCCGGGTCGTCAGAGACCCAGTAGGTCGGGGGCACATCGAAGAAGGCCGCGATCTTCACCAGGGTGTCGATCGTGGGGTTGGTCTTGCCGCCCTTGCGCATGCCCCGGAGCAGGGTGTCGCTGATCCCGGTGCCGGTGGAGACCTCGGCGACGGTGTACGGGCCGCGGCCCTCGGGGTGGCGCTCCTCGAAGAGACGGTCGAGGCGTGCAGCGATCTGCGCAAGGCCCTTGTCCTTGTCAGCTTGTCCCGGCATCGCCCTGTCCTCCGTGTCAGATCGTCCCACGGGCGCACTTTAGTACCCAACAGTGCCCCGATGCACGCCGAGACCCGAACTTTAGTGTCCCATTCTGGCGAACTCTGGTGTACGTTGATCCAGCCGAAGGGAAACTAGAGTGCAGAATCCCTGGTGAGGGGCTATATCGCGCCCGCTCATCCGGGGGCTGCCTTCGCTGGCGCGCCGGTCCGACCGGCGGGGCAGCGGCTTCGGCCGCCCTCGGCGGAGAGCCCGGAAGTTGGCGCTTCCGGACCCCTCCGCACGCGAGGACGTCGAACACGTCCGACGCCCGGCCCCCGCATCTCACAACGCAGCCGGACATCAGCCCAGGAGTATGGCATGTCCTCCTCGATCCCCACAATCGGCACCGGTGACGGCCGCTTGGTCGCCACCACCTCCGTGGCCTTCGCCGAGATCCTCGCCCGCCTCGCCCCCGGCAGCGCCTCGGTGCGCCTGAACAGCGCCGCCGAAGGCGGCCTGCCCCGCACCGCCGAGGCGTACGACGCCCAGGGCCGAAACGTCCCGCAGCCGCTGGCGATCCGCCAGGCCATGGCCCGTTGGATCAGCACCGCATTCCCGCTCGACCGCGGATGCGCCCACCACCTCGACCTGGCCACCGGGGAGCTGACCGCCCTGGCCGCTGCCGGCGGCGAGGACCTCCCGCTGGCGGCCTGAGCACCACCCTCTCCACGTCCGCCGAGCGGCAGAACCCGCCGCACCGCGGACGACCGCGCAGCGCACAGGCACACCCGCGCGGGGACCGACCGTCCCAGCGCCGGACGCAGCCGCGCCCCTGACGCGCCTCCTCCCGCCTTCACCCGTTCCGCGCTGACGGCACCGCCTGCCCTGGCGACCGGTGCCGCGCGCTCCAGGCGAAACCTCTCACCTCCATGCCTAGCACCCTCCTGCCCTCGCGCACGTCCGCCGACAGGGCATCGGGCAACCCCGGCCTGCCCGTTCCCGACCCCGAGCAGTGGATCTCCACCACCAGCTCCCGCATCGCCCCCGACCCGTACACCTGGCTGCAGGCCGTGCACTGGGCCCACGACACCGGCACCCGCACACCGGTCCGCAGCCACGGCCCGCGGTTCGGCACGACCACCGTGCTGCTGGCCCAGCAGCTCGCCCAGCTCAACCCGTGCCGGCCGGGCGTCGACTTCCTCGCCCGGGTCCTCAAGGTCTCCGTGCGCACTGTGAAGTACCACCTGGCGCTGCTGCGCGAGGCGGGCCTGCTGGCCTACAGGGTCAAGGGCACCCGCGTCCGCCAGGAGCGTGCCCGGGCAAGCGAGTTCGCCCGCACCATACCCGTCTCCTTCGACCAGGCCCTGGGGTTGCGCACCGCGCCCTCGGACACCTTCATCCGCGCTGTCGTCGGCATCTCCGAGCAGGGCCGCACCCAGCTGGCGCGACTCGGCAAGAAGGCCGCCCGCACCGTGCGCCGCAAGGTCCGCAAGACCAAAAGACCCTCTTTTTCTGGGAGTTCGGATTGCACCCCAATGGAGGGTGGTTCCTGCACTGCCTCTCCTGCGGCACTTACCTCTTCTCCCTCTGAGGGCGAGCCTCGCAACGGGAAGCCCAGCAGCGCACCGACGGAGAGAAGAACCCGCAAGACGCTGAACGCGGTTGGGCGGCGCTACCAGCTCGGCCTGGAGCTGGTCCGGCAGGTCCCGTGGCTGGCCGGCACGCCGGTAGCCCGCGTGGCCTGGGCCGTGCGGCACCTCGCCGACGCGGGCTGGACCGCCCACGAGGTGATCGCCGTACTCGCGTTGCGCGCACCCTCGGACCGGATCCACCGGCCCAGTGGCTTCCTGACCGCCCGCCTGGTCGGGACGGAGCTGCTGTTCGACACCCCGGCCAAGCGCGCCAACCTGGTCGCCTGGTGGCGCGACAGCCGCCACGCCGCCCGGGAGCGCCACACCGAGTGGAGCAGCTCGTGGTCCGCGCCGCGCAGCAACGCGGTCGCCCGCCTGGTCCGCGACGCCTTCACCGCCGCCAAGCGCCAGCAGCAGCTCGTCGAGCTGCCGCCCGAGCCCACCGACTCCGAGCACGCCGAGATCCGCACGCTCGCCTGGCGCCAGTACCTCGCCGGACAGCCCGAGCTGGTCGGCTCCGCCGTCGCCCTCGCCGGACGGGACAAGGCCGCGCAGATCTACGGGGCCGACCTCGTCGAGCGCGTCGTCCGCCTGACCGCCACCACCAGCCACCTCACCACCGGAGCCACCCGATGACCCCGCCCGACGAGCCCCGCGGCGCCGACCTCGCCCGCCTGACCCTGCGCCGCGCCCAGGCCGACGCCGCCAAGCGCCCCGCAGGAGCCACCAAGGTCCGCGGACCCCGCCGCGCCGCCGTCCGCTCCGCAGACCGCGACCCGGTCGGGCTCGCCGCCGCACTCGGCGGCCTCGTCGAGCAGCACGCCTGGAACGCCCCGCTCTCCGGTGGCGCCGTCACCGACCTGTGGCCCCGAGCCGCCGGTGAACTCGCCCCCCACACCCGGGCCGTCGCCTTCGACCACACCACCGGCCGTCTCGACGTCCAGGCCGACTCGCCCGCCTACGCCACCCACCTGCGCCACTTCGCCGCCCACCTCGTCGCCGAGATCAACCGCCTGCACCAGCAACCGGTTGTGCGCAGCATCCGCGTTCTGGCCGAGCGCGGCGGCAGAGCAACCGCCGGCCCCGTGCCGAGCGGCGGTGCCGCGGCGCCCGGGCGCCGCCCGCCCGGACCGGTCAGAACCCGGGAGAACGCCTCACTCGGCTACCAGCGTGCCCTCGTCCAGCTGCAAGCCGCCCGTGCTCGCGTCCCTGCCGACCCGCTCGCCGGACCGGCCATCGAGCACAAGGTCCGCGCCCTCGCCAGAGCGACCCCAGCGCCCGCCACCAGCAGCTGAGCGCCCCAGCCGCCGCCCCGGCGAGCCCGCTCGACACCGACCCCAGCCGCCTGCCGCAGCAGGCCCACCTCGGAGAACCCGCACCCGTGCCCGACACCCAGTCCAATCTGATCCAGCTCGCCGGTCGCCGCCGCGACAACAGCTGGGCGACCAAAGCCGCCTGCGCCACCACCGCGCACCCCGACCAGTTCCACCCGCTGCCCGACGAGAGCGAGGAGACCGCCTCCGCGAAGTCGGTCTGCGCCTCCTGCCCCGTCAGCCGGCAGTGCCTGGAAGAGGCCCTCGACCTGAACGACCGCTGGGGCATCCGCGGCGGCCTCGGCGAGACCGAACGCCTCGTGCTCCACCGCCGCGCCAGTGTCCACCGCTGGGACGAGCAGCGCATCCGCGAAGCCCTCGCCGGGCGCTCGGTGCACCTGTCCAGGCCGGAGCGCACCTCCGTGGTCACCGTCGCCGCGATCCTCGACCTGGACGTGAACACCTGGGCCCCCGTGCTCGGCATCAGCCGCAAGTACGGCCTGGAACTGCTGCGCGAAGCCCGTTCCAACATCGCCACGCAACCGTTGACGGTCCGGCGTGAGCAGCGCATCGCCACCTCCATGGCCACCGGCCGGGCGGTCGCGGCATGAGCGAGGACAAGCGACCCGCGCCGGGCATGTCCTGGTGGGACAAAGCGGCGATCGGTGCCATGGGTGGCGTCGGCGGGGCCCTGTCGTACGACGCCCTGCAGCAGATGGCCGTCGCCATGCACATCCGCCCGGAGTTGACCTACCTGTTCCCCATCGCCATCGATGGTTTCATCGCCTACGGCACCAGGGCGCTGGTCGTGCTGAAGGACGCGCCGCTGCGGGCCCGCGCCTACACCTGGTCGGTGTTCGGCAGCGCCACGGCCACGAGCGTCTGGGCCAACTGGACTCACGCCGTGCGCCTCAACGACATCAGCGCGCCCGGCGAGGGCCTCCACCTGCCGGACTGGTCCGTCGGTGTGCTGAGCACCATCGCTCCGCTGGTGCTGGGCGGCGCCACCCACCTCTACATCGTCATGTCCCGGCACACCTCCGGCGCCGATGCAGAGCCCCAGGCCGACGCGGGCACAAAGGAGTTGGGCGACACCGACCAAACGAGTCTGCAGAGTGCGCCCGACCAGGACGCCGGGGCGAAGCCCGCTGTCCGTACCCGGTGGTGGAACCGCAAGCGCGCCGCAGCCCCCGAAGTCGACAACGCTGCCTCCGCGACGGCGGACCGGCACCACGAACTGTCCGCCGTCCCCACACCGTCCCCGGTGTCACTGACCAAGGCTCCCGAGGGACCGGCCGCTCTCCCGGCGGGACCGGCCGCCGCCTCGGGTCCGCCGCCTCGAGCCGTCCCCGTCCCCGGTCCCCAGACCTCCGTCCCCGGCAGCGGGACCGCCGCAGGGGACAGTACGGTCCCCACCCCACGGACCGTCCCCGCCTCCGGTGCGGTCCCCACTTCCGGGACCGTCCCGACCCCCGGTCCCTCTGGGACCGTCCCCGCGCTGTCCGCGCCGAAGCCGGGGACCGTCCCCGGCACCCCGGCGTCCCGGGCTCCGGAGAGCAGCCCGGTCGGGACCGTCCCCACAGTTCCTGCCGCACCCGCCCCGAGGGTGCACGCCGCGCCCCCCGCCGTCCCCGCGGCGGCGGTCCCGGCAACCGAACCCGGTCCCGGGGACGGGGCCGGACCGGTCCCCAACCTCACCGAATCGTCCCGGCCGGGCGATGCCGCCGCAGCCGGCCGGGTGAGCGCGGCCACGGCGACCGCCCCCCACCGCGTCCCGACGCCCGCCCCGTCCCCGGTCCCGTCGGTCCCCACCCCGGCGCAAGCCGAGGCGGCCCGTCCCCGCGGCCCCGGGACCGCCACTGCGGCGACCGTCCTGCGGGCGGTCCCGGCACCGGGCGAGAGCGCGGGGACCGGTCCCGAGACCCGACCGGGACCGGTCCCCGCGCGGCAGGCCGGTCCCCGATCCGGGACCGAGCCGACCCCCATCCCCGCCGTCCCCGCCGTCCCCGCCGGGGACCGGCCGGGACCGGGGACCGTCCCCACGATCAACACCGCCTCCGGGACCGTCCCCGTCTCGCGGTCCCCGGTCCCCGGCACTGACCGGGGACCGGACCGCGACGTCCGGAAGCGGCAGCTGAGCGACGACGAGCTGGAAGCGCTCCTGCCGATCGGGCGCACCGTGGCCGCCACCGCCGAGGGGCGGCTGACCCGTGAGGCCCTGCGCGCCGGGCTCAGGGCCCAGAACGTCCCGATCAACAACATCGCGCTCGGCCAGCTCCTGCGGGAGCTGAAGGACATCGAGGGCAAACCCCCGCCCTCCCGCCGCTGACCTCCCGGAATCCGCCGTCCGACCAGGCCACCATCCCACCCTAGGAACCGACTTGACCGCCAAGAGCCACACCGACGAACACCTCGCCACCGGTCTGATGGGCCTGCTGCACGAGCAGGGCCACCTCCACAGCGCCGACGGGGCGAGCGACGGCAGCTGGATCGTCCGCCGGACCCGCAGCGGTCCGCAGTTCGTGCTGGAGTCGCCGCTGGAGGCGATCGAGTATGCCGTCGAGCTGCTCGTCGACCACCAGCTGGAGGCCGCGTCCGGTCGGTGAAGTCGGTTGCCGTGCAAGCGACTTGACGCCCACATGCAGGGCGGGGACCGGCACCGACGGCGCAGCAAGCTATCGCCTGGGGCAGCCCTACGGGCCGCCCCAGGCACTTGCCCTCGCCCCACGGGGGCGAGGGACCTGGGTGGAGTCGAGCGAGGGCGCTCGACTCCACCCAGAACCCGGAGCGAGGGCGCTCCGGGAACCGAGGAAAGGAGAAGCCACGACCACGCCACAACCCCAAGAAGCTGAAGCCGAGTTGACGCCCAAGCGCCGCCCGCGCCGCCGCCACCGCGACGCCCAGCAGCGCCCCCACCGCATCGTCACCCGCTTCAACGCCGCCGAGCGCGACGAGATCGCCGACGCCGCTGAGCAGCGCGAGCAGACCATCTCCCGCTTCGTCGCCACCAGCACGCTCGCCGCCGCCCGCGGCCACAGCAGCGCCCGCGACCCGCAAGACCGCCTCGACCGAGCAGTCGACACCCTCGTCTCCGCCCGCGCCCACCTCGCCCGCGTCGGCAACAACCTGAACCAAGTCGCGTTCGCCTTCAACGCCGGCGGCCAGGTCCGGCCCACCGACCTCGACGCCACGCTCGTCGCGGTCCGCACCGCCGTCGCCACGGTCGACCGCACCGCCGCCCAGCTCGTCACCGGGGCCGCCGATGGTCCCTGACGTCAGCCGCGGATCAAAGACGTACGGACTGCTGGCCTACCTCTACGGCCCCGGCAAGCACGACGAACACACCGACCCCCACATCGTCGCTTCCTGGGACGGGTTCGCCCCGGACCCCGGCCGCGACCCGAACGCCACGCTCTCGCAGCTGGAGGCCGCGCTCGACCTGCGGGTCAACCAGCTCGGCGACCGGCGGCCCAAGCGGCACGTTTGGCACTGCCCCGTCAGCGCGGACCCCGACGACCGGCTCCTGAGCGACGAGGAGTGGGCCGAGGTCGCCCGCCGCGTGGTCGCCGCCGCTGGCATCGCCGAGCCCGGCGACCCCGACGGCTGCCGCTGGATCGCGGTCCGCCACGACCTGCGGCACATCCACATCATGGCCACCATCGTGCGCGGCGACCTGCGCCAAGCCCGCCTGAACGACGATGCGAAGCGCGCCCAGACCGAGTGCAGGCAGATCGAGCGCGACTTCGGCCTCAAGGAGCTGAACCCGGGCGACGGAACCGCCGCCAAGCGCCCCACCAGCGCGGAAGGCCACAAGGCGCAGCGGCTCGGCCGAGGCGAACCCGTCCGGCTCCAGCTGCGCGACGCCGCCCGACGCGCCCTCGCGGGCGCCGCCGACGAGGCGGAGTTCCTGGACCGACTCAAGACGGCCGGCCTCCTGGTCCACCTCAAGATCGCACCGTCCGGTGATGTGCTCGGGTACTCCGTCGCCCACCCGGACGACCGCAACGCCGAGGGCGAGCCGATCTACTTCGGCGGCTCCCGGCTCGCCCCGGACCTGTCCCTGCCCCGCATCCGCAAACGCCTGGGCGCGGGGCTGGTCGACGCTGCCGATACCGCGCAGCCCGACGGCGCGGCGACGGGCAAGGCCCGCACACCCGGCTCCCGGGCCGCCCAAGCCCGGCGCGGCGCGGCCGGCGCGGTCGAAGCCGCCGCCCGCACGATCGACGAAGGCGACGACGAGCAGGTCGCCGCCCAGCTCGCCGGAGCGATCGAGGTGATCGACGTGATCGCCATCCGCGCCCCGGCCGACACCCGGGCCCAGCTCCTGGCCGCAGCGCGGGCGTTCGAGCGCGCCTCGCGCAGCCACGTCCGTGCCGAGCGGGCCGACAACCGGAGCCTGCGCTACGCGGCTCGGCAGATGCTCTCCAGCGGCTATGCCACCAACAGGGGCGAGGACGGCGGCGCGACCGCCATGCTGCTGTCCGCACTGGTGCTGCTGGCCATCGCCGCCGCCCGCTGGCACTCCGGGCGCGGCCACGCCCAGCAGGCCGCCGCTGCCGACGCCGCCGCCCGCGAACTGCGCGCGGCATACCGCACGGTCTCCGCCAGGCCGATGGCGGCGATGGCCACCGGTGGGAGGGCGCTGCCTCCGGCGATCCGGGAGCGGCAGGCTGCCGTAATCCGCGACCGGCTGTCCGTCGCCGAGGGCGCTCCGCAGGAGAAGGAGGGGTGGGACGCGCTAGCCGCGACCCTCGCCGAGGCCGAGGCCGCCGGCCACGACCCGGCCGCCCTCCTGGAGGAGGCGAAGACCTGGCGCGAGCTGGACACCGCCGACTCTGTCACCGCCGTCATGGTCTGGCGAGTGCGCCGGATCGCAGGGCTGTCGGCCGCACCCTCGACCGAGCCAGTGCGGCCCGGCACCCCCACCAGGGCCGGACGGCCTGCCGCCCCCGCGCCCGCGCCACGGCGTCGCCCGGCCCGCTGACCGAGCGGGCGCACGGTCGGCGGCGGCGCGCTACCGTGGTCGCGCTCTGAGAAAGCAGCACCGAGGACGCCATCCACCGGGTGGCGTCCTCGGTGTTTCCGTTGACGGCCTGACCCCGATGGGCCCGGTCGTGAGGGACGCGATTGCTCCGGTCACCGCGCGGGTACGGGAAAACGTCGTGCCGCAGAGACATCGAGCGCCCTAACCTCGCGGGATGGCATACAAGTTCGGCGACAACCCCAGCTGCATCAGGCGTTCTCGCCTCCTCACCAAACACCTCATCGACGAGGCGCAGAAGGTCACAGCGTCCTCTCCCGAGGTGCTGGCCGAGGAAGCCGACTACGCGCATCAACTCCTCGGGTGGTGGATGTTCGTGAACCGCCAGGCCGATCTGCTGATGCGGGCCTACGACTCCCAGTTCACGGTGGAGGCGGCTGGTCAGATGCGCAGCATCATCGAGCACGCGCACTTCATGGAGTGGCTGGCGGAGCACAAGACCGAGGGCTTGTGGGCGCTGGAAGCCGCCGAGTTCGACCGGCGCAGGAAGCTGATCGAGAACCTCGAACGGATCAAGTGGGAGATCCCCAGCGACATCCTGGTCGGGGACGAGCCGGTCTTCGACTTCCCCGACGCCGCTGCCGAGGCCCGCCACGCGACGCTCAAGGGCCAGGCCAGCAACGTCGCCAACCTGGTCGAGGCACGGGGCCTGCGGAACCTCTACCCGGTCTACCGCTATCTGTCCTCCTACTCGCACGCCTCCTTGCAGACAGGGGAGGCGTTCGTCGAGCGGGAGCACGGGCAGGCACGAGCGCTCTACGCGACAGGCAAGGTCACAGTCGACGCGAACCGCGTGTGGATCCCGGTCTGCCTCTACCTCGCCGGCAAGGCCATCAGCCCGTTCCTCGTCGGCGACCCCATGAAGCGGCACCTGGAGAAGGCAGCCACAGACGTCGGGTTCGGACCTCTGCTGTCCGAGCGGATGCCCGTACCGATCTGACCAGCCCAGAGGGAGGAAGGCCCAAGCAGTAACCGAACGGATGTACGATTCTGCCATGAGCGCCGCACCTCCACGCCTTCGCCCCGACCGCCCCTCCGCTCGGGGCGACCATGAGGACGCGGTGCCTGCTCCGGTCCAGCTGCTGGCTGGTCCTGGGCGGAGCTGGCCGGCGGAAGCCCGCTGGGCGCAGGCCCAGATCCGCATCGGCGGGCAGTGGCGGTCCGTCCGAATCGAACGCTGGCGGCTGCGTCAGGGCAGCATCCGCTGGTCGGCGCGGGTTACCTGGCAGGATGAGGACGGCCGTCCGGTCAGCGGGTGGTACCTATGCAGCCGGTCCACTGTCTCGTTCGGCGGGAGTCCGAGCAGCGCGAACCGAGGCTGAACGCCGCCCCGAGGTCCGTTTGCGTCGGCTCAGCCGGTTTGGAGCGCGCGATTCCGTAGCCAGTAGTCGAACCACTCGACGGCCCACCGGAAGGCGGTTCCGGGATAGGGCTGTTCCAGGGAGGGGAGGGCGTCCCAGCTGGGATCCCACTGCTTCTCCCGCGTCAGCCAGGAGAGCAGCTCCAGCAGCGGGTCATCGGGGGCACGGTGGCCGCGCCCGGCCAACCCGTCGCGGACCCGCTGCTCTGCATCGGGCGACGCCAGCATGTCGGCGATCTCACACGACCCCGGACCGCGTCCGGGGTCGTAGTCGTCCCGGCTGTAAAGCGCGAGGGCGATGACGTCCAGCGCGGGGACGAAGGGGCCGTAGCTGTAGTGCCGGGGCAGGCCGGGCTCGATCAGCGAGGCAGCCTCGCGGACCGCCTGGTCCCACCGCCGGGCGAGGTAGTCACCGGCAGGGGCATGCCGCTCGGCACGCCGGCCGGCCAGGTACCACAGATCCTTGCTGTCCATCGAAGCGTCTCCTGTGACTAGCGGACGGGGCTAAGCGTGATCTTGGCCCACGGCGTCCTGGCTGGTCCAGGCTCCCACGGAGGCGAATACCACAAGATCGGCCGGATGCATCCGGCCGCGCAGCACGGAATCTGGTGATCCGCCCGCCGACGGACGCGATCAACGCTCCGTCGGCGGGCGCACCACCCTCGTCCCGCGCAGCAGAAGAGAGAGTCCGTGGAGTCCGAGCCCCAGGTGACCGTCCTGTTCACCGAGAAGCCCGACGAGCTGAACGCCTACGTCTACGGCCCCTTCACGCCCAGGCCCCTCGACGCCGCGAGGATCAGCCGCCGGTACCCGCACATCACCGGCCCGCTCGAACACCGCGGGCTGGAGTGCGTCGAGGACTTCGGCCTGAGCGACTACATCGTCCACGTCCTGCTGCCCGACGGCGGGCACCTGACGATCTCGCCGCCGCAGGAGACCGGCGACGCCAACGACTCCATCCCCGGGTTCCCCGACAGCTGGCACGTCACCCGGGACCACCCGGAGGACAGCGACCAGTTCGAGCTGATCTACAACAGCGAGCCCGGCGGCCCGCACGAGCACAACCGGGGCAGCGTGCCCGCCATGCTGGCGGTCCTGTACCAGCGCCTGGAGCAACTGGGCGTCCCCGGCCGCGAGGAACTGCTGGCCACCCAGGCCAAGGCCGAGCAGCTGCTGCGCGAGGCGGGCTTCGTGGACCGATCCACCAACACGGACGTCCGGTTCCAACTGCCGCCCGGCACAACCGGACTCACCGAGCACAGCGCCGCGGTCACCCGCGCCGTCCAGTCCTTCCGGAACGCGGGCATCGGCTACGCCTGCCCCGCCGACCTCCTCGACGTGGTCGTCCACGCCGCACCGGCAGCGGCGCCGTCGATCACCCGCGACTCGGCCGCCCGCGCCACCTCAGCGGCCCTGCCCCCCGTGGCGCTGCCGCCGCCCGCGCCACGCGAGCGGCTGCCCCAGGTGACCACCGGCCAACCCCACCAGCCCGCCGTCCGCCTGCGGTAGCGCCCCACTCGCACGGCCAGCCCCCGGCGCAGGGGGCCACCCCGCCGCCCATCCCCATCCCGACATGACCAGAAGGAGGAACGTCGGCATGCTTGTCGTGCTTTCCGCTCTCCGCTCCCACCTCGAGGACCGGCTCGTCGAGCGCGGGCAGCAGATCCTCGCCGTAGTGCCGGCAGCCGTCCAGGCCGACCGCCAGGCCCGCGGCGTCCCCTACCCGATGCTGACCGTCGCCTCGTGGGACGACCGGCGGGAGCTGTCCGTCCTCGCCCGCGAACTGGCTGCTCTGCCCGTTGACTCGGTGGTCACCACCGACGAGCCCTGCCTACGAGCCGCCGCAGTCCTTCGCCGCCGGCTGGGACTCCCGGGCCAGTCCGTGGCATCGGCAACAGCCGCCACGGACAAGCACGTCCAGAAGGACGTGCTCACCGCCGCCGGTGTCCCCGTCGCTTGGCACGTCCCGCTGGACAGCGTCGCCGACATCGAGAGCGCCGCCGAACTGCTCGGCTGGCCGGTCGTCGTGAAGCCCCGCCGGGGATTCGCCTCGATCGGCACCCTCCTCGTCCGCGACCAGCCCCACCTCGACCGCCTGCGTGCCAGCGACGCCTTCGGCCCCCAGGCCCTGCCCGCCAGCCTCCACGCCTCCGGCATCCACCGGGGACTGGACCACGCCAGCGGCGGCCTCATCGCCGAGGAGGGAATCGACGTCGCCGCCGAGTACCACTGCGAGATCCTCCGCCACCACGGCCGCGAGGTCTACGCCGTGCCGGGCCGATATCCCGGGCCCCTGCTGGGCACCGCCGTCCTGGGCGCGGTGCTCCTGGGCCCCGACGACGACCACGCCCAGCAGGTCGTCGAACTGGCCCGCGCCGCAGCCGACGCCCTCCAGCTGGAATCCGGGTTCGCCCACGTCGAGATCCTGCGCGCCCGCTCCGGCGACCTGCTGGTCGGGGAGATCGGGCTGCGGCCCGGCGGTGCCATGCTGCCCCACCTGCTCAGGCTCCGGCACGGCATCGACCCCTGGGCGCTCGCCGCCGACCTGGCCATGAACCTGACCCCGCAGGCGGACCCGCGCAGCGACGGCCCGGCCGTGGCTTGGGCCGCCCCCATCGCCCCACCCGGCTGGATCACCAGCATGGACAGCGCCGACGAGATCCGGAAGCGTCCCGGCGTCATCGACGTGCAGCAGCTCGTCCACGCCGGTCAACCGAGCCCCACGCGCGTCGGCACGCTCACCCCCGCCGGCCATGTGTACGCCGTCGGAGCCACAGCCGAGCAGGCCGAGGCCCGCGCCCGTCAGGCCGCCACCGCCTGGCGGATCACCACCAGCGACCGTCCGCCGAACGAAGCCCGGCCCCTCCGCTAGAAGTCCCTCTCTACCCGGACGCCCGCCACCCCACCGCACCCCCACCTCCTTCTCCCGCACACCGGAGTGACCCACCTGATGCACGTCCTCGTCCTGTCCACCGGCAACCCCCTGCTGGAGAACGCCCTCCTCACCGCCGGCCACACCGTCTCCGTCCTCCAGCCCGAAGGGACGGCCGCCGTCCCCGGCACCGCGCGGCACACGATCGCGCACTGGGACGACCTCGACGCCCTGACGGCCCTGGAACACTCCCTGCCCGACGTCGACGCCATCGCCACGATCGACGAGCAGGCCATCGTCGCCGCCGCGCACCTGCGCCAGCTGCGAGCGCTGCCCGGCCTGACGGTGGACGCTGCCCGCGCCTACACCGACAAGGCGACCATGAAGACCGCCCTCGCCGCCGCCGGCCTGCCCGTGGCCCGGCACCGGGTGGTCCACCACGCCGACGAGGTCGGCGCCGCCGCGGGCGACTTCGGCTGGCCCGTGCTGGTCAAGCCCCGGGCCGGGCTCGCCACGCTGAACACCTTCGTCGTCCGCAGCCCGGAGCATCTGAAGGAACTGGTCGGCGCCGGGGCGTTCGACACCCGCACCACCGACCCAACCGGCCGCCTCGCCGCCGGCCACGTCCTGGACTCCCTGCACGAGGCCCCCCACGGCTTCCTCGTCGAGCAGTTCCTCGACGTCGAGGCCGAGTTCTTCTGCGACCTCTACGTCCACCGCGGGACCGTGCTCCTCGCGGTACCCGGCCGTTACGACGCCCCGCTCCTGCAGAGCGTCGGCGACGCCTCCTTCGACACCGTCCTGCCGCCCGAGCACCCCGAAGCCCAGGACGTCACCGCCCTGGCCACCCGCGCCGCCGCCGCGCTCGGCGCACAGAGCGGCGTCGTGCACTGCGAGATCCTGCGCGACCGCACCAAGGGCGTGTTCGTCGGCGAGGCCGCGGCCCGGCCGGGCGGCGGCAGCATCACCGAACTCGCGTCCGTGATGTACGCGTTCGACCTGCCCGCCAGCCTGGCCGCACTCGCCACCGACGAGGTACCGGACCTGGACGGCACCCCGCGCTTCCCCGCGCTCACCGCCGTCATGATCCCCGCCCCCGAAGGGACGGTGACCCACGTCGCCGACCGGGACACCGTCGAAGCGCTGCCCGGGGTCCTCGACACGGACATCCGCCTCATCGTCGGCCAGCCCGCCCCCGCCGGCATCGGCACCATGACCCGCGCCGGCCGGGTGCTCTACGTCCCCGACAACCTCAAGACCCTCGACCAGGAGGTCGCCCACCTGCGCGCGGTCCTGGACATCCGGGTCGAGCCGCACACCGCCGCCTGACCCGACCACACCCGAACCCGACTGCCGGAGCAGCCCCTTGTCGACAGCCGCCGCCGAACCCGAACCGACGACAGCCCCGCCCGCCAACCGTCTCCCGGCCACGTACTGGGTGCTGGTGATCGGGTTCGGCGTCAGCCGCATCGGTGCCGTCCTCGTCCCGTACCTCACCCTCTACCTGGTCACCCAGCTCCACCTCTCGATCGGCACCGCCGGCCAGATCCTGGCCGCCTTCGGTGCCGGATGGGTGCTCGGCCAGCCGCTCTCCGGCGTCGCCGCCGACAGGTTCGGCCGCAAGAGCACCATCGTCGTCTCCCTCGCTCTGACCGCCGCGGCGTACGGGCTGCTCGCCTGCGCCACCACCGTCCCCGAACTGGTGGCCCTGGCCGCCGCGATCGGCCTGGTCTTCGACGCGCCCCGCACCGCGATCACCGCCTGGATCGCGGACGTGGTCTCCGAACAGCAGCACGCCCGCGGCTTCGGCCTGCAGTACTGGATGCTGAATGCGGGCGCCGCCGCCTCCGGCATCGTCGGCGGCTACCTCGCCAGCTCCCACATGGGCTGGCTCTGCGTGGTCGATGCGCTGACCTGCGTGGCCTTCGCCGCGGTCATCCTCGCCCTGCCCGCCACCCGCGACCAGCCGATCACCGCCCCGGCCCCCATCCGTTACCGCGCCGTCCTGGCTGACCGGCGCCTGCTCACCTTCACCGGCCTGTCGCTGGTCACGCTCACCGTGTACCAGCAGATGGTGTACGGCATCCCGCTGGCCATCCGCGCCGACGGCCTCTCGCCCGCCGTCTACGGCGCGGTCAACGTCGCCAACGCCGTCACCGTCCTGGCGTTGCAGCCCCTGCTCCAACCGCTGATGGAACGAAGCGCCCCCCTACGGACCACCGGGGCCGGGGCCCTGGCGATCGGTCTCGGCATGGGCGCCAACGGGCTCGTCCACTCCGCCACCGGCTACGTTGCCGCAGCCGCCGTGTGGACCTTGGGTGAAATGGCCTTCTGCGTCGGCGCCGCCGCGTACGTCACCGAACTCGCACCGGACGGAGCGCGTGGCCGCTACCTCGGCGTCTGGGGCGCAGCTTTCGGCGGCTCCGCCCTGGTGGCACCGCTGATCGGCGCCGTCGCTCTGGACAACGGACCCGGGTGGCTGTGGACCGGCAGCACCGTCCTCGCCTCCGCGTGCGCCGCCGTCTTCGCCCTCCAGCCCTCCAACCGCCGACCCGCCCGCGCCTGACCGCACCCGGCCCTGCCCCTACCGGAAAGATCGCATGCCCCACGCCACGGACAGCACCGTCCTGCTCGTCATCTCCATCGGCAACCCCGCGTACCGCGCCTACTGCCTCGAAGGCGCCGCGCGCCGCCAGCGGATCGTCCTGGTCGACTCCACCGAGCCGACCTGGCAGCTGGCGCACATCGTCGACCACGAGGTCGCCGACCCTCATGACCTGCCCGCCCTGCGCGCCGCAGTCGCCCGTCTCGGCGAACGCCACACCATCGCCGGAGTGCTCACCTGGGACGAGTACTGCCTGCTGCCCGCCGCACAGATCGCCACCGACCTCGGGCTGCCCGGCCAGTCGTCCGCGACCGCCGCGGCGTGCCGCAACAAGGCCGTCGCCCGCGCCGTGTGGGCCGCCGAGGGCGTGCCCTCCGCGCAGTCGATCCGCGCCACCTCACTCGTCACCGCCAACACCGCCGCGCGCCGCATCGGATACCCCGTCGTCCTCAAGCCCGCCGCGCACGCTGCCAGCATCGGCGTGATCAAGGTCGAGCAGGCCGAGGACCTCCCGGCCGCCTTCGCCTACGCCTCCGAGCAGGCCGCCGGCCAAGGCGCGGAAGGAACCGGCGTCCTCGTGGAGGAGTACCTCGACGGACCCGAGATCTCGGTGGAGTGCATCACCGTGTACGGCATCACCACTCCCGTCGCCGTCACCCGCAAGGCCCTCGGACCCGAGCCCCTGTTCCAGGAGGTCGGACACACCGTCGTCGCCGACGACCACCTCCTCGCACAGGTCGGCCCCATCGCCGAGGCCGCTCTGGACGCCCTCGGCGTCAACACGGGCGTGTCCCACGTCGAGATGCGCCTGACCAGCAGCGGCCCGCGCCTCATCGAGGTCAACGCCCGCATCGGCGGCGACCTGATCGGCCGACTCGTCCAGCTGGCCACCGGAATCGACCTGCCCGCCGTCGCCGCGGACATCGCCCTGGGCCGCGAGCCCGACCTCACCCCCACCCGGCGGGAAGCGGCCGGAGTGCGCTTCGTCTCGCCCGCCACCTCGGGCACCGTCCGCCGCGCCGAGGCCCGAGAGGAACTCGGCGCCCCCGGCTGGCTGGAGCGGCTGCGCTTCGAGCACGGGATCGGCGAGCAGATGCTCCACCCCGGCCAGGGCGGAAACCGGCACACCGGCCGCCTCGCCCACTTCGTCGTCACCGGTACCGACGCCGACCAGGTCCACGACCGCCTGGAACAGGTCGCCGACCTGCTCGACCTGGAGGTGGCCGAGGCCGCCTGACCCGCACAGGCCCCGGCGGGCCCGGTACTCACGACGACCGGGCCCGCCACGGCCCCGACGAACCGCCCGACCGTCCGGTGCCATCCCTCACCTGCCCGACACGGAGACCTGTGGACCTGCACGACCTCGCCGAGGACCTCGCCGCCCGCCTCCCCGGGGCATGGACCACCGAACACCACGCCCCGTCCGCCCCGGAACAGGCCGCAGCACTGGCCGACCGGCTCTGCGGCCCCTTCATCCCCCACCGCAACCTCGACCGCGCCGCGGTCCTCAGCGAACCCGGCCGCCCGCTCGGCCTGCTCGCCACCGAGTACTCCACCCGCAGCGGACGCTTCGCCAAGATCGACACCATCGCCGTGAGCCTGGGCAACTTGGAACTGGACTTCTACCAGGACACCCCCGTCCTGGGCACCACCGCCCCACTGAGTGGCAGCACGACCTCCCCGTTCGAACGGGCCCGCACCGCCCACTTCATCACCCGCCGACTCCTGCCCATCCACGAGAACCTGCTCGACCTGGCGCGCAGCGACCTGCTCGAACGGTCCCTGCGCGCCGCCCACTTGGCCACCGACCAGTGGGACGCCGTATCGGACAGCCTCTGCGACGACCAAGGTTTCCCCCTCGACGACCGCGCCTACAGCGCCGGCCTGGTCCGCCGCGACGCGGTCGTCTTCGCCCACCTGGCCGAAGTGCTGCCCCACAGCGAAGCCCTGCTGCTCGCCGCCCGCACCCGCCTGGCAGCTCCGGTCGACGACCGCACCCGGTGGTCGGTGAAGGAGTTCGGTCAGAGCCTCGGCGACGCCGCCCAGATCCTCGCGGACTGGCAGGCGGGGCAGCCGAACCGGGTGGATGCGAAGGGGGCTCCCATCGAACCCGGCTTCACGGACGCGCTGCAGCAGCGCAACGAGGAAGCCTGGCACCCAGCGCACCAGTGGCTCACCCACGGCCCGGCAGTGCTCCGCCTCCTTCGCGCCCCGGCCGACGGCTCCGGTGACCAGCGCGCCGCCTCCGCCACCGCCCGCTCACCGGCTCTGGCCAGCATCACCGGGCCAGCCGAAGCCGCACCGCACTCCGACCGTGATGCCGGCGGCAGCCGAACGGTCCGTTCCCGGTAGCGCCAGGCCAAGGCAAGTGACGACTAGCAGAAGCTGGAGCAGCCCGCACCGCAGAAGGGTAACGATCAGGTATCGGTGTCCGATTTCGGGAATATTCCAGTCGCAGGCCCGGTTAAAGCCACCATCTCCCGTGACGAAAGGGCTTGCAGCTTGTCGGACTCGCCGAGACGCGACCTCAACCCGAACGACCCCTCGAACCTCCCCCCGCTCCCGGCCGACCTGCACATCCCGGACTACCCGGTGATGGTTCCCGAGCCTGCCCCGGGCGGCTCCGTGATCCGCGCCGTCGAGTATCCCGCCGAGCTGAACCCGCGGGGCACCCTCATCGTCTGCGCCACCTGCCGGGCGAACCGGGACTGGCTGCTCCTTGAGACCCGCCGACGGGTCTTCGTGCGGTGCCGGTGCGGCTTCGAGTGGGAGGAGGGCGAACTGGACTTCGACTTCTTCGAGGCGAACTTCTCCTACGCGGACCGGTCCTGGGGTGACGCCGATCAGGCGCTGACGGACCTGGGCTTCGGGGGCGAATTCGCCGGGATCTACTTCAACTGATTCTGCTCCGGCAGGATGCCGGCCAGGACCCTCCGGTCCGGCCGCCGTGAAGTCGTGGCTGATTCGGGGCGAGGACCCGCTCTACCCCGACGTCTCGACCGCATGCTGTATGCGCCGAAGGGCGGTGGGGCACAAGGACGTTCCTTGTGCCCCACCCCCCAAAGGGGAGTGGCGGGGGCGGCAGTACCCGAGCCGAAAGGAAGAGAGGAGG
>NZ_JBSFNM010000018.1:0-150471 GCF_053587085.1 Kitasatospora sp. NPDC003701
GTGATGCGCGGCGAGGCGAGCCCGCAGGAGATCAAGGACTCCTCCGAGCAGTACGACAACCACTACGTCGACAGCCCGCTCTGGCGCGCCACCCTCGAAGCCGCGTCCGGCAAGTGACCTGCGCGGCCCCCGAGGCCGGATGGCGGCGAACGGGGTGGCAGCCCTCAGCGCCGCCACCCCGCCCGGGACTCGCGCCGCATGGGTCATCGGTACGCACAGGCCGGTGAGTTGAGCCAAACCCCACGTTGGAGGGAAACCGTTGTGGGGCGACTCGGCGACTGCGCCGGGCGGCGCCGCCCCGGACGAGGACTTCCCGGCCCGGCCGGCCCGACCGGTTCGACTGACCGACCGGCCCGCCGCATCTGCTCATCCGCCGATCCCGGCCGGACAGTTTCGATCACTCTGCGTGTTTCGCTGGTGCGGTACGTAACCGAACCGTTACGGTCACCGACTGTGCGCACCTGATCCCTGTTCGACTAGACCGAGGCGGAAGTCATGGCACAGGAACCCCGGATCGACGTAGCGCTGACCCTCAAGGAGGGCCAGGCGGAGCCCAGTTCGGCGGAGAAGGCGGAACTCGTCGCCTCGCTGGCGCCCGATGTGTGGTTCACCTCCGCGCTGGAGCGCGCGGGTGGCGGCGGGCGGCAGGCCGATGTGGTCTGGGAGCTGACCGGCGCCGAGTACAACGGGCAGATCGCGACGGGCAAGGCGGCCGTCTACTACGCCAACCCGAAGTTCGGCCTGCGGCGGCCCTTCCTCTTCGCGGACGGCTTCAACTACGGCCCGAGCGACCTCCCCGGGCTGTTCGCCTACTTCAACGCGCCCTACGGCGACAAGCCGGGCCTCTTCGACCAGTTGCTCGGCCAGGGCTTCGACATCGTGCTGGTCGGCTTCGAGGAGCGGCACACCCACATCCAGGCCAACGCCGAGGTCGCGATCGCCGCGATCTTCAGGGCGATCGAGGAGCGGGTGGGCGAGGAGCGCCTGACCGTCGGCGGGGTGAGCATGGGCGGGATCGTCACCCGCTTCGCGCTCGCCAAGCTGGAGACCATGAAGATGGACCACCAGACGGAGACGTACCTCTCCTACGACTCGCCCCACAACGGCGCGTGGATCCCGCTCGTGCTCCAGCAGATGGCCTACTTCTTCGAGGACTTCACCCCCGCCGGCCCCGACGGGGCCAAGCAGGCCGACCTGATCCGCAGCCCCGCCGCGCAGCAGCTGCTCTGGGCCTGGGTGGAGAACTCCAAGTACTCGGGGCCGGTGGCCACCTCCAGCCCGCTGCGCAAGGAGTTCCTGGCGGACCTCGCGCGCTTCGGCGACTTCCCGGCGATCCCGCGCAAGCTCGGCGTCTCCAACGGCCGGCGCGACGGTGTCGGCCGCCCGCTGCCAGCCGGCGAGGTCGCCTTCGACTGGCAGGCCCTGATCGCCAGCGCCACGGCGCGCTTCCAGCCGGAGAAGGGCGAGCAGCAGAAGATCGGCGGCATGCACATCGGCCTGGAGGTGCGCCGCAGCTCCACCACCGAGGTCCCGGCACTGGACGGGGCGCCGGGCGGCACCCTGGACTCCTTCGGCAAGGTCGCGGACGCGCTGAAGGCGAAGATCACCGAGGAGTACCGCAGCGGCGCCTTCGTGCCGTCGGTCAGTGCGGCGGCGCTGGACTTCGACCCGGTGCGGTGGAACGTCAACGTGAACCTCTCCATCACCGACGCCGACCTCGACCGCGGCCACCTGGACGAGGTCGCCTTCGACGACGACAACACCGAGCACAGCCACGTCTCCGGCACGCTGATCGACTGGATCGTCGGGCAGGTCGCCCGCTGACCTCGGCCGTCCTGCCGGACTGGTTCGGAGCACCCGCGCGGATGGGCTACGATTTACCTCATCACCCAGATGCGCGGGTGGCGGAATAGGCAGACGCGCTGGATTCAGGTTCCAGTGCCCGAAAGGGCGTGGGGGTTCAACTCCCCCCTCGCGCACACTCGGTCTTCGGACCACTTGAGGCCGGTCGGCCCGACACCACGTCGGGCCGACCGGCCTTCTCGTCGTTCCGGGCGCCGCCGGCCCGGCCCCGGGCGAACGGGGACGGGTCCGGCGGCGCCCCGGGCGGGTCAGCCGAGGAAGTCGACGCGGTCGATGAGGCCTTCGCGCACCCGGTAGGCCACCAGGACGCGGACCGGCTCGTCGGCCAGACCGTGGGCGAGTTCGTGGTCGACCACCCAGTCGCCTTCGCTGAGCCGCCCCACGATCTCCGCCCGGCAGCGGCCTTCGGCGAACTGTCCGGTGTACGTGTCACGCAGCGCCTGACGGCCCTGCAGCGGGCTGCCGGTGCGCCGGTTGACCACGACGTCCTCGGCGTAGGTGGCGACGAAGGCGTCGATGTCGTGGCTGTTGTAGGCGGCGAGCTGCAGCTCGACCACATCGCGCGGTTCGGTCATGTGCTTGATCGTTCCTTCCTCGGGGTACGGGTTCAGGCCGTGAGACGGCGGGTGGCGAGTTCGGCGTAGAGCGCGGCGCCGTCGGCGAGCACCGCGTCGTCGAACTCCGCGTAGGGCGAGTGGTTGAGCGGCAGGTTCTCCGGGTCGGCCGCCCCCTTCGGGGCGGCGCCGAGCCACACGAAGGAGCCCGGAACGGCGTCGAGCACCCGGGAGAAGTCCTCCGCCCCGGTCATCGGGTTCGCCATCGACCGGTAGCGCTCCTCGCCGAAGACCTCCCGGACGGTGTCCGCCAGGAAGTCGGTCTCGGCCCCGTCGGTCACGGTCACCGGGTACCCGGGGAGGAACTCGACCTCCGCGCGCAGTCCGTGGGCGGTCGCGATGGCCCCGATCAGCTCCACCACGGTGTCGGCGACCTTGGCCTGCGCCTCGGCGGAGAAGGTGCGCACGGTCGCCTCGAACCGGGCCGTCTCGGGGATGATGTTGCGCTGGGTGCCGGCCTCGAGGAGCCCGACGGTGATCACCACCGGATCGAACACGTCGAAGCGGCGGGTCACCATGGTCTGCAGGGCGGTGACCATCTCGCAGGCCGCCGGGATCGGGTCCTTGGCCCGGTGCGGTGCCGAGCCGTGGCCGCCCGCACCGTGGACGGTGACGTCCAGCGCGGCGGAGGCGGCGAGGATCGGCCCGCGCCGGGAGCTGAACTCGCCGTGCGGCATGCTCGACGCCACGTGCAGCGCGTAGGCGGCGACCGGGCGTCGGCCCGCCGCGTCCAGCACGCCCTCGGCCAGCATGGCGCCGGCGCCGTCCCAACCCTCCTCGCCGGGTTGGAACATGAAGACCACGTCGCCGTGGAGCTGCTCCCGCCGTGCGGCCAGCAGGTGTGCGGCGCCCGCCAGCATGGTGGTGTGCAGATCGTGTCCGCAGGCGTGCATGGCGCCGTTGCCGGCGGCGAACGGCAGCGGGGCCTTCTCGACGACCGGCAGACCGTCCATGTCGCCGCGCAGCAGCACCACCGGCCCCGGTCGGCCGCCGCGCAGCACCGCGGTGACCGAACTCAGCGCGGAGCCCTGGCTCACCTCCAGCGGCAGTCCGTCGAGCGCCTCCAGCACCCGCTCCTGGGTGCGCGGGAGGTGGAGGCCCAACTCGGGGACCCGGTGAAGGTCGTGGCGCAGCCGGATCAGGTCCGGGGCCAGGGCGAGGGCGTCGTCGTGCAGGGACACGGGTACCTCCCATCGAACCCGCGGGCGGCGGGAACTTGTGCGGTGCGATCTTGTTCGGTGATTCTGAATCTCTCGGCGGGAGTTCCGAGCGATTTCGTAGGATCACGTCTCCGAGGGGGCATCTGATGAACGAATCCACCGGTGGTCGCCGGTGACCGGCCCCGACGTGCGGGTGGACGAGCTGGACCTCGCCCTGGTGAACGCGATGCAGCTGCGGCCCCGAGCGCCCTGGTCGCTGCTCGGCCAGACCCTCGGGATCAGCCCGGTCACCGCCGCCCGCCGCTGGCAACGGCTCTCGGAGGCCGGGATCGCCTGGGTGACCGCGTACAGCCTGCCGTCCCCGGCGGACCGCGGGTGCGTCGCCTACCTCGACCTCGACTGCGCTCCCGACCGGCTCTGGCGGATCGCCGACGACCTGGCCGAGGAGCCGCACGTGCTGAGCATCGAACACGTCTCCCAGGGCTGCGACCTCGTCCTCACCGCGGCCTTCACCGACCTGGCGATGGTCTCCCGGTACAGCACCGAGCGCCTCGGTCTGCTGCCCGGGGTCACCTCCGTCCGCGTCCGCCTGGCGACCGGCTTCTACGCCGAGGGGATCCGCTGGCGGCTGGACTCGCTGGACCAGGCCCAGCGGCTCGAACTGCGCCACGACCATCCGGCGGGCACCGGGTTCTCCACCGAAGTGCGGGAGGAGGACCGGGAGTTGCTCATCAGGCTGGGCATCGACGGCCGCCTCGACCAGGCCGAGCTGGCCGCCGCCACCGGGCTCAGCCCGTCCACGGTGCGCCGCCGCCTCGACCGGATGGCGGCGTCCGACACGATCCGCTTCCGCTGCGAGATCGCCGCCCGCGACGCCGGACGGCCGGTGATGGCGTCCTACCAGGCCGTCCTGCCCCCGGACCGGCTCGACGAGGTCGGCCCCCAGCTGGCCAGACTCCCCGAAGCCCGGTTGTGCGTGTCCGTCACCGGCACGCACAACCTCGCCCTCTCCGTCTGGCTGCGCTCCCTCGCCGACGGCCAGCGGCTCGAAGCCGCACTGGTCCGCAGGTTCCCCGACCTCCGGGTGGCCGAGCGCCGCGTGTCGCTGCGCACCGCGAAGCGGATGGGCCGGGTCCTGGACGCGGACGGACGCGCCGTCCGCGCCGTTCCGATGGACATCTGGCGGGACCCGGTCCCTTGACGGCCGCTCGGGCGGCCGAGTGCGGCCGCGGCCGGTCGGCGCGACCTCCCGTCGGGCCGACCGGCCCCTCGCCGCGCGGGCCGGTGGCGCCGCGGGCCGGTGGCGCGCCGGGCGCGGCCGGCCGTGGCGCCTACTCCGCGGGCCGGCGCGTCCGCTGCACGGCGCGGTGGACCGCCCAGGCGTCCGCCACCGGGCCCATGTGCGCGAGCTTGTCGGGGTTGAGCACCAGGCGGATCGCCTGGATCCGCCCGTCGAGCACGTCGAGTGTCAGGGCCTGGAGCACCCTGCCGTCCCGGTCGCGGAAGAGTGCGCCCGGTTGGCCGTTGACCTCGCGCGGCTCGAAGGTGACGTCGACGCGGGCCAGCCTGGGGAAGGCGGCGGCCAGCACCCGGGCCACGTTCCCGGCGCCCATGACGGCCCTGGCCAACTGCGGGGCCTTGCCGCCGCCGTCGCCGACCATCGACACGTCGGCGGCGAGCAGTTCCTGCAGGCCGGCGACGTCGCCCTCGCGCAGGGCGTCGAAGAAGCGCGCCGACAGCTCCTCCCGCTCCGTGCGGACGGCTTCGAACCGCGGCCGCCCGGCCGCCATGTGCCGTCGGGCCCGGACCAGCAGCTGCCGGCAGGCCGCCTCCGACCGCTCCACCGTCGCGGCGACCTCGTCGAACCCGTAGCCGAAGACCTCCCGCAGCACGAAGACCGCCCGCTCCAGCGGGCTGAGCCGTTCCAGCAGCAGCAGCGCCGCCATCGACACCGAGTCGGCGAGCTCCGCCGCCCGCGCCGGGTCCTGGTACGGATCGTCCAGCAGCGGCTCGGGGAGCCACGGGCCCACGTACGCCTCCCGCCGGACCCGGGCGGAGCGCAGCACGTCGATCGAGAGCCGCGTCACCGCGGCCGACAGGAAGGCCTTGGTCGACGTGGGCCGGGTCGCCGAGCGGTCGAAGCGCAGCCACGTCTCCTGCACCGCGTCCTCGGCCTCGCTCACGCTGCCCAGGATGCGGTAGGCGATCGAGAACAGCAGTGGCCGCAGCTCCTCGAACTCCTCGACCTTGCTCACGCCGACTCCCCTTCCGTCCAAGCCTTCCACCCGGGCCGTTCTCGCCGGCGCGGGCGCTTCCGGAGATCATCCGGAGTACCGCGGGGCGGGGCAACGCCCCCGAGCCCCGTGACCGGTGCCGGTGCCGTTCAGTGGAACTGCCCGACCTCGTAACCGCCGGCCGGCTGGCGGGTGATGACGTTGAGCCGGTTCACCATGTTCATGAACGAGATCAGCACCGTCAGGGCGGCGAGCTGCTCGCCGTCGTAGTGCTCGGCGGCCCGCGCCCACACCTCGTCGCCGACCCCGCCGGCCGCGTCGGCGACCCGCGTCCCCTGCTCCGCCAGTTCCAGTGCGGCACGTTCGGCCCCGGTGAAGACCGTGGCCTCCCGCCAGGCGGCCACCAGGTGGAGCCGCACCGGGGTCTCGCCGGCGGCCGCCGCCTCCTTGCCGTGCATGTCGATGCAGACCGCGCAGCCGTTGATCTGGCTCACCCGCAGTGCCACCAGCTCCTGCGTCGCGGCGGGCAGCGGCGAGTCCTTGATCACCCTGCCCGCCGACACGAGCCGCTTGAGGGCCTTGCCCGCGGTCGGGTCGGCGAAGAGGTCGAGTCGTGCGTCCATGGTGTGCTCCTCCGTCGTCGTCGGTGCCTGCACCCCTGGGACGGGGTGGCCCGCCGCCCTGTGACACGGAGGGGAGTGTGACCTGCGTCTCCCGGTCGTCGGCTCGCGCGAGTCGGCGACCGGGAGACGGCGACCGGGCGACCGGCCCGGGTCGTGCGCTCAGGTCGTGAGCCCGGGTCGTGCGCCCGGGGACTACCGCTTGGGGGCGACCAGGCGGACGCCGGACCAGTCCCGGGCGACGCTGATGGACTTCATCTGGGAGAGGCCGGCGGTCTGCGCCGCCTCGGACACATCGCTGGGCTCGATGTATCCGTCCCGTCCGGTCTTGGGGACGAGGAGCCAGATGTCGCCGCCGTCCTCCAGCAGCCCGATGGCGTCGACCAGGAGGTCGGTCAGGTCGCCGTCGTCGTCGCGGAACCAGAGCAGGACCACGTCGGCGACGTCGTCGTACTCCTCGTCCACCAGGTCCTGGCCGGTGATCTCCTCGATCGCCTCGCGGAGTTCGAGGTCGACATCGTCGTCGTAGCCGATCTCCTGGACGACCTGTCCGGGTTGGAAGCCCAGCCGGGCCGCGGGGTTGGTCCGTTCTTCTGTGCTCATCAGTGCCTCCGGTGCCACGGGCCGCGCCGGTCGCCGCCCTCCTGTAGCCAATCAGACACCCAGGGTGTCCGGGTGCAGGTCAGGCATGGGGAGTCGCCCGGGAGGGCGGCGGACGGGAGCGGTCGGCGGGTGTCGGCGGGAGGCGGCCGGCCGGACGGCGATCGCGCAGGTTGTCCAGGGACCGCTCGACCTGTGCGGCGAAGTCGCCGGGCACGACCTGGCCGGTGTCGTCGGAGGCGTACTGTCCGGCGGTGAACACCGTCTCCCCGGTGGCCGAGGCGGTGTGGCTGTAGCCGAACGGGGTGGGGTCGTACAGCCCGGCGGGGGTGGTGAGGGTGCGGGTGTCGCTCATCTGCGGTGCTTCCTTCGGTGTGGCGGGGTCGGTCGGGGCACAGGTGCGGAGGGGAGTGGGACCGCCCGCCGGCGGGTCTCGTCCGGTGGTGCCGTTCTCGTTCAGGGGGACCACTCGGCCGAGGGTCGCGCACGAGCGGCCGACGGCCTGCGCACAGGCCGTCCGGCGGCCTGTCCCGTAGGCGGGTTGACGGTCCGCCGGGTGGCGCCGCCCCGCACCGATCGACGGCCGTCCGCCGACGGGCCGGCCCTACGGCAGGTCCTGTTCGGCCCAGATGGTCTTGCCGTTGCGGGTGTAGCGGCTGCCCCAGCGGTCGGTGAGCTGGGCGACCAGGTACAGGCCGCGGCCGCCCTCGTCGGTGAGGCGGGCCCGGCGCATCCGCGGCTGGGTGGCGCTGGGGTCGGAGACCTCGCACGTCAGCCGCTCCGCGCGGATCAGCCGGACCTCGACCGGGCCGCCGGCGTAGCGGATGGCGTTGGTGACCAGCTCGCTCAGCACGAGTTCGGTGGTGAAGACCAGCTCCTCCAGCCCCCAGGCACGCAACTGCGCCGTGGCCTTCTCCCGGACCTTGGCGACGGCGGCCGGGTCGGCCTCCAGCGAGAAGGTGGCGGTGGCGTCGGGCGGTACCGCCCGGGTGCGGGCGAGCAGCAGGGTGACGTCGTCGGCCAGGCGGTGCGCCGGGTGGCCTTCGACGATCTCCCGGCCGAGCTCCCGCAGTGGCGTGGCGGCGGCGCCGGGGCGGGCCATCCGGCGGCGCAACTCGGCCAGCCCCTCGTCCAGATCGCCCCCGTACCCCAGGATCAGCCCGTCGGTGTAGAGCGCGAGCACGCTGCCGGGCGCCAGCTCGACCTCCGCCACCTCGAAGGGCAGACCACTCACGCCCAGCGGCGGGCCCGGGCGTACCGGGACGTACTCGACGCCGCCGTCCGGGGCGGCGACGGCCGGCGGCGGGTGCCCGGCGGAGGCCATCGCGCACCGCCGCGAGACCGGGTCGTAGACGGCGTAGACGCAGGTGGCGCCGAACGGGCCGGTCCGGTGGCCGACGGGCCAGTCGCCGTCGTCCCCTGGCTTCCCGGCCTCGACGAGCAACTGGCAGACCAGGTCGTCGAGGTGGACGAGCAGCTCGTCGGGCTCCAGATCGAGGTCGGCGAGGGTGCGGACGGCGGTGCGCAGCCGGCCCATGGTGGCGCTGGCCTCCAGCCCGTGGCCGACCACGTCCCCGGCGACCAGCGCGACGCGGGCCGAGGAGAGCGGGATCACGTCGAACCAGTCGCCGCCGACGCCGCTGGCGGTGTCGGTGGGCAGGTAGACGCTGGCGGTGGTCACGGCGGCGGTCTCGGTCTGCGCGGGCGGCAGCAGGCTGCGCTGGAGGCTGACGGCGGCGCGGTGCTCGCGGGTGTAGCGGCGGGCGTTGTCCAGGGCGAGGGCGGCGCGGGCGGCGATCTCGTGCAGCAGGTCCAGGTCGGCCGGTTCGTAGGCGAGCCGGTGGGCGGCGCGGTGGACGGTCACGCGGCCGAGCAGGCTGCCCCGGGCACGCAGCGGCGCGGTCATCGTGGTGGCGGTCGGGGCGGTCGGGGCGGTCGGGGCGGTCGGGGCGGTCCCGGTCGGGTCGGTGGCGGTGGAGTCGGCGGCCGGTGAGCCCTCGGCGTCGAACGCCACCGCCGTCGTGTCCGGGTCCGCCGCCGCATCCGCCGCCGCGGTCGCGAGCAGGTCGGTGGCCCCCGTCACGGCGGTCCGGCGGAGCAGCAGGCGTCCGTCCCGGCCGGGTGCCGGCTCCTCGCCGGTGAACACCGCCTCGGCGACCTCGACCACGGCCAGGTCGGCCAGCCCGGGCGCCAGGACGGCGGCGAGTTCCTCGGCGGTGCCGGTGACGGAGAGCGATCCGCCGACGGCCGCGGTGGCACGGTGGAGCACGGCCAGGCGCTCGCCGGAGCGGTGGAGTTCCGTGACGTCGGTGAACAGCGCCGTCACGCCGATCACCTGCCCGTCGGTGGCCTGCAGCCGGAAGGCCGAGATCGCCATCGCCGCGCCCCCGCGCGGAGCCTCGACGGTCCGCACCAGCTCCCCCGAGAGCACCAGCGGCCGGCCCGTCCGCAGTACCTCGCGCAGGTGCTGTTCGACCGCCTCCGCGTCCTCGACCTGCAGGAAGTCCCCGAGGCGCCGACCGGTCAGGTCCGGCGGGAGGCCGGTGTAGGGGAGCAGGTGGGTGTTGGTCCTGACCAGCCGCAGCTGGTCGTCGAACACGGCGAGCCCCACCCGGTCCTGCAGGAACAGCTCGCGGGTGAACGCCTGGTCCTGCCGCCACTGGTCGACCAGTTCGGCGGGGGCGGCGAGCACGAAGTACCGGGCCGCTCCGGACGGCTCGCCGGCGTCGACCGCCTCCAGCGGGAGCACCTGGAAGACGATCTCCAGCTCCTCGCCCGTGCCGGAGCGCACCAGCGCCGTGCCGGACCAGGTCTCCGAGGACCGCTCCGCCGCGCGCTCCGCCCTGCGCTCGGCCAGCAGGGCGGCCCAGACGGCCGGGTCCGCCAGCAGCTCGCGGACCGGACGGCCGCAGACCTCACGGGCGGGCAGGGCGAACAGCTGCTCGGCCTCCCTGGTCCAGCGGACGATCCTGCCGTCCGCGTCCAGCAGGGCACCGGCCGCGCTGTCGACGAAGGGGGGTCGTCGGCTGTCCATGGTGCGCACCTCGGATGTGTCGTGCCGTCTCGTCCGTCTTCGGTCCGTCCGTCGGTCGTCAGTCGTCCGTCCGCCCGGCTGCCGCCGCGTGCCGCCGACCGGGTGACGGGCGGTCCCGTCCCCTTCGGGTGCCGCCCGTCGAGCCGGGGCGCAGCCGGGTTCGTGGACCGACGCGGGAGCGGCAGGCAGCAGGAACAGGACCAGGGTCGGTGCCGGTGTCCGCGGGGAGCACGCCGGTGCCGGGCGGGCCCGTCGGATCCGCCTGCCGACCGGTGGCCGAGGCGAGGACGTCCACCGTAGTCATCCGGTCCGCTCCTCTCCTCCGGCCGCGAGCACGCCGGTCCGTGCCCCCTGCTGCGCGGCCCGGGACCTCTCCATCATCCCTCCGGTGGCCGTGGCCGCCAGTCACGGCCGGCCGACGCCCGGGGCCGTACTGACGTGCGGGGGAGCGGCGGGGCCGGCGGACCGAGGCGCGCCCGGCCGTTCCACCCGTCGCCGCACGGGCCGTCGGCGGCCCCGACCCGGCGTCCGGGAAGGCCCGGTGGGCCGAACCGGCGGGTAACACTACGCTGAGCCGCTTCGCTCCCGAGTCGCTCGACCGAGCAGGAGGAACCATGACGATCCCGACCCGGGCTCCGGTCCCCGTTCAGCTCCGTGCCCAGGCCGCCGCCGTCCGGGCGGCCTACGCGCTGCCGGGGCCGCTGCGCCGGCTGATCGCGGGCGCGCCCGTCCGGCGGGACGGCCAGCGGCTCGCCCTCGACGCCCAGTTGCTGCTGAGCCTGCAGCGGATGTCCGGGAACCACCTGGTCAGGCCCGGCGGGGTCGCGCCGTCCCGGGCGGGGCTGGACCACGGCCGCCACCTGGTGGGCGGCCCGGTGATCGAGCCGGTGGCCACCCGGGAGATCCGGATCCCGGTCGAGTACGGCGAGCTGCCGGCCACCCTGTACACGCCGGACGGCCTGGCCGGTCCGTCCGGGCTGCTGGTCTTCTTCCACGGCGGGGGTTGGGTGCTGGGCACCCGGACCAGCCACGACAACACCGCGCGTTTCCTCGCCCGGCAGGCGGGTGTCCGGGTCCTCTCGGTCGAGTACCGGCTGGCGCCCGAGCACGTCTTCCCGGCCGCCGTGGACGACGCGCTGGCCGCCTTCGACCACGCCCACGCCGAGGCGGCCGACCTCGGCGTGGATCCGGACCGGATCGCGGTCGGCGGCGACAGCGCGGGCGGGAACCTGGCCGCCGTCACCGCCCAGCTGGCGGTGCGGCGCGGCGGTCCCACGCCCGCGTTCCAGCTGCTCTTCTACCCGGCCACCGACGCCACCCGGCGCCGGCGCTCCCGGGAGCTGTTCGCCGAGGGGTTCCTCCTCACCAGCGCGCACATGGACTGGTTCGCCGACCACTACGCACCCGAGGGCGTGGACCGGTCCGACCCCCGGCTCTCCCCGCTGCTCACCCCCGACCTGTCCGGTCTGCCGCCCGCCTACATCGCCACCGCGGGCTTCGACCCGCTGCGCGACGAGGGCGAGGCGTACGCGGAGCGGCTGAGGGAGGCCGGGGTGGTGGTCGCGCTCAGCCGCCAGCCCGACCTGATCCACGGCTACATCAACTACCTGGGGGTCGGCCGGCGGTTCCGTGAGGCCACGGCGGAGGCCGCCGGGGCGCTGCGGCTGGCGCTCAGCCCGCACGCGTAACGGGCCGGGCCGGCGCCGGGGCGCGTCGGCCGGCCGGGGCCGGTGCGCGAGGGCTTCTCGCGCCCGGCCTCTTATTGTACTCTCCGTCTAATAAGCGGGGCGGGCGGGAACCCCGCGCAGGGCACGCACCTGGAGGCAGCGATGGCTCACCCCGGCACGGCGGCAGGAATCCACGGCCACACCTCGGCCGACGACGACGTCTCGAAGCGGCTGCTCGACTCGGCCGCGACCCTCTCCTACGACCCGGCGACCGAGATCGACTGGGACGCGCCGCTCCCGGCGGACGGCTACGGGCTCAACCCGGAGTGGAGCACCCTCTACGGCACCCGGCTGTGGGACGAGATGACCGAGGAGCAGCGGGTCACCCTCACCCGGCACGAGGTCTGCTCGATCATGACCACCGGCATCTGGTTCGAGATGATCCTGCAGCAGATGGTGCTGCGCGACCAGTACCTGAAGAACCCGGCCAGCGCCGAGTTCCGCTTCGCCCTCACCGAGATCGCCGACGAGTGCCGGCACTCGATCATGTTCGCGCGCGCCTGCGAGAAGATGGGCGTCCCGCAGTACCGGCCGGCCGCGGCGATCGCCCAGGCGGGCCGCCTCTACAAGGCCACCGCCAAGGGCGAACTCGCCTACGGCGGAATCCTGGTGGCCGAGGAGGTGCTCGACGTCATGCAGCGCGACTGGATGCGCGGCGAGAACGTCCTGGACATCGTGCGCGGGACGTCCCGGATCCATGTCGTCGAGGAATCGCGGCACATGAAGTTCGCCCGCCAGGAGATCCGCGAGCGGCTGCGGGGCGCGGGTCGCGTCCGTCGCCGGGCCGCCGGGACGGGCATCGCGATGGCCGCCTTCGTCATCGTCAGCAGCATGGTCCACCGGGGCGTGTACCGGGCCGCCGGCCTCGACACCGAGCGGGCGCTGGCGGAGGTGCGCGCCAACCAGCACCGCAAGGCGATGATGCGCACCAGCTCCGCCCACCTGATGGCCTTCCTCGCCGAGACCGGTCTGCTCAACCGCTCCGCGGCGGCGGTCTACCGCCGCATCGACATGATCTGACCCGAGCCGACATCTGCGCCGAGCCGACGTCCCCTCGACCGATCCGACCCGATCCGACCCGACCCGAGCCGGCTCGGCGCCCGCCCCGGCCCGGTGCGACCCGACCGCCCCCCACGCAGCGAGGACCTCACCCGGCCATGGCCTACGCGATCACCCAGACCTGCTGCAACGACGCCTCGTGCGTGTCCGTCTGCCCGGTCAACTGCATCCACCCCACCCCGGACGAGCCGGAGTTCGGCCGCACCGACATGCTCTACATCGACCCGGTCGCCTGCATCGACTGCGGCGCCTGCGCGGACGCCTGCCCGGTCGACGCGGTCTTCCCCGTTGACCGGCTCGCCGGCCCCGACACCGTCTTCGGGCAGCTCAACCGCGACTACTACCGGGACCACCCCGCCGACCACAGCTGGGGAGCGCCGACGTTCCCCCGCAGCCTGCCGAACGGGCTCGGCACGCTGCGCATAGCCATCGTCGGCACCGGTCCCTCCGCGGGCTACACCGCCCAGTCGCTGCTGCGCACCACCGGCGCGGAGATCACCATGATCGACCGGCTGCCGGTCGCCGGCGGTCTGCTGCGGCACGGCGTCGCCCCCGACCACCAGTCCACCAAGCGGATCGCCGAGAGCTTCGCGAGCGTGTTCCACCACCCCCGCCTGCGGGTCCACCTCAACGTCGAGATCGGCAGGGACCTCACCCACGCCGAACTGGCCGCCCACCACCACGCCGTCGTCTACGCGGTCGGCGCCGCCACCGACCGCCGGCTCGGCCTCCCCGGCGAGGACCTCCCCGGCAGCCTGGCCGCCACCACCTTCGTCGGCTGGTACAACGCCGACCCGACCGTCCCCGCCGAGGCCGTCGACCTCTCCTCGGAGCGGGTCGTGGTCGTCGGCAACGGCAACGTCGCCGTGGACGTCGCCCGGATCCTGCTGCTGGACCCGGACCGGCTCGCCGCGACCGACATCGCCGACCACGCCCTCGCCGCGCTGCGGGACAGCCGGGTGCGCGAGGTGGTGCTGCTCGCCCGCCGGGGGCCCGAGCAGGCGGCCTGGACGCGGCCCGAGTTCCTGGCCCTCCAGCACCTGCCCGGCGTCGACCTCGTCGTCGAGGACCACCCCGAGGTCCGCGCCGCGATCGCCGCCGCGCCGCCCGGCTCCAAGGCCGCGCTGCTCGCCGGGCTGCCGCTGGTGGGCGTCGACGGCGGCGAGGCGCCGCGCCCCGGCCGGCGGATCGTGCTGCGCTTCTTCGCCGCGCCCACCGAACTGCTGGGCGCGAGCCGCGTCGAGGGCGTCCGGCTCGCCCGGACGGCGCTCGTGGACGGGCCCGAGGGCCTGCGCGCCGAGCCCACCGGCGAGCAGGACACCCTGCGTGCGGGCCTGGTGGTGCGGTCCATCGGCTACCGGGGGGTGCCCGTCCCCGGTCTGCCGTTCGATGCCGCCGCCGCGGCCGTTCCGCACCGGGGCGGCCGCGTGATCGATCCGGAGTCCGGCCGGCCGCTGCCCGGGACGTACGTCGTGGGCTGGGCCAAGCGCGGCCCGTCCGGCGGGATCGGTGCCAACCGGGCCTGCGCCCAGGAGACCGTGGACGCCCTGCTGGACGACGCCGCCGGCGGCGCACTGTCCGAACCGGCGGGTACCCGACGGGAGTTGGCCCGACTGGTCCGCAGCCGGCGGCCGGACGCCCTGGGGCTGAGGCAGCTGCGGGCCATCGACCGGGCCGAACGCGCCCTCGGCGAGGCGGCCGGCCGCCCCCGGGTCAAGCTCGCCACCCTCCCCGCCCTGCTGGCCGCCGGCCGCCGCTGACCGCCCCCGTCCGCGGCCGGCCGGCCACCGGAACCCGGCCGGTCGCGAACGGGAGCGCCCCCGGTGCGGCCGCCGGGACGCCGGCGGCCGCCGTCCCTCGGTCAGGCGGGCAGCAGCGAGTAGAGCTCCGGCTGGTCGCCCTGGGTGATCTGGTTGCCGTTCTGGCCGTAGGTGCCGGAGGCCGCGACCCACTTCTTCGAGCGCTGCCCCTGAAGGGCGAACAGGTTGGTGCCGGGCACGTTGGACTTCACGAACAGCTGCTCCTCGGGGATGTGGTCGCTGAAGCAGCCGGTGGTGATGATCCAGACTCCCGAGCCCAGGCCGTTGCGGTCGACGGTGAGGCACCAGTGCCGCCAGCTGTCCTGGAAGGCCACCGTCTCGCGGCCGTCGGGCTCGGGGCGGTGGCAGTAGATCCACTTCTGGTTGGACTCGCCGGTCCAGGTGTACTGGATGACCGAGCCGTGGTTCCCGGACGACAGCGCGACGGTCAGCGCGAGGTCGGAGGAGGGCTTGATGCGGTAGAGGCCCGCGTCGCAGGTGAAGTCGCCCCAGGTGGTGGTGATCGAGGCCGGGGCCGCCACGGCGGCCGGGGCGGCGGTGAACAACAGGGCGACGGCGGCGGCAGCGGTGCCGAGTGCGGCCAGCCGGCGGCGCGTCCCGGAGCGGGGTCGGTGCAGAGCGGTCATCGTGAACTCGCTTTCACAGCTGAGGGCTTGAGATGCGACGACAGGTCCGATCAGCAGAACAGCCGCAGTCGGGCGGCGGCCCGCAGAGTGCCGCTCGGCTCGGGCCAGGCGCAGGAGACGGTGCCCTGCTCGGGAACGTCGAAGGTGACGAAGGTGCCGGGGGTGCCGGGGTCGGTCCTGATCCAGTACCCGGTGCCCGGGCCGGAGCGCGCGCAGATGTACTGGACCCACTCGCCGGTCACCTTCCGGGTGCCGCGGTAGAGGCCGTAGTAGCCGGGGCTGTTGAAGTTCACCGTGTCGGTGACGGTCGTCGTCCGGGTGCTCGACTTGGTGTTGGACACCGAGAAGCCGACCTTGGCGCTGACCTTGACGAACAGCGCCTTGAAGTCGGCGGTCACCTCCACGCTGTTGTTGACCGTGGTGCTCACGGAGTCGACCTCGGACAGCGTCTTGGTGTACTGGCCGGTGGTCCCGGGGGCGATGGCGACCGCGAGGAAGTCGGTGACGGTCGGTTCGACCCGGGCCGTGACGACGTCCTGCCAGAGGTAGTCCCGGTCGGGATTGCAGACGGGGTTCGGGGGCGGGTCGGCCTGGGCGGGTACGGCGCCGAGTCCGAGGCCGGTCACCGCGAACAGTGCGGCGAAGCCTGAGGTGAGGGCGGCGCGTCGGTTGCGCGAAGCCATGAGGGTGCTCCTCCGGTCGGATGGGATGCGGCGGGAGCCGTGTCTCGTCCATGTCACGGCTCCCGGTACGGGCATCCTCGCCTCCGGGGCGGGGTGCTCGGTATCCCAACCTTCTGGGGGTGGATCCGGTCCGAACCGTCTCCGGGGCGCCCGTCAACAAGCCTGGTGTGCGCGGAAGATGACGGTTGATCCGATGCCGGGCCGACTGGTGTCGTGCCGCCTCAGCGCCCGAGGACCGCACCGCCGTTGACGCCGATGACCTGGCCGGTGACGTAGCCGGCCTCCGGGGACGCCAGATAGGCGACGGCGGCCGCCACGTCCCCCGGGGTGCCGGCCCGGCCGACCAGGGTGGCGGAGATCTTGTCGGCGTGGAACTCCGGAGTCCAGTCGCTGCCGAAGATCTCGGTGGACTCGACGTAGCCGGGGGCGAGGACGTTGACGGTGATGCCCTCCGGGCCGAACTGTCGGGCGAGGCCGAAGCCCCAGCCGTGCAGGGCGGCCTTGGCGGCGGCGTAGGAGCCGGCCGAGTGCGGGCCGGCGCCGCCGCGCTGGGCGGCGGCGGAGCTGATCAGGATCAACCGGCCGCCCGGGCGGCGCAGTTGGTCGGCGAGGGCGGTGGTGAGCAGTACGGCGGTCAGCAGATTGGTGTCCAGGTCGCGCCGCCAGGCCTCGGCCAGGGCCTCCAGGGAGGCGTCCGCGGGCGGGGTGATCACCGCTCCGGCGTTGTTGACGAGCACGTCCACCGGGCCGAGTGCCGCGATGGCGGCGGCCGCCTCGGTGACCTCGGCGGCCACCGTGAGGTCGACCGAGATCGGCACCACCCCGGCCCCGATCTCCGCCGCCGCCCCGGCCAGCACCTCGGCGCGCCGACCGAGGATCGCCACCCGGTAGCCGCGTCCGGCGAGTTCGGCCGCGACGGCCCGGCCGATCCCCGTTCCGCCGCCCGATACCACCGCGGTCCGCCGCTGCTCCATCGTCTGCGCCCCCTGGTCCTGCGATTCCGACAGCTCCGGACCGGATCCTACCTGCTGGTAACTTTCCGTCGGGGCCGGCCGGCGCCCCTCCGCCCGGGGAGGTGGCGTCGTGTCAGACCGGCGTGCTCCCGCCGTCGGGGTGGAGCGGCTTGCCGTAGACCGTCGAGCTGAGCCGGATCGTCATCCCCACCCGCTCGTAGAGCGAGAGCGCGCCGGTCTCCGAGTGCGTCCACAGCGTGCACGCCCGCCGGCCGTGCCGGTGGAAGGCGCGGAACGCCTCCAGGAGCAGCACGCGGGCGATCCCCCGGTTGCGGTGGTCCCGCCGGACCGCGACCCGCTCGATGTAGCCCTCGCCCGTCCCCGGGACGTCCAGCGACAGCACCGCGCCGACCAACTGCCCGTCGGCGAAGGCCAGGGGCGAGAGCGCCGGGGCGAAGGCGGCCCGCTCGACGGTGTGCCGCGCCCACTCCTGGTAGGGCTTGCGCCGCACCTGCCACTCGTCGAACGCGTCCTCGGTGAGCACGTACGCCGCCCGCTCGTCGCCGGGCCGGAACGGCCGGACGGTGATCCCCGCCGGCGGAGCGGGCACCACCGGGTCGGCGGGCAGCGGGATCTCCAGCAGCCACTGGGTGACGAACGCCCCGTACCCACGGGTCCGCAGCAGCTCGACGGCCGCCCGGTCGCCGTCCAGGAGGGTCTGGGAGAGCCGTTCGCTGCCGAGTTGCCGGGCCCGGGCCTCGGCCCAGTCCAGCAGGGCGGCGCCCAATCCCTCGCCCCGGTGGGCGGGGTGGACGTCGACCTTGCTCCGCCGCCCGCCGTGCACCCAGGCCCGGCCGACCACCGCCCCCGCCGCGTCCTGCACCAGCAGCGTGTCGTGTGCCGGGTCCAGGCCGGGCAGTGCGAGGTCGGCGGCCACGCCGTCCTCCGCGTTCTCGGCCCGGTTCCCGGCGTCGCCGAGCAGCTCGCGCTCGCAGGCGGCGACCAGCCGGTGGATCGCCGGTGCGTCGGCCGGGGTGGCGGCCCGGCTCCGGTAGCGGGCCGGGAGGGACGGCAGTGGAGGTCGGGGCATGACGCGACTCTGCGCCATCGGTGGCCGGTCTGTCGACCGGGTCGGCAGGGCCCGCCGGTCCGACCGGCCCGACCGGCCCGACCGGCCCGGCGAGTCCGGTTCGGCGAAAGGCGAAAGGCGAAAGGCGAAACGACGCAACGGCGAACCGGTGAGCCGGCGAGCCGGGGCCGCCTCCGGCACGATCGATGATCGGAGGCGGCCCGCTGCCCCGGGGCCGGTCGTCACCCTACGGACGGGGCATCGACCGCGTTGTTCTGACCGGCCACGATCTTCCACCCGTCCACCTGCCGGGCGATCACGTAGAGCGTTGCGCCACGGGCGCCGTCGACGGCGTTGCCGTCACGATCGGTGGGTGTCTGCACCACGTTCACCGCGATCACCTCGGGCGCGATCGCCAGCAGCTTGACGACCTCGTAGCGGGCGAAGGAGTCGCGCAGGAAGCCCTCCATCGCGGGGGCGCTGAACCCGGTGATCGCCGCGCGGCCGTCCAGCCGGGTGCCCCTCGCGTTCGTCCAGGACGCGTGCCGGGCGAACTGCTCGCCGAGCGCGACGGCGTCCTTGTCGTTGAACGCCTGCTCCAGCGCCTTGACGACCCCGGTCACCGCCGTCCGCGTCGTCGCCGGGACGTCCCCCACCACGAGTGCCTCGTTCGCCATGGCCGTGCCCCTCTCCGTGCCGGATCCCCTCCGGTGGCGCCGGTGTTCGCCGCCGGTCCCCATCCGACAACTTCAACCGGGGTTGAGGTCAACCCCGGCGCGGGCGGCCGTCCTCCGCACGGTGCAGGGCCGGTTCCCCCGCGCGGGTGAGCCGGTCCCGTCCGCCGGAGGACGCGGCTGCGGCGGTGGCGCTGCGACCTTGGGAGCGGACGCAGTCGCACGGCCCGTCGACCGGGCCTTCTGCCGGGGAGGACATGTGAACACCCGTACGACGATGAGGACTTTGCACGGCCGGACGGCGGCGGGGGTGCCCCGCTGGGCGGTGCTCGCCGCCTGCGCCACCACGCTGACGACGCTGCCCTCCTGCGTCTGGCGGATCGCGGCCATGATCTTCGACGTTCCGCTGCTGGAGCACGACGCGGCCGCCCAGGCGCCGACGGCGTTCTCCCTCGGCTGGTGGTACGTCATCGCGTTGAGCGTGGTCAGCGAGGCGCTGGCGTTCCTCGCGGTCGGGCTGGTCGCCGAGTGGGGGCAGGTGTGGCCGCGGTGGGTCCCGGGCCTGGCCGGCCGCCGGGTGCCGCCCCTCGTCGCCGTCGTCCCGGCCGGGCTCGGTGCGACGGTGCTGATGGTCTTCCCCTACGCGCTGGTCATGTTCGCCTTCGGGCGGAAGCTCGACGGGGAGGCGGCCGAGATCGTCACGCACGGCTGGCAGACGGTGCTGTTCTGGGCCTCCTACCTGCCGCTGGCCGCCTGGGGTCCGCTGCTCGCGGTGCTGACGGTGCACTACCACCGCCGCCGTCGCACCTCCGCCGGCCCCCGTCCGGCGGGGGTCGTGGCAGCCGGCTGACGGAGCGGGCCGGGCCTCCGGGGCCGTCGCCGGGCGCCCGGGCCGCGCTCAGCCGGAGGACCCGGCCGGCGCCGGGTGCGCACGAGACGTCGGTTCGGCCGACTTCTCGTGCAGCCGCGGGACCAGCGCCGCCGCCGCCAGCGGAAAGCCCACCACCAGCGCGTACGCCCAGCCGTACCCCGCCGAGCCGATCAGCGCGCCCATCGTCGGGCCCACGCACGCCGCGACCGCGTTCTGCACGGTGGTGTGCGCGCCCAGCGCCCGGCCCGCCCAGGCGCCGCCCGCGTACTCGGCGACGGCCGTGAACGACAGCCCGTTGGTGGAGACCGTCACCACGCCCGCCGCCATCAGCGCCGCCACCGCCGGCGCCGACCCCGTGAAGGCGCCCACCGCGAGCGCGGCCAGCACGCCCGAGGCCGTCAGCGCGAGCTGCCGGAGCGGGCGCACCCGGCTGCCGACCACGTCCGACCAGCGCCCGGCCGCCAGCCGGGCGCCCGCCCCGGCCACCTGGACGCAGGCCAGCAGCGGGCCCGCCGTCGAGGGCGACCAGCCGCGCTCGTCCACCAGGAAGACCAGGGCGAACACCGACACCGTGAACTGCGGCACCACCAGCAGCGTCGCCGCGCCGTGCAGCCGCCACAGTACCGCCGTCCGGTAGGGGTTCGCGGCCCGCGCACCGGGACCGCCCGCCGCGCGCGCCGGGTCCCGCACGGCCACCGCCACCAGGAGCGCCGCCGCCACGCTGAGCGCGCCCAGCACCGCCAGCGCGGTGGCCCGCCCGTGCGCGGCCAGCGGCGGCAGCAGCAGCGCCGCCAGCGCGACGCCCAGGGGCAGCGAGGTCTGCCGCAGCCCCATCGCCAGCCCGCGCTCCCCGGCCGGGAACCACCCCAGGATCAGCCGCCCGCTCGACGCGTGCGCCGACGCCCCGGCCGCGCCCGCCAGCAGGAAGCAGCCGCCGAGCGCGAGCGGCCCGTGCACCGCGGTCGCCGCCAGCAGCACCAGCCCGCCCAGCCCCAGCCCGGAGGCCAGCACCCAGCGCTCGCCCCACCGGTCGGCCGCCGCACCCCACGCCGCGAGCGTCAGCACCAGCCCGATGGTCGGGCAGGCGGCGAGCAGCCCGGCCCGGCTCAGCGAGAGCCCCTCGTCGCGCAGCGCCGGGATCAGGTAGGGCAGCCCGAACTGGAACGCGCAGCCGGAGGTCATCGCGAACATCCCGACGGCGAGCACCCACCACCGCCGCCGGTCGTCCTGTTCGTGGTCCATGCGGAGCAGCTCATCAGACCGGTGGCGCATCCGACAGGGGCGTCTACGGATTGGACCGCAGGCGGTGGCACCGGCCGCCACGGCCCTCGCCGTCGCCCGCCCGGCCGTCGGCGCCCGCCGGCCCGGACCGGGCAGCTGCGGCCGTACCCCGACCACCCCGACGCCACCGCCCCCGGCGGGTGTGCGGACCCGTCGGGGGCGGAACTCGGGGAGCGGCCGGGCCCGGCCCGGCCGCCGGGCCCTACGCGGCCACCGGCCGGGCCGGGTCGCCGTACGCCTCGCGCACCCGCGCCTGGGCCGCCGGCCCGGCGGCGAGGTGGTCGAGGCCGAGCAGCGCGGCGCCCAGCACCGGCGGTGCCACCACGACCCGCGGCTCGGCCAGCGGCGCCGCCGCGGTCAGGCGCGCCCTCAGGTTGTCGAGCAGCAGCGGCTGCCGGGAGGCGAGCACGCCGCCGCCCAGGACCAGCGGGGTGGGTTCGTCCATCAGCTCCAGCCGTCGCAGTGCGACGACGGCGAGCCGGGTGATCTCGTCGGCCTGCCGGTCTATCAGCTCCAGGGCGACCTGGTCGCCGGTCTCCGCCACCGCGAACAGCACCCGGACGATCTCGTGCAGCCGCCCGAACGGCAGGTGCCCGAGGTGGATCGCCTCGGCGACGGCGCCGGTGTTCGGCAGGCCGAAGTGCTCGGCGATGGCGCGGGCGAGGGCGGTCGGGCCGCCGCGGCCGTCCTCGGCGCGGACGGCGTGCCACATGCTGCTGATGGCGAGGCCGCTGCCGCCGCCCCAGTCGCCGGTCAGCTCGCCGAGGGCGGGGAACCGGGCGGTACGGCCGTCGGGCAGCAGGCCGACGCAGTTGATGCCGGCGCCGCAGACGACCGCCACGCCGCGCGGGCCGTCGGTGCCGGCCCGCAGCAGGCCGAAGGTGTCGTTGACGACGGTGTTGCTGACGCCCCAGGGGTGGGACTCCAGCGCGGTGCGCAGCGCGGCCTCCTCCACCGGCAGGTCGGCGTTGGCGAGACAGGCGCTGACGTGGGTGGTCAGGACACCGCTGCGGAACGACAGTCCGGCAGCGACGGCCGCCTCCTCGACCAGCGGCGCGAGGCCGGCGACGGCCGCCGCGCCGCCGATCTTCTGCGGTGCGAAGCCGCCGCCCCGGGCGGAGCCGAGCACGGTGCCGTCGGCGCCGATCAGGGCGACGTCGGTCTTGGAGTTTCCCGCGTCGATGGCGAGAACGCCGGGCAGGAGTGGTTCGGGCTGGTGGGTCATCAGGTCCCCGCGGCTCGTACGTGGCCCGGCCGTTGAACCCGGCCGGGGGTGGTCGGTCTCCTCGCGGCCCGGCCCGCCGGCGCCGCCGTCGGCGGAGCCGAGGGGCGGCGACGCGGGCCGGACGGAAGGGGCGCGTCAGGCCCAGGCGAGGTGCTCGCGGTTGTGGGCGAGCAGCCGGTCCGTCAGCTGGTCGGCGAGTTCGATCTGGCCGACCAGCGGGTGGGCGAGCAGGGCGTCGAAGACGCGGTCGCGGCCGCCGCGCAGGGCGGCGTCGAGGGCGAGCTGCTCGTACGAGGTCACGGCGGCGATCAGGCCGGCGTACAGCGGCTCGACGGGGCGCTGCGGCAGCGGGCGCACGCCGGCGGCGTCCACCTCGGCGGGCACCTCGATCACGGCGTCGTCGGGCAGGAACGGCAGCACGCCGTTGTTGCGGGCGTTCACCACCTGCACGGACGTCCCGCCGCCGGTGCCCAGCAGGGCGGCGATCAGCTGGACGGCGGCCTCGGAGTAGAACGCGCCGCCGCGCTTGCCGAGCAGCTCCGGCTTGGTGTCCAGGGCCGGGTCGGCGTACATCTCCAGCAGCTGCCGCTCGATCTCGGCGACCTCGGCCGCCCGGGAGCCCTTGGCCTTCAGCTCCTCGACGACGGCGTCGTGCTGGTAGAAGTACCGCAGGTAGTAGGAGGGCACCACGCCGAGCCGCTCGACGACCCGCTGCGGCAGCCGGAGGTCCTCGGAGATCTCCTTGCCGAAGCCGGCGAGCAGCTCCGGCAGCACCTCGCGGCCGGTGGTCGCGCCCGGGGCGTCGAGCAGGGTGACGCCGCGCTCCCAGGTGAGGTGGTTCAGGCCGACGTGGTCGAGGCGGATCAGCTCGGGGTCGACGCCGAGGTGTCCGGCGAACCGCCGCTGGAAGCCGATCGCGACGTTGCACAGGCCGACGGCCTTGTGGCCGGCGTTCTGCAGCGCCCGGGTCACGATGCCGACCGGGTTGGTGAAGTCGACGATCCACGCGTCGGGGTTGGCCCGGCGGACCTTCTCGGCGATGTCCAGCACCACCGGCACGGTGCGCAGGGCCTTGGCCAGGCCGCCCGCCCCGGTGGTCTCCTGGCCGACGCAGCCGCACTCCAGCGGCCAGGTCTCGTCCTGGTTGCGGGCCGCCTGCCCGCCGACCCGCAGCTGGAGCAGCACCGCGTCGGCGTCGGCGACACCCGCCGCGACGTCGGTCGTCGTGGTGACGACCGCGCCGTGCCCCTGCTTGGCGAAGATCCGCCGGGCCAGCCCGCCGATCAGCTCCAGCCGGTCGGCGGCCGGGTCGATCAGGACGAGTTCGGCGATCGGCAGGGTGTCGCGCAGCCGGGCGAAACCGTCGATGAGTTCGGGGGTGTACGTCGAACCGCCACCCACGATGGCCAACTTCAGTGCGGACATCAGCCCTTGACCCCTGTCAGTGTCACGCCTTCGATGAAGGCCTTCTGTGCGAAGAAGAAGAGGACGATCACCGGTGCCATCACCAGCAGGGTGGCGGCCATGGTGAGGTTCCAGTTGGTGTGGTGGGCGCCCTTGAAGGACTCCAGGCCGTAGGAGAGCGTCCAGGCGCCCGGGCTCTCGCTGGCGTAGATCTGCGGGCCGAAGTAGTCGTTCCAGGCGTAGAAGAACTGGAACAGCGCGACGGCGGCGATGGCCGGCTTGGCCATCGGCAGCACCACCTTGAGCAGGGTGCGCAGGTCGCCGCAGCCGTCGATCCGGGCCGCCTCGATGTACTCCTTGGGGATGGTCAGCAGGAACTGGCGCAGCAGGAAGATCGAGAAGGCGTCGCCGAAGGCCATCGGGATGATCAGCGGCCAGAGCGAGCCGGAGAGGCCCATCTGCTTCGACCAGAACAGGTACATCGGGATGATGGTGACCTGCGGCGGCAGCATCATCATCGCGATGACGGCCATCAGGGCCAGATTGCGGCCCCGGAAGCGGAACTTGGCGAGCGCGTAGGCCACCGGGAGGCTGGAGACGACGGTCAGCACGGTGCCGAGTCCGGCGTACAGCAGGGTGTTGCGCCACCAGGTGAGGAACCCGGGGGTGTTCCAGACCTTGGCGTAGTTGCCCCACTCCCAGGAGGCGGGCCAGTAGTCGGTGGTGAGCGCCTGGTTGTCCGTCATCACCGAGGTCAGGAAGGCGAAGACGAACGGCAGCAGGAAGAACAGGGTGGCGGCGATGGCCAGCGAGTGGACGGCCACCCAGTTGAGCGCGGCGCGCCGGCGGGCGGCCCGGGCGGCGGCGGTGCCGGACCGGCCGGACCCGGCGGCGCCGGACGTGCCCGCGGGGGGCTTGCTGAGCGTGGTGCTGAAAGTCATGATCGTGTCCTCACTGGTCCGCTAGTCGTCGCTCGCCATGAAGCCGGACTTGCGGCGCAGCAGGAGCGAGGTGACGGCCATCGAGATGGCGAACAGCACCAGGGCGACGACGCACGCCGCGCCGTAGTTGAAGCGCTGGAATCCGAGGTTGTAGACCATCTGCGGCAGGGTCCAGGTGGAGCCCTGCGGGTAGCCGGGCTCGAACTGCTGCCCGGAGTTGCCGGCGATGCCGCCGGCGACCTTCCCGGCGACGATCGCCTGGGTGTAGTACTGCATGGTCTGGATGACCCCGGTGACCACCGCGAACATGATGATCGGCGAGATGTTCGGCAGGGTGACGTACCGGAAGCGCTGGAACGGGCCGGCGCCGTCGAGCTCGGCCGCCTCGTACTGCTCCCTCGGGACGTCCAGCAGGGACGCCATGAAGATGACCATCAGGTCGCCGATGCCCCACATGGCGAGCATGGTGAGCGCGGGCTTCGACCAGGTCGGGTCGGCGAACCAGCCGGGCTGGGGCAGGCCGATCTCGCCGAGGAAGTGGTTGACCGGTCCGGTGCCGGGGTTGAGCAGGAAGGCGAACGAGACGGTGGCGGCCACCGGCGGTGCCAGGTAGGGCAGGTAGAACGCGGTGCGGAAGAAGCCGGCGCCGGTCTTGACCTTGGTGATGAGCAGCCCGATGCCGAGGCCGAAGGCCACCCGCAGCGACACCATGATGACGACGAGCCAGAGCGTGTTGCGCAGGCCCTGCCAGAAGGACGGGTAGCCGTTGAAGACGTAGTCCCAGTTCTTCAGGCCGTTGAAGGTGGGGACGCTGAAGCCGTTGTACTTCATGAAGCTGAAGTAGACGGTGGAGATCAGCGGGTACAGGAAGAAGACGCTGAACCCGATCAGCCAGGGGGAGAGGAAGGCGAGGGTGCGGGCCGCCTCCCGGCGGCGCTTCCGGCGCAGCAGGTGCTGCGTGGAGGGCGCCGCCGGGTCGGTCGATCCGGTGCCCTTGCGGGTGCCGAACGCGAGTGACATGGGAGCTCCGTGGGGCCGCTGGCTACTTGGCCTGGGCGATGGCGGCGTCGATCTCCTTGGCGGTGGCCGTGAGGCCCGCCGCGAGATCCTTCTGCTGGCCGGACTCGTAGGCGTAGCCGAGGTTCTGCAGCGAGACGATGTAGGCGCCGCCGTTGACGCTCGCCGGAGTGGTGCCGGAGTACTGGTTCTTGGCGATGTCCAGGAAGGTCTTGAAGTTCTCGTCGGTGATCAGCTTCGGCGAGCCGAGCGCCTCGAAGGTGCTCGGCACGTTGTGGATCGCGTTGGCGAAGCTGACCACCGCGTCGGTGTCGGTGGTCAGGTACTTGACCAGCTCCCAGGCGGCGGCCTGCTTCTTGCTGCTGCTGGCGATGCCGACGATGGTGCCGGTCTGGTAGCCGCGGCCGTAGGTGGCGACCTGGTCGTCCGGCACCGGGAACGGCGCGGTGGCCCACTCGAAGTCGGGCTTGTTCTCGGCGAGCGAGGCGGTGCGCCACTCACCGTCGATGGCCATCGCGACCTGGCCGGTGTGGAACGGGTTCTTGGCGCTGAACTCCTCGCCGAAGGTGGAGCGGAACTTGTCCAGCTTGTCGTAGCCGCCGAGCTTGTCGACCAGGCCCTTCTGCCAGGTCAGCATCGAGGCGACCTTGGGGTCGGAGGCGAGGTTGGACTTGCCGGAGCCGTCGAAGTAGCTCGGGCCCCACTGGCCGAGGAAGTGCTCGGTGGTCGACTCGTAGCCGTGGTAGAGCGGCATGAAGCCGAGCTGCTTGTAGCCGTCGCCCTCGGGGACGGTCAGCGCGGCGGCGGCGGCCGCGAACTCGCTGAAGGTCTTGGGGGCGGCGGTGATGCCGGCGGCGGCGAAGGCGGCCTTGTTGTAGTACAGGCCGAAGGCGTCGCCGAGCAGCGGGAGGGAACACTGGTTGCCCTCGAACTGCGTGTAGTTGAGCATCGCGGCCGGGAAGGTCTTGGCGGCGTCGATCTTGTCCTTCGCCAGGAAGGGCTTGAGGTCGGCGAAGGCCTTGGTCGAGCAGAACATGCCGACGTTGTTGGTGGTGAAGGAGGAGACCACGTCCGGGGCGGAGTCGCCGCCGGCCCGCAGCGCCTGGTTGACCTTGTCGTCGGCGATGTTGCCGACGGCCTTGACGTGGATGTTCGGGTGGGCCTTCTCGAAGGCGGCGATGTTGGCGTCGATCGCCTTCACCTCGGAGTCCTGGCTCCAACCGTGCCAGAAGGTGATGGTGACGTCCTTGCCGGTGGCCGAGTCGTCGCTGCCACCGGCGTCGTTGGTGCCGGTGCAGGCGGTGGCGAGCAGGGCCAGTACGGCGCTGCCGGTCACGGCGGCGACCGTCCGGCGGCTTCTGCGGGAGGTGGTGGAGTGCACTTCGAGATCCTCCTGGGGGTGCGCGGGCAGGCGTCATTGCCTCTGGTCCCGCGTTGGGGGGTTGGGGGAGAGGTGTGCAGGGGCTGTGGTGCAGGTGGGAGCGTCTGTGGGGTGGTGCGGGCGGGCGGGGCTTCAGTGCGTGGAGAAGACCGCCTCGCGGGCGGCCGCCAGGGCGCGTTGCAGCGCGCCGAGCAGGACGGGTGAGCCGGGCAGGGCACTGCTGCGGACCTCCGGCCGGGCGATCGAGATCCGGGCCAGTTCCTCCTCGACGAGTGCGCGCAGCCGTTCGCCGCCCGCGCTCGGCACGCCGCCGGACACCACCACGAGCTGGGGGTCCACGACGGCGACGATCACGGCCAGTCCGACGGCGAGCCGGCCGGCCAGGGCGGCGAGGAACTCGTCGCCGGCGCCCGGGGTCTCCAGGGCCTTCGCGAGCGACTCCTCCGCGGTGGGCGCGCCGAGCCCGTACTCCCGGGCCAGGGCCCGGACGGCGGGGGCGCCGACCAGCTCCTGGAACCCGCCGGAGTTGCGGCGGCGCACGTCCCGCACGACCGGCGAGCCGGGGACGGGCATGTAGCCGACCTCCCCGGCGCCCCCGGTGAAGCCGCGGTGAAGCCGGCCGGCGATCACGATCGCCGCACCGGTGCCCTCGCCGGCCCAGAGCAGGACGAAGTCCTCGAACCCGAGCGCCGCGCCGGAGGCCTGCTCGGCCACGGCGGCGAGGTTCACGTCGTTCTCGATCGACACCGGTGCGCCGATCGCCTCGGAGAGCTCCTGCACCAGCCGCGGCGAGTGCCAGCCGGGCAGGTGGGAGGCGTAGCGGAGCTTGCCGGTGACGGGGTCGGGCGCGCCGCCGACGCCGATCGCCACCGTGTGCAGGCTGCCCTCGGGGAGCCCGGCGGCCCGGACGGTCCCGGCGACCGCCGCGGCGACCCGGGTCACGGTCTCGGCGGCGGGCCAGCCCTTGGTGGGCACCACGTGCTCGGCCAGCGTGACGCCGGTGATGTCGGCGACCGCGATCCGGGCGTGGCTGTTGGTGACGTCCAGGCCGGCGACGTAGCCGGCGGCCGGATTCACCTGGTACAGCTGCGCGTTGGGGCCCGGCCCGCCGGCGGTGGTGCCGACCGGCAGGACCAGCCCGGCCGCCTCCAGGCGGGCCAGCAGCTGGGAGGCGGTGGGCTTGGAGAGACCGGTCAGGGTGCCGATCTGGGTACGGGAGAGCGGGCCGTTCTCCAGGAGCAGTTCGAGGGCCGCGCGGTCGTTGATGGCGCGCAGCAGGCTCGGGGTGCCTGCGAGGGGGGCCTTGGCTGGCGTTCTGGTCACGGCGCAGATCCTCCTCTTCCTGGCACGTCGCGGCGGTCACCGGGTGGGCTCGGGCGAACTGTTAGGAAACTTTCCAGTCGCTTGAGACAGGACCGTACGGTCCTCGTCAGGAGGGTGTCAATGGTCCTTTCAGCGGTGGATGCCGAAGCGTTACCGGGCAGTGCTGAGCCCCGCCTCCCGAGGTCGGGGAGGCGGGGCTTTTCGTCCGGTTCGCGCCTTGCGGCGGGGCCGCCGGGCCCTTGTCCGGCCGGGCCGGCGGCGTCGTGCGGCCGGGCGGCCGGGGTCGCGCGGCCGGGTCGTCGGGGCCTGCGCGGCCGGGCCGTCAGGGCGCCTTGGAGATGTCGTCGGCCGGCTTGACCGGAGCCGGTATCGGCGCCGTCGCGAGGTAGCGCGGCGAGGTCGGGTCGGCCAGTGCGGACGGCGGGGCGGGGTCGGTGGGCGTCGTCGCCGGCGCGGTCGTCAGCACCACCCCGGTGGTCGCCGCCCCGGTGGCCGCGCCGAGGCCGGCGGCGAGCGGAGCCTCCTCCTTGACCTTGATCCCGGCCTGGTCGAAGGCGGCCTTCAGCCGGTACCGCAGGGCCCGGGCGACGGACAGCGCCTTGCCCGGTGCGGTGCGGGCCTCGACCCGCAGCACCACCGAGTCCACCGCGACCGACTCCACGCCCAGGATCGAGACCGGCGCCCAGACCAGCTCGTCGAACGGCGCCTCCTTGGCCAGCGCCTCGGCCGTCTCCTGGATCAGCGCCTCGACCCGGGCCAGGTCCTCCTTGTAGCCGACCTGGACGTCCACCGAGGCGGTGGACCAGCCCTGGCTCATGTTGGCGATCCGCTTCACCTCGCCGTTGCGGATGTACCAGATCTCGCCGCCCGCGCCGCGCAGCTTGGTCACCCGCAGGCCGACCTCCAGCACGGTGCCGGTGGCCACCCCGGTGTCGATCTCGTCGCCGACGCCGTACTGGTCCTCCATGATCATGAAGACCCCGGAGAGGAAGTCCGTGACCAGGTTGCGGGCGCCGAAACCGATCGCCACACCGGCCACACCGGCGCTCGCCAGCAGCGGCGCCAGGTTCACCCCGAGCGCCGAGAGGACCATCAGCGCGGCCGTCCCCAGGATGCTGAACGAGGCGACGCTGCGCAGCACCGAGCCGATCGCCTCGGAGCGCTGCTGACGGCGCTCGGGGTTGACCACCCCGGTGTTGGCCAGCAGCCCGCCGAGCCGGCCGGGCTCGTCGTCCGTCTCGTTCGGCTTGATCATCCGCGCTATCAGCTGGGTGATCAGCTTGCGCACCACGGCCCGCAGCACCAGCGCCAGCACGATGATGAAGACGATCCGCACCCCGCCGGCCAGCCAGTCCTGCCAGTGCGAGTCGAACCAGCCGGCCGCCTGCCGGGTGGTGTCGCTGACCTCCTGCGCGCTGGTCGGGATTCTGAGGTCGAACTGCGGCAGCGGCGGGGCCGTGGGGCTCGGGGACGGGCTCGGCGGCGTGGACGTGAGCGTCGTGGACGCGTCGGCGAGGAGGCCGGCGGCACCGGACCTGAACACGTGCGGGGACCTTCCTGCAGGGGGCGTGGCACAGCCCGCCGACGCGGAAGCACACCCGGAGCCTGCGGACCGTCCGCCTTAGCCTATCCGCCGTCGGAGCGCGCCCCGGACACGCCGAGCGGCCGCCGAGCTGCCCCGGAGGAGCCGCTCCGGGGCGCGTGGCGGCCGCCCGGACGCCCCGTCAACGCCCCGGCGCGCCCCCGATCGGCCTGCCGAGCGGCCCCCGTCCGGCCCCTGATCGGGCCTCCGGCGGCCCGGGCACCGCCCGGACGGTGCCCGTCGCCGGACTGCTCCGACCGGGCGAGCGGTCCCCCGGGAGGGCACCCGGGTGCAACCCGTCCTTCGCCCGGGCATATCGGGTATGACAGAACCCACACCCGGAGTTCACATCAGCTCCGTTACACAGGAGTGGTGGCGCCGTACAAAGGCGTAAGGCGACACTGGGGGAGATCACGCACCCGTTGCGTGGTCGAACCGCTCGTCCCGGCGCGAGCCACGCGCCGCAGGCGTCCAAGGAGGCATCCGTGCCGCATGTCCTGGTCCTCAACGCGTCCTACGAGCCACTCGGCGTCGTATCGATGCGCCGCGCACTCATCCTGGTCCTCAACCACAAGGCGGTCAGCCTGGAGGACTCGGGAGTCACTCTGCACAGCGCCACCAGCGCCCTTCCGGCGCCGTCCGTCGTCCGTCTGACCCGCTTCGTCCGGGTCCCGTTCTGCGGGCCCGTCCCGCTCACCCGCCGGGCGCTGTTCGCCCGCGACCACGGCCGCTGCGTCTACTGCGGGGCCGCCGCCACCAGCGTCGACCACGTCATCCCGCGCAGCCGGGGCGGCCAGCACCGGTGGGACAACGTGGTGGCAGCCTGCCGCCGCTGCAACCACACCAAGGCCGACCGCCACCTCACCGAACTCGGCTGGCGGATGAAGCGGCCACCGGCCCCGCCCAGCGGCCTGGCCTGGCGCATCATCGGCACCGGGATCAAGGACCCGCGCTGGCGGCCCTACCTCGAACCCTACGGCGGCGGCGACCAGCTGCACGCCCCGCAGTGGGCCGAGTACGAACACCACGACCATACCGAGGCCGCGCACCCGCTGCCGCTCGGCCGGGCGCACTCCGCCCACTCCGCCCCCGTCCGCCGTGGTGAGCAGGCCGAACCGCTCTCCGCCTGACCCCGCTCCACAAGGGCTTGCCCGTCATATCTTCGGTACGCCTCATGGGCCGCCGCGCACCCCGTATCGGGGAGCGCGGCGGCCCGCCGTTGTTCACCCGCGCGCCCCCGGGCCGCTCGCCCCGCTACGGCTTCTGCGGCGGTGCGCCCGAGGGGGTCCCCGGCGGGGTGGTGGCGGGCGGGGTGGCCGGGGCCGTGGGCGTGGTCGGCCCCACCGAGGTGCCCGGTGTCGTGGCCGGCTGCTCGGTCGCCGGGGCCGACGGGTCGGTGACGGCGTACAGCTCGACGCCCCAGAGCGAGTAGCCGTACTTGGTGGCCCGGGCGACGCCCTGGACCCGCAGGAACTTCGCGCCCGGCGCGTCGAAACGCACCGTCTCGGTGCCGCCCTTGCCGTTGTCCACGGTCGCCACCGTCGTCCAGGCGACGCCGTCCGCCGAGGCCTGGACCTTGTACGAGGAGGCGTACGCGGCCTGCCAGTGCAGCACCGCCGAGCCCAGGTGGGTGGCCTTCGGCAGCTCCAGCTGCACCCAGGCGTCGTCCTTGGCGGGGGAGGACCAGCGGCTCTTCGGGTCGCCGTCGACCACCGCCGAGGCGGGGAAGGATGACGTCTCGTCGGCCGAGGAGGCGGCCTTCGCGGTGCCGGCGAGGTCCGGCCCGCCGGTCGGCGGCACCACGTGCACCTGGAGCACCTGCCGCACGGTGGTCGAACCGGTCACGAACAGCACCGGCACCTGGTAGGTGCCGGACGGCGTCCCCGGTGCGGCGCTGACCAGCAGCGGCACGCCCACCCGGCCGCCGCGCGGCACGCTCACCCCGGAGGCGGGTGCCACGGTCAGGCCCTTGGCCACGGCCGGCACCTCGGTGCGCAGCTCGCCGACCGTGCCCTCCGGGCGGCCCGCCTCGACCATCGCGCGGGCCTGCACCGGCGCGGTCGCGCCGGTCACCACGTCCAGCGCGGCGTCGGCCAGGCTCAGCCGGGCGGCCGGGGCGTCCGCGTACCAGGGGATCACCTGGTTGACGACCGGGGGTTCCCCGCCGGGCTTCCAGGCGAGCCGGAACGCGTCGGCGCTCTGGCCGCCGGCGGGCAGCTCGTTGTAGCCGGGCTGGACGGTGCCGATCTCCGCCCAGGTGCCGTCCGCGCGCCGCACCGAGACGGTGGCGGAGGCCCGCACCGTCGGGTCGGTGAGGACGGTGAGCCGGTCCAGCGGCCGGGCGGTGCCCAGCTCGACGGTGAGCGGCTCGTCCGCGGCGGTCGGCGCGGTGGCCGCCCGGTAGGCGGTGTCCGGGTTGCCGTCCAGCACGGCGCCCGCCGAGGCGCCGGGCAGCGCGGCCGGGCCGCCGGTGACGCTGGACGGGGCCTCGTCCGGTGCGGTCACGGTGAACTCGCGGACCGCCACGGCGGTCTTCTGGGCGGCGGTGGCGCGCAGCCGCACCTCCCGGACGACCGTTCCGGCGGGGAGCTGGGCGGTGACGCTCTTCTGGTTCTTGACCTGGGCGAGCTGCTTCCAGCCGCCCTCGCCGGTGGAGTACTCCAGGACGCCGTCGCGGATGTAGTCGTCCAGTGCGCTCGGGCCGTCCGGGCCGTTGCCCCAGGAGCCCATCAGCACGGTGACGCTGCCGACCGGGCGGCCGCCGCCGAGGTCCAGGCCGACCGAGTCGCCGGGCTGCGGGGGCGCCGAGCTCCAGTAGAAGGTGTCGGCCACGCCGTCGGTCATCAGCGCCGGCAGGTGGTCGTGCGCGGTGCCCAGGGTGGTGGTCGGGGCGGCGCCGCCGCCGACCACGCCGGCCCAGTTGTCGGCGGCGCGCACGGCGCGCTCCAGGAACGGGCCGAGCACGCCCGTGCCGACCGTCGCCGGGCTCTGGCCGAGCTGCTCGCGCAGCTTGTTGAGCTCGACCCGGGCCCGCCAGGCCGCCGCGCCGTCGCCGCCGCGCTGGGCCAGCAGCATGTCCAGTGCGGCCTGGCCGGCCAGGCCGTAGTCGCGCAGCGGGGCCAGCCAGGGGCCGGCCTCGGCGGCCAGCGACGCGGTGGCCGGGGTGGCGCTCAGGGTCTGCTGGGCGCCCGCCATCGCGGCGAAGGACTCGCGGAGCGGGGCCGCCGCCTCTATCAGCCTGGCGACGTCGGGCGCCGCACCGGCGTTCGGTTCGGCGGTCGCCCAGAACCGCTCCAGCAGCGGGGCGAGGTAGCCGGACTCCTGCTTGGACAGCGGTGAGGAGGAGCTGTTGCCGGCCAGTGCGGTGACGGAGGCCAGGACCGCCCCGGCCGGGGCGGTGGTGGCGCCGGCCGGGCCCGCCAGCGAGCGCAGTGCGGCCTGCCAGGAGTCCTCCGGCTTGTACCCGGCGGGGTTCCAGGCGAAGTCCCCGGCGGTGGCGAGCGCGATCCGCGAGGCGACCGGCTGCTGCATCGCACCGGTGAGCATGACGGCCGACCGGGTGGCGACGTCCGCGTCGCGCCCGGTGTAGGCGCCGAGGAAGAGCCGGTCCGGGTTCGCGTCGTTCACCGGGTAGTTGTCCATGGTGACCAGCGGGTGCCCGTACAGGTCGGCGGTCTCGGCGGCCTGAGCGCCCGTGATCTTCTCCGGGATCACCCCGACACCGCTCCAGGCCACCTGCACGCCGGCCGGCAGCGCCGCCGCCAGCGCCTTGCGGTACGGCGTGGAGCCCTGCTGGTGGTACTCGGTCGGCACCACCGAGAGCGGTGCCAGCCCCGGGGTCTTCGCGATCAGCCGCTCCTGCACCTTGGCCACCAGCTCGGCCTGCGCCTTGGCGGCGGCGGCCGGCCCGGTGCCGTACTTGGAGCGGTCCTCGCCGCAGTGCCACTCGTCGTAGGAGACGTCCAGGAACTGCAGCTGGAACGCGGTGAAGCCGAGCGACCGCAGCCCGTCCAGCTTGGCGACCAGCGCGTCCGCGTCCTTGGCCGAGCTGTAGCAGAACGACTGCCCCGGGTCGATCGCGTAGCCCGGCGTCACGTGGTTCGCCCCGGCCCGGGCGGTCAGCGCCTTCAGCTCCACCGCCTTGGCGGCCGGGTAGGCGTCGCGCCAGCGGGAGAGCCGGTACGGGTCGTCGCCCGGGGCGTAGAGGTAGAAGTTCTGCTTGGAGCGGCCCAGGAAGTCCAGCTGGTCGAGGCGCTGCTGCTGGCTCCACGGGGTGCCGTAGAAGGCCTCCGCGGTGCCGCGCACCGGCGCTCCGGACGGCCAGTCGCGCAGCGTGATCCCCGGCAGTCCGAGCCCGGCCGCGCCCGGCGCCTGGCCCTGCCCGGCCGGTACGACCGCCAGCAGCTGGCGCATGCTCTGCGCGGCGTAGAAGGTGCCGGCCTGGTCGACGCCGGCCAGCACCACCACGCCGTACGTCCCGCCGCCCGGGGCCGGCAGCTGGCCGGCCGAGAGGACGTACCCGCCGGCCGGCATCCCCGCGGTGGAGGGGGCGGTGCCGTCCTTGCCGCCGGCCGCCGCGGTCAGCTCCCGCAGCGCCCGGTCGACGGCGCCGCCCGCGCCCTCGGCGGGGCCGCCGACGTACACCACCAGCGATCCGGCGACCGGCGTGCCGCTCTCCGTCTGCGGCGTCACCGTGGTGGCGCCGGCCACGCCCAGCACCTCGCGCACGGTGTCCACCGCGCCGTGGTCCGCCTTGGGCGCGGTCACCAGTGTCACCGCCGCCGGCACCGCGACCGGCCGGCCGGCCACGCTCTGCTCCTGCGGACGCGGGAAGACCTGAGGGTTGCTCATACTGCCCAGCGGCGTCTGCTCCGCGGTGCTCACCACGTCCGGCCCCGGACTGTAGGCGTACGCGACCGGCCCGCTCACCAGCAGCCCGCCGACCACGGCCGCGGCCGACAGCGTCGCCGCCACCTGCAGCGTCCGCCGGCTCGGCACGGCCCGCCCGGTGCCGGCCCGCTCGGCCCGCACCGACGCCAGCAGCGGCTCCGTGCCCTTGAGGTCCGCGATCAGCCGGTCCGCGGCCCGGGGCGCCAGCTGACGGCACGTCCGCGCGGTCGCCCGCCGCGCCGCGATCGCCGCCGGGTGCTGCAACACGTCCCGCAGCGCCGGGCTCTGCTCCAACTGCTGCCTCAATCGTCGCCCTGCAGCGACGGACACTCGGGCTTGCACAGGAGCCTCCTCGCCAGGCAATGACCACATCGCGCCAAAGCCCACCAGTTGACCCTGCCGGTGTCAACGCCGCCGACGGGTATGCCAAGTTTGTCCCCTTTGTCGTTTCATCACCCCACCCCCGGACCGACCGGGGCCCGCCCCTCTCGTCCGCCGGGTTCGCCGCCCTCCGGGGGCCCGGTCCTGCTGCGCGGGCCCCGGTGATGTGCCGCCGCCGGGTCGGTCGACGGGTCGGCCGTGTGTCGCACCGGGTCACCGGGCCGTCACGCGGGTAGGACTGTGGCTGTCCTGACTGGGCGTTGCCGAGACATCGCAGGAGCCGCGAGTGGCCGCTTATCTCGACCGTGACGGAGCCGACGGCCTGGAGGTGCCCGCGCAGGACGCGCCGCCTCCCCCGGCGGAGCTGGTGGCACTGGCGCAGGCGTACGGGGTGGACCAGGCGTACCGCCCGGGGGCGCGGACGCTGATCGCGGTGCTGGCCGCGCTGGGGGTGGAGGCGGGCACGCCCGAGGCGGCGCGGGAGGCGCTGGAGCGTCACCGTGCCGAGCAGCGGGCGCGGTTGCTGCCGCCCTGCGTGGTGGTGCGGGCCGGGCGGCGCACCGCGCTGGACGTGCCGGCGGACGCGCGCCTCAGCGTCGAACTGGAGGAGGGCGGGGTCTGGGAGCTGGCGCGCGGGCACTCGCACTGGCTGCCCGCCGATCTGCCGCTCGGGCGCCACCGGCTCCGGGCGGTGGCCAACGGCACCGAGCAGTACGCCCATCTGATCGTCGCACCGGAGCGGCTGCCCCAGCTCCCCGGCCGCAGCTGGGGCTTCCTCGCGCAGCTCTACTCCGTCCTGTCCGACCGGTCCTGGGGCATGGGCGACCTCGGCGACCTCGCCGAGCTGACCCAGTGGGCCGGCGGCCTCGGCGCGGGCTTCGTGCAGATCAATCCGCTGCACTCCGCCCTTCCCGCCGTCCCCTCCGACCCGTCCCCCTACCGGCCCTCCTCCCGCCGCTTCGCCGACCCGGTGCACCTGCGGGTCGAGGCGGTCCCCGAGTACGGCTACCTGACGGGCGAGCAGCGGGCCGAGGCCGAGGAGCTGGGGCGCCGCGCCGCCCGGCTGCGTGCCGAGGTGCTGGGCCACGACGGCCTGATCGACCGGGACGCCGTCTGGGCGCTCAAGCGCCGGGCCCTGGAGCTGCTGCACGAGGTGCCGCGCGGGCCGGGCGGCACGGCCGCGTACGAGGCCTACCGGCGCCGGGAGGGCGGGTGGCTGGAGCGGTACGCGCTCTGGAACGCCCTCGCCGAGGTGCACGGCGCCGACTGGCACGTCTGGCCCAAGGGCCTGCGTCACCCGGACGGCCCCCACGTCACGCTCGCCGCGGAGGAGCTCCGGGACCGCGTCGAGTTCCACCGCTGGCTCGCCTGGCAGGTCGACCGGCAGCTCGCCGGGGCCCAGCAGGCCGCGCGCACCGCCGGCCTGGCCGTCGGCCTGATCCACGACCTCGCCGTCGGCGTCCACCCGGACGGTGCCGACGCCTGGGCGCTCCAGGACGCGCTGGGCGGCGGCATCTCGGTCGGCGCCCCGCCGGACGCCTTCAACGCCCACGGCCAGGACTGGGGCCTGCCGCCCTGGCGCCCGGACGCGCTGGCCGCCTCCGGCTACGCCCCGTACGCGGAGCTGCTGCGCTCGGCGGCCCGGCACGCGGGGGCGATCCGGATCGACCACGTGATGGGCCTGTTCCGGCTCTGGTGGGTGCCGGCCGGCCACCCGCCCACCGAGGGCGCCTACGTCCGCTACGACGCCGAGGCGATGCTGGGCGTCCTGGCGCTGGAGGCGCACCGGGCCGGCACGGCGGTGATCGGCGAGGACCTGGGCACGGTGGAGCCGGGCGTCCGCGAGGAGCTGGCGGCGCGCGGCGTCCTCGGCACCTCGGTGCTCTGGTTCGAGCGGGACTGGCAGGCCAAGGGCGAGATCCTGGCCCCGGAGCGCTGGCGGCCCGGCAGCCTGGCCACCCTGACCACCCACGACCTGCCGAGCACCGCCGCCCGGCTCTCCGGCGAGCACGTCGAGCTGCGCCACCGGCTCGGCCTGCTGGCCCGGTCGCTGGACGAGGAGCAGGCCGGTGCGGCGTCCGAGCTCGCCGACTGGCGGGCTGAGCTGACGCGGCTGGACCTGCTGGCGGAGGGCGAGCCGCTCTCGGCGACGGCGCTGTACCGCTTCCTGCTGGCGACCCCGGCCGAGCTGGTCGGCATCTGGCTGCCCGACCTCGTGGGCGACCCGCGCCCGCAGAACCTGCCCGGCACCTGGGACCAGTACCCCAATTGGCGGCTGCCGGTCGCGGACGGCTCCGGCCGCCCGGTGACCCTGGACGAGCTGGCCGCCACCCCGGCCGCGCGGGCCCTGGCCGGGCTCCTGCGGGCCGCCGGCCGGCCGGCCCGAAAGGCCGACCCCGCCGAGCGCGGTGAGGTAAGCGGCGGGTAAGTTGGGCAGCGTGGACAAGAGGAACGCTTTGCGAGCCGGCGCGGTCAGCGCAACGGTCACGCTGATGATGCTGCTGTCGTCGCCCGCCATGGCCTACTCCCGGGACGACGGCGACGATCCGGGTAGCGGCCTGACCGTCGCCCAGACCCTCGGCCTGTACGTGCTGCTCCCGATCGTGGCCTTCGTGGTCATCGCGGGCCTGGCCGGGCTGCCGTACGGCAGCAAGGACAAGAAGAAGTAACCGAGGGCCTTCCACCCAAGCCCCGTACAACGCTTGAGGGGGCGCCGGACGATGTCCGGCGCCCCCTCGAGCGTTCCCGGAGGAACGACCGTCGGGGCCCCGGGGTGCTCCCGGGGCCCCGACCGGCTCAGTGCCCCAGCGCCCGGGCGCCCGCCGCCCGGTCGGCGGCCTGCGCCTTGATCGCGCGCTCGACCCCGGCCCGCTGCTCGACGACCCGTCGACGCAGCGCCGGCGCCGGCTCGGCCGTGCTCAGCCACGCGTCGGTGGCGTCCAGCGTGGCCTGCTCGACCTGCAGCGACGGGTACAGCCCGACGATGATCAGCATCGCGATCTCGTGGCTGCGGCTCTCCCAGATGCCCTTGAGGGCCGCGAAGTACTTGGCGCCGTACGGCGCCAGCAGCTCGCGCTGGTCGGCCTGCTGGAAGCCGGCGATCACCGCGTCCTGGACGTAGTTGGTGAGCTTGTCCGACTCCATCACGGAGGCCCAGGCCTTCGCCTTGGCCTCGGCGGTCGGCAGGGCGGCGCGGCAGCTGGCCGCGTGCTCCTGGCCGGCCGCGGTGTTGTCGCGGACCAGCTCGGCCGCGACGGCGGCCTCGTCGGCGCGACCGGTGGCGGCCAGACGGCCGAGCAGCGTCCAGCGCAGCTCGGTGTCGACGGCCAGGCCCTTGATCTCGACCGAGCCGTCCAGCAGGCCGGCCAGCAGGTCCAGCTGCCCCTCGCTGCGGGCGACGGCGGCCAGCGCGCGGGCCCAGGCCAGCTGGTGGTCGCTGCCGGGCTGGGCGGCGCGCAGCTGCTCCTCGGCGGCCTCGGCCCAGCGGGCGAGACCCTGCTCGCTCCAGGCCGGGTCGGTGTAGGCGTCGAGGGCGAGCTTGACCTGGCGGTGCACCGACTGGACCACGCCGATGTCGGACTCCCGGCCGAGGCCGGAGACGGCCAGCGCCAGGTAGTCACGGGCGGCCATCTCGCCGTCGCGGGTCATGTCCCAGGCGGAGGCCCAGCACAGCGCGCGCGGCAGGGAGTCGGTGAAGCCGCCCAGGTGCTCGGTGACGACGGCCAGCGAGTCCTCGTCCAGGCGGACCTTGGCGTAGGAGAGGTCGTCGTCGTTGAGCAGGATGACGGCCGGGCGCTGCCGGCCGACCAGCTCGGGGACCTCGGTGCGCGGGCCGTCGACGTCCAGCTCGATCCGGTCGGTGCGCACCAGGGTGCCGTCGGTCAGCTCGTAGAGGCCGATGGCGATCCGGTGCGGGCGCAGGACGGCCTCGCCCTTGGCGCCGGCCGGCAGCGCGGGGGCCTCCTGCAGCACGGCGAAGGACTCGATCTCGCCGTCGCCGTTGAGGGTGAGCGCCGGGCGCAGCACGTTGATGCCGGCCGTCTCCAGCCAGGCCTTGGACCAGGCCTTGAGGTCGCGCCCGCTGGCCTCCTCCAGTGCGCCGAGCAGGTCCGCCAGGCGGGTGTTGCCCCAGGCGTGCCGCTTGAAGTAGGCCTGCACGCCCTGGAAGAAGGCGTCCTGGCCGACGTACGCCACCAGCTGCTTGAGCACCGAGGCGCCCTTGGCGTAGGTGATGCCGTCGAAGTTGACCTGGACGTCCTCCAGGTCGTTGATGTCGGCCATGATCGGGTGGGTGGACGGCAGCTGGTCCTGCCGGTACGCCCAGGTCTTCATCTGGTTGGCGAAGGTGGTCCAGGAGTGCGGCCACTTCGAACCGGGCGCCTCGGCCTGGCAGACGGCCTCGGCGAAGGTGGCGAACGACTCGTTCAGCCAGAGGTCGTTCCACCACTCCATGGTGACGAGGTCGCCGAACCACATGTGGGCCAGCTCGTGCAGGATCGTCGCGGCCCGCGCCTCGTACGCGGCGTCGGTCACCTTGGAGCGGAACACGTACTGGTCGCGCAGGGTGACGGCACCCGCGTTCTCCATCGCGCCGGCGTTGAACTCCGGGACGAACAGCTGGTCGTACTTGGCGAACGGGTAGGGGAAGTCGAACTTCTCCTGGAAGTAGTCGAAGCCCTGCTTGGTGACGTCGAAGATCGCCTCGGCGTCCAGGAACTCGCGCAGCGACGGGCGGCAGTACACGCCCAGCGGCACCTTCTGGTCGCCGTTCTCATAGCTGTCGAAGACGCCCACGTACGGGCCGGCGACGAGCGCGGTGATGTAGGAGGAGATCCGGCCGGTGGGCTCGAACGTCCAGACCTGGGTCCCGCCGTCGCCGACCGGGGTCGGGGTGGGCGAGTTGGAGACCACGACCCAGCCCGTGGGGGCGGTCACCGTGAAGGCGAAGGTGGCCTTGAGGTCGGGCTGCTCGAAGGTGGCGAAGACGCGGCGGGCGTCCGGCACCTCGAACTGGGTGTACAGGTAGGTCTCGCCGTCGACCGGGTCGACGAACCGGTGCAGGCCCTCGCCGGTGTTGGTGTAGGCGCAGTCGGCGACGATCCGCAGCTCGTTCTCGGCGGCCAGGTTCGGCAGCGCGATCCGGCTGTCGGCGAAGTTGGCGTTGTCGAGCCGCTCGCCGTTGAGGGTGATCTCCTCCACGCTCGGCGCCACGAGGTCGATGAAGGTGGCCGCGCCGGGGGTGTTGGCGCTGAACCGGACCACGGTGGTGGACCGGAAGGTGCCTCCCTCCCGTGCAGAGCTCAGGTCGAGCTCGATGTCGTACGCGTCCACGTGCAGGAGGTCGGCCCGGGTACGGGCCTCCTCGCGGGTCAGGTTGGTGCCGGGCACTCGCAGGACTCCTTCGTCAGGCTGATGCTTCGCATCCTCCCATGCCCAACGCGCGGAGCCCGGGGAAATGTTCGAGGGCGGGGTGGAACAGGCCAACCGGCCGGTTCCACCCCGCCCTCGACGGGGTCGGACGTCGGGACGCTACGTCCCGGGCGTCACTTCTTCCCGTACTTGACGACGGGGGCCTCCGAGCTCGCGCTGCGGGCGAAGCCGTACAGCGAGCCGTCCGACTGCAGCACGTACTCGGTGGTGCTGGAGCCGATGAAGTCGGCGCCCTTCTGGCTGGTGATGCTGCCGAGTTCGGTGCCGGCGCCGTCGGCCGGCGACAGCGTGACCACCTTGGCGTCCTTGCCGTACCCCATGTCCAGCACGGCCCGGACCTTGCCGTCCTTGTCGGTGCCGGAGACCAGGCGGATGCCGTCGTTGGTGCCGCCGGTGGACGACCAGAGCCGCTTGCCGGTCGTCAGGTCGTAGGCGTTGACGGCCGGCTTGGACGGGTTGGTCTGGACGTACAGCGTGGTGCCGCTGACCACGTTCTGGGTGAAGGCGTCGGACTGGCCGGACAGGCGCAGGCTGTCCGCACCGGGCTCCTTGACCGACATCGGGGTCAGCGGCTTGTTGCTCTTGTCGAACGGCAGGATGTAGTCGCCGTTCGGGCCGCTGGTCACCAGCAGCACCAGCGGCTGGTCCGAGATGACCTTGTCGACGCGCTCGATGCTGCCGGTCAGCGGGAACGGCGCGGCGCTGGTGGCCTTGCCAGTGTCCGTGTCGACCAGCACCAGCTGCGACTTGGGGTTGGCGTTGGAGCCGTAGCAGCGGTCGCTCACCGCGATCTGGGCGCCGGCGGCCTTGCCGTAGACGTTGCAGTCCTTGTCGCGGGGCTGGAACTGCCAGACCGGCGAGCCGTCGGCGATGTTCACCGCGCCGACCAGGTTGCCGCCGATGCCGACGACCTTCTCGGTCACGGTGAGGGTGGGCGAGGACATCCGCTCGCTGCTCACCTTGGCGGTCCAGAGCATCTTGCCGGTGTTGAGGTCGACCGCGCCGACGGTGGAGCAGTCGCTGTCACCGGTGTTGAGCGCGACGGCGGCGATGTGCTTCGAGTTCGCCCCGTAGGAGACGGCGCAGAACTCCTTGGCACCGGACGGCGGCGTGATCGTCCACACTTCCTTGCCGTCCGCCGGGTTGAGGGCGCGGATGCCGTAGCTGTCGGCGCGGACGACGGCCTTGTCGGCGCCCCAGACGCCGAGCAGCTGCGAGCCGCTGGCCGCGTTGGCCGGCTTGGCGGCGGTCCAGGCGAGGTTGTACGCGCCCGCCTTGCCGCCGTTGTTGCCGCCGGTGGATCCGCCCGAGGCCGCCGAGGCGCTGGGGTCGGTGGTCGAGCCGCCGGTGGTGCCGCCCGTGCTGGAGGTGCCGCCGTTGGCGGTCGGGTTGTCGTTGTCCTTGTTCTCGGTGAACAGCACGACGAGGCCGGCGATGATGGCGACGGCCAGCACGCCGCCGATGATGCCGCCCCAGACCATCACCGGGTTGCGCTGCTTGGGCGCGGCCGGCACCGGCGCACCGGGGAAGGCGTACCCGGGGGCCTGCTGCTGCGGGTAGCCGTAGCCGGCGCCGCCGTCGGGCTGCGGCGGCGCGGTGTAGCCGTACTGCTGGCCGGCGTTGGGGGCCGCGAACGGGGGCTGGGTGGGGTCGTACGGGCCGACCGGCGCCGCGCCGGGCGGGGGCGGCGGGGTGCCCTGGGCGGGGAAGGCGGCGGCGGTCGGCGCGTAGGCGTACTCGCTGCCCGGGGCCGGCGGCTGCCCGGGTGCGGCGCCCGGCGCGGCCGGTCCCGCCTGGCCGGGCACGGGAGCCCCGTCCAGCTGTGTCATCTGGTTCGCCACGGCGGCCGGGTCGACGCCGGGCGTGCGCCCGAGCGAGACGCCCCGATTGTCCTGCGGACCGTTGCCGGGCGTGTCGCCCGCCCCCGGCGTAGGGTGATCCCCTGCCATCTGATGCCCCGTCATGTCTGGAAGTGCCCCCCGGCCGGTCACGTCCGTGGCCGGTGGGACGGGTGAGAATGGGCACCATCGTACGGGTGGGCTGTTTTCGGCCGGTCGCAGGAGCCTCGAACCCAGCGCGTCGCGCCCCTGAGCTGGGCCCCGTCCCCACCCTCCGGTGCCCGCCCGCGCACCCCGCCGCCCGGACCCCCGCCCCACCGCCTCGCACGGAGCCTCCCCGGTAGCCGCTCCGCCCGCCGACGACAGGCCCTAGGCTTCAGGAGTTGAAGGGATCGCCCGGCGGAGGGGTTCCCTCGCCCTTGGAAGGGTGGATCATGGCGACGGACACACCGGGCTCGCAGTCCTCACTGCACCGGGCCAACCTGGAGCGGGTGCTGCGGGCGGTACGGATGGCCGGCTCGCTGACCCAGGCCGAGATCGCCCGCGGTACCGGCCTCTCGGCGGCGACCGTGTCCAACATCGTCCGGGAGCTCAAGGAGAGCGGCACCGTCGTGGTCGCCGACACCTCCTCCGGCGGCCGCCGCGCCCGCAGCGTCTCGCTCAGCGGCGACGCCGGCATCGTGGTGGGGATCGATTTCGGCCACACCCACCTGCGGGTCGCCGTCGGCAACCTCGCGCACCGGGTGCTCGCCGAGGAGAGCGCGCCGATCGACGTCGACGTCTCCGCCGCCCAGGGCTTCGACCGTGCCGAGGCGCTGGTCGACCGGCTGCTCCAGCAGGCCGGCTTCCGCCCGGACAAGGTGATCGGCGTCGGCCTCGGCGTCCCCGGCCCGATCGACGTGGAGACCGGCGCGCTGGGCTCCACCGCGATCCTCCCCGGTTGGACGGGCATCGCCCCCGGCCGGGAGCTGGCCGAGCGGCTCGGCATGCCGGTGCACGTGGACAACGACGCCAACCTGGGCGCGCTCGGCGAGCTGGTCTGGGGCGCCGGCCGCGGTCTGAGCGACCTCGCCTACATCAAGGTGGCCAGTGGCGTCGGCGCGGGCCTGGTGGTCAACGGGCAGATCTACCGCGGTCCGGGCGGCACCGCCGGTGAGATCGGGCACATCACGCTGGACGAGGCCGGCCCGGTCTGCCGCTGCGGCAACCGCGGCTGCCTGGAGACCTTCGTCGGCTCCCGCTACCTGCTCGGTCTGCTGAGCTCCACGCTCGGCCCGGACCTCACGCTGCCGCGGGTGGTCGAGCTGGCCCACCAGGGCGACCTCGGCAGCCGCCGGGTGATCGCCGACGCCGGCCGGCAGATCGGCACCGGCGTCGCCACCCTCTGCAACCTGCTCAACCCGCGCCGGGTGATCCTCGGCGGCGACCTCGCCGACGCCGGTGAGCTGGTGCTCGGCCCGATCCGCGACTCGGTGGCCCGCTACGCCATCCCGAGCGCGGCCCGCCAGCTCTCCGTGGTCCCGGGCACCCTGGGCGGCCGCGCCGAGGTGCTGGGCGCCCTCGCCCTGGTGATGAGCGAGATGGGCGACTCCGGCCCGGTCGGGCGATCCGTACAGGCGTCCGTCGCCCGGCCGTGAGTGTCGCCCGCCCGCCCGCGCCCCGACCGTCGGTGCCCGGTACCGACCGTCTGTGCCGTAGTTCGACCGTCCGTGCCCGCCCTTGGACCCTCTGTGCCCGCCGCGGGCGATGAACGGCGTGACAGGCCGGTGGCACCGGGCACCCCGCTCGGTGTCCGGTAGGCGGACATTAGACTCGACCGGTCGGCACCGACCGAGACCGATCGGAGCGCGTCGGCACACCGGGCAGCGAGGCCCGTCGGACCGCCCGCGGTCCGCGACTTTGAACGAGGAGGAACGGGTGGCCCTGCTGACCCGCATTCGGGGACCGCGCGATCTCGACCGGCTCACGCCCGGACAGCTGGCCGCGCTGGCCCAGGAGATCCGGACCTTCCTGGTGACGGAGGTCTCCAAGACGGGTGGCCACCTCGGGCCCAACCTCGGCGTCGTGGAGCTGACCATCGCGCTGCACCGGGTCTTCGACTCGCCGCGCGACCGCGTCCTCTTCGACACCGGCCACCAGAGCTACGTCCACAAGCTGCTCACCGGCCGCCAGGACTTCTCCCGGCTGCGGATGAAGGACGGCCTCTCCGGCTACCCCTCGCGCGCCGAGTCCGAGCACGACGTGATCGAGAACTCGCACGCCTCCACCGTGCTCTCCTACGCCGACGGCCTGGCCAAGGCCAACCAGCTGCTCGGGAAGCACGACCCGGTCGTCGCCGTGATCGGCGACGGCGCGCTCACCGGCGGCATGGCCTGGGAGGCGCTCAACAACATCGCCGACGCCCGGGACCGCCCGCTGGTCATCGTCGTCAACGACAACGAGCGCTCCTACTCCCCGACCATCGGCGGCATGGCGAACCACCTGGCCACGCTGCGCACCACCCAGGGCTACGAGCGCTTCCTGTCCTGGGGCAAGGACGCCCTGCAGCGCACCCCGGTGGTCGGCCAGCAGCTCTTCGAGACGCTGCACGGCGCCAAGAAGGGCCTCAAGGACTTCATCGCCCCGCAGGGCATGTTCGAGGACCTCGGCCTCAAGTACATCGGCCCGATCGACGGCCACGACCTCACCGCCCTGGAGTCCGCGCTCACCAAGGCGCGCGGCTTCGGCGGCCCGGTGATCGTGCACTGCCTCACCGAGAAGGGCCGCGGCTACCACGCCGCGGAGAACAACGACGAGGACCGCTTCCACGCGGTCGGCGTGATCCACCCGGAGACCGGTCTGCCGATCAAGAGCGCCGGCAAGGACTGGACATCCGTCTTCGGCGAGGAGATGGTCGCGCTCGGCCGCGAGCGCGAGGACATCGTCGGCATCACCGCCGCGATGCTCCACCCGGTGGGCCTGGCGCCCTTCGCCAAGGCCTTCCCGCACCGGATCTTCGACGTCGGCATCGCCGAGCAGCACGCCGTGACCAGCGCGGCCGGCATGGCCACCAATGGCCTGCACCCGGTGTTCGCGGTCTACGCGACCTTCCTCAACCGGGCCTTCGACCAGGTCCTGATGGACGTGGCGCTGCACAAGCTGGGCGTCACCTTCGTGCTGGACCGGGCCGGTGTCACCGGGACCGACGGCGCCTCGCACAACGGCATGTGGGACATGTCGATCCTCCAGGTCGTCCCCGGTCTGCGGCTCGCCGCGCCGCGTGACGCCGACCAGCTGCGCGCCCAGCTGCGCGAGGCGGTCGAGGTCGACGACGCCCCCACCGTGGTCCGCTACTCCAAGGGCACGGTCGGCCCGGCCGTCCCCGCGGTCGGCCGGATCGGCGGCATGGACGTGCTGCGCGCGCCGCAGGCCCCGGCCGACGAGCGCCGCGCCGACGTGCTGATCGTCTCGGTCGGCGCGATGGCCCCCACCAGCCTGGAGGTCGCCGACCTGCTGGCCGCCCAGGGCATCACCGCCACCGTGGTCGACCCGCGCTGGGTCAAGCCGGTGGACCGGGCCCTGCCGGGGCTGGCCGCCGAGCACCGCGCGGTCGTCACGATCGAGGACAACGGCCGGGTCGGCGGTGTGGGCGCCGCGGTGGCGCAGGCGCTGCGCGACGCCGAGGTGGACGTCCCGGTGCGCGACTTCGGCATCCCGCAGGAGTTCCTGGACCACGCCTCGCGGCCCGAGATCCTCGCGGAGATCGGCCTCACCGCCCCGGACATCGCCCGGAAGGTGACGGCGCTGGTCTCCCGGCTGGACGTGGCGACCGTCCAGGCCTAGCGGCCCGGCGGGTCCGGTCCGCGTCCGTTTGCCACAACTGGGCAACAGTTCGCCACAAGACAGGCTGATAATCGCACCGAAAGGCGGGACCGGCGCTGCCCGCGCCGATCCCGCCCGGTAGGTTGTCATCCGTGCCGACCCCCACCCGCCCCCGCCTCGCCGGGCTTGCCGAGCGCCTGCCCGACCGCGTCCGCCAGGGTTACTGGACGAGGCTGGTGCCGGTGCTGGCCCTGGTCGCGCTCGCCACCCACATCCCCTCGTTCGTCCGGCCGGTCTGGAGCCCCGACGAGGGCTTCCTGGCGACCCAGGCCCGGATGCTGGCGGACGGCGGCGTGCTCTACGACACCGTGGTCGACCGCAAGCCGCCGCTGCTGCCCTGGCTCTACCAGGCCTGCTTCGCCGTCTTCGGCTCCGCCTCGCTCTGGCCGCTGCGCACCCTGGCGGTGGTCGCCCACCTGGTCACCGCGATCCTGCTGGCCTCGATCGCCCGCGGCCGCTGGGGCAACCGGGCGGGCGCCGGAGCGGGCCTGCTCTACCTGCTGGTCTCCATCGGGCTCTCCCCGGAGGACACCCAGGCGGCCACCTTCGAGGTCTTCATGCTGCCCGCCATGGTGGCCGCCTTCCGGTACGCCGAACGGCGCCGCTGGCTGGCCGCCGGCATCGCGGTGGCGCTCTGCTCGCTGACCAAGCAGACCGGCGGCGCGGTGCTGCTCCCGGTGCTCTGGATGCTGTTCCAGGACGCCCGCCGGCGCGGGGTCCGCTGGCCGCCCGCCCTGTTCAAGATCGGGTTCGGCTTCACGCTGCCGATAGCGCTGGTCGCGGTGATCCTCACCAAGCCCAAGGGCTTCCTGTTCTGGGTGGTCACCGGCAGCGGCGACTACGCCTCGGTCGGCGGGGCCTGGCTGCAGATGGCCGGCCGCGCGCTCGGCAACTCGGCGATCCTGATCGGTGCCGGCCTGGGCTTCCTGCTGCCGGTCGGCCGCCGGCTCTGGCTGAAGCACCGCCACCGCCCGCTGCCGGTCGCGGGGGAGGAGCACGGCTCCACCACCGACCTCTGGGTCTGGCTGCTCTCCTCGGTCGTCGCGGTCAGCGTCGGCTTCCACTTCTTCGGCCACTACTACCTGCAGCTGATGCCCCCGCTGGTGCTGCTGGGCACCGGCGCGGTGGCCACCTCGGCGATCCGCTGGAAGCCCGTCCTGGTGTACACCACGGCCGCCGCCACGGTGTTCTGGGGGCTCGCGCTGGCCTGGCCGGGGGAGCGGCTCAGCCGGACCACCGAGGTGGCCACCGCCGTCGCCGCGCAGAGCAAGCCGCAGGACACCGTGCTGGTCTGGGGCATGCACCCGGAGCTGTACTGGCTGGCCGACCGCAAGCCGGCCACCCGCTACCTGACCGCGGGCTTCCTGACCAACTTCAGCGGCGGCAAGGACGGCAACGCCAACGTCGGCGAGCAGTTCAGCGTCAGCAACGCCTGGCAGACCTTCGACCAGGAGATCGCCAAGGGCCTGCCCGAGATCGTCGTGGACGACTCCGGCCTGGCGCCCTACCAGCCCGGCATGATCCCGAAGATCGAGAACCTGCTGGACACCCACTACGAGATGGTCGGCGTCTTCGCCGACACCGTGGTCTACCGCCTCAAGCGCTGACCGCGCCCCGCGCGGGGGGCCGGCGCCCCGGCCCCGCCCCCGCCCCGGACCCCCGCGCACGCAGGCGCCCCGCCCCGCACGCGCACGCAGGCGCCCCGCACGCACGCACAGGCGCCCCGCCGCACGCACAGGAGCCCCGGTGACCGTCGAGGTCACCGGGGCTCCCGTGTGTCGTACCGCTACGCCTCTCAGGCGGGCACGGAGGCCACGCCCGGGGCGAGGAACCGCTTGCCGTTCACCCGCTCCGAGACGCCCTCACGGTCCAGGTACGGGGTGATCCCGCCCAGGTGGAAGGGCCAGCCGGCACCGGTGATCATGCAGAGGTCGATGTCCTGCGCCTCGGCGACGACACCCTCCTCCAGCATCAGGCCGATCTCCTGCGCGACGGCCTCCAGAGCGCGGTTCAGCACCTGCTCCTCGGTCAGCACGCTGTCGCCGAAGGAGAGCAGCTCCAGCACCTCGGGGTCGAGCACCTGCTTGCCGTCGACCCAGGTGTAGAAGCCGCGCTTTCCGGCCTTGACCACCTTGCCGAGGTTCTCGGAGACGGTGAACCGCTCCGGGAAGGCGCCCTTCAGGGTCTCCGAGACGTGCAGCGCGATGGCCGGGCCGACCAGCTCCAGCAGCACGATCGGGGACATCGGCAGGCCGAGCGGCTCGACGCCCTTCTCGACCGTGGCGATCGGGGTGCCCTCGTCGATGATGTCCTGGATCTCGCCCATGAAGCGGGTCAGGATCCGGTTCACCACGAACGCCGGGGCGTCCTTGACCAGCACCGAGGTCTTCTTCAGCTTCTTCGAGACGCCGAAGGCGGTGGCCAGCGCGGCGTCGTCGGTCTGCTCGCCGCGGACGATCTCCAGCAGCGGCAGGATCGCGACCGGGTTGAAGAAGTGGAAGCCGACGACCCGCTCGGGGTGCTTCAGCTTCGAGGCCATCTCGGTGACCGAGAGGGACGAGGTGTTGGTCGCCAGCACGCAGGTCGGCGAGACCACGTTCTCCAGGTCCGCGAAGACGGTCTGCTTGACGCCCATCTCCTCGAACACGGCCTCGATCACGAAGTCCGCGTCGCCGAAGCCGGCGGCCTTGTCGAGCGAGCCGGTGACCAGGCCCTTGAGCCGGTTGGCCTTGTCCTGGCCGATCCGGCCCTTGCCGAGCAGCTTGTCGATCTCGGCGTGGACGTAGCCGACGCCCTTGTCGATGCGCTCCTGGTCGATGTCGGTGAGGACCACCGGCACCTCCAGACGGCGGGCGAACAGCAGCGCCAGCTGCGAGGCCATCAGACCGGCGCCGACGACGCCGACCTTGGTGACCGGGCGGGCCAGCGACTTGTCCGGCGCACCGAACGGGCGCTTGGCCCGGCGCTGCACCAGGTTGAAGGCGTAGATGCCGCTGCGCAGCTCGCCGCTCATGATGAGGTCGGCCAGCGCCGCGTCCTCGGCGTCGAAGCCGGCCTGCAGGTCGGCGTCCTTGACCTGCTGGATGATGTCCAGCGCCTTGTAGGCGGCGGGGGCCGCGCCGTGCACCTTGGCGTCGGCGACCAGACGGCCCCAGGCGACGGCGTCGTCCCAGGCCTTGCCGCGGTCGATCGCCTCGCGCTCGACGACGACGTCGCCGTTGAGCACCTTGGCGGCCCAGAGCAGCGACTGCTCCAGGAAGTCGGCCGGCTCGAAGATCGCGTCGGCGATCCCCAGCTCGAACACGTCCTTGCCCTTGAGCTGCTTGTTCTGGCTCATCGAGTTCTCGATGATGACCTTGATCGCCTTCGAGGGGCCGATCAGGTTCGGCAGGATGGTGCAGCCGCCCCAGCCGGGGACGAGGCCCAGGAAGACCTCGGGCAGCGAGAACGCCGGAACGCCCGCGCTGACGGTGCGGTAGGAGGCGTGCAGGCCGACCTCGACGCCGCCGCCCATCGCCGCGCCGTTGTAGAAGGCGAAGGACGGGACGGGCAGCGCGGCGATCCGCTTGAAGACCTCGTGGCCGCCCTTGCCGATGGCCAGCGCGTCCGCGTGCTCCTTGAGGATCTCGACGCCCTTGAGGTCGGCGCCGACCGCGAAGATGAACGGCTTGCCGGTGATCGCGACACCGACGATCGTGCCCTCGGCGGCCTCGGCCTCGACCTGGTCCAGCGCGGTGGACAGCTTCAGCAGCGAGCCCGGGCCGAAGGTGGTCGGCTTGGTGTGGTCGAAGCCGTTGTCCAGGGTGATCAGGGCCAGCCGGCCGGCCTGCAGCGGCAGGTCCAGGTGGCGGACGTGCGCGGTCGTGACGACCTCGCCCGGGAACAGCTCGGCGCCCTGCTGCAGCAGCTCAGTCGTGGTGCTCATGGTCACTTACCACCCTCGAAGTGCGGGTTCTCCCAGATGATGGTGCCGCCCATGCCGAAGCCGATGCACATCGTGGTGAGGCCGTAGCGGACGTCCGGGCGCTGCTCGAAGCGGCGGGCCAGCTGGTTCATCAGGCGCACGCCCGAGGAGGCCAGCGGGTGGCCGAAGGCGATCGCTCCGCCGAACGGGTTGACCCGCTCGTCGTCGTCCGCGATGCCGTAGTGGTCCAGGAAGGCCAGCACCTGGACGGCGAAGGCCTCGTTGACCTCGAAGGCCTGGATGTCGTCGATGGTCAGACCGGCCTTGGCCAGCGCCTTCTCGGTGGCCGGCACCGGGCCGATGCCCATCACCTCGGGCTCGACGCCCGCGAAGGCGAACGAGACCAGGCGCATCTTGACCGGCAGGCCGAGCTCCTCGGCGACGTCCTCGGCGGCCAGCAGCGAGGCGGTGGCGCCGTCGTTCAGACCGGCCGAGTTGCCCGCGGTGATGTTGCCGTGCGGGCGGAACGGGGTCTTCAGACCGGCCAGCGACTCCATCGTGGTGCCCGGGCGGATCGGCTCGTCCGTGGTCGCCAGGCCCCAGCCGGTCTCGCCGACCGCGGGGTTGGTGTTGCGGATCGAGATCGGCACCAGGTCCGGCTGGATGTCGCCGTTGGCGTACGCCTTGGCGGCCTTCTCCTGCGAGCGCACGGCGTAGGCGTCGCAGCGCTCCTTGGTGATGTGCGGGAACCGGTCGTGCAGGTTCTCCGCGGTCATCCCCATGAACAGGGCGGACTCGTCGACGAGCTTCTCGGACACGAAGCGCGGGTTCGGGTCGACGCCCTCGCCCATCGGGTGGCGGCCCATGTGCTCGACGCCGCCGGCCACGACCACGTCGTACGCGCCGAAGGCGATGCCGCCGGCGGTGGTGGTCACGGCGGTCAGCGCGCCCGCACACATGCGGTCGATGGCGTAACCGGGGACGGACTTCGGCAGGCCGGACAGCAGGGCCGCGGTGCGGCCGATGGTCAGACCCTGGTCGCCGATCTGCGTGGTGGCCGCGATGGCGACCTCGTCGATCCGCTCGACGGGCAGGTTCGGGTTACGGCGCACGAGCTCCCGGATGCACTTGACGACCAGGTCGTCGGCGCGCGTCTCGTGGTAGATGCCCTTCGGGCCGGCCTTGCCGAACGGGGTGCGGACGCCATCGACGAAGACGACGTCCCTCGCGGTACGAGGCACGGGGGCTCTCCTCCCAGGGACCAACAGGTTGAGGTGGGCAGGCTGCCGCCGTCCGTTGCACGAGGGCACGTGAGCGGCGCTGCTTCGCTGTCATGCTACCCGCCGGTAACCAACCTGCCCAGGCCCGGCGGCCGGTTCTCCCGGTGTGTCCCCCGACACGTCCCCGCGCCCGGGGCCGTGGGCGGTCCGCGACGGGCGCGGGGCGGCCGCCCGGGAACGACGGAGGGCCCGGGAACGATGGAGGGGATGCCGTCGGACGACGGCATCCCCTCTGCCCCGGCAGCGGCGCCCCGCTGCCGCGGTGTCCTGTCCGGCCCGCCGCTACTCCGGCTCGGCCTCCGCCGCCTTGACGAAGGCGGCCGCCACCACGGGCGCCACCAGGTCGACCTGCCACTGCCGGGCGCCCATCCGGCGCAGCGCGGCGGCCACCCCGGCGGCGCTCGGGTCGGCCGGCGGCTCCCAGGAGACCCGGCGGACGAGGTCCGGCGTGATCAGGTTCTCGGCCGGCAGGTTGCGCGCCTCGGCCAGCTCGCTCACCGCGGCCCGCGCCCCGGACAGCCGGGCGGCCGCGACCGGGTCCTTCTCGGCCCAGGCGCGCGGCGGCGGCGGGCCGTCGTGCGGTGCGGAGGCCGGCGGCAGCTGGTTCTCCGGGATCTCCCGGCCCCGCTGGACGGCCGCCAGCCACTGCTCCAGCTGGCGCCGGTGCACCCGCGGTCCGAAGCCCTGGACGCCCTGGAGGGCGGCGATGTTCAGCGGCATGGCCAGCGCGGCGTTGACGATCGCGGCGTCCGAGAGCACCCGGCCGGGCGAGACGTCGCGCTCCTGCGCCAGCCGGTCCCGGGTCAGCCACAGCTCGCGCACCACGGCCAGCTGGCGGCGCCGGCGGACCTTGTGCAGCTGCGAGGTGCGGCGCCAGGGGTCGGTGCGCGGGGCGGGGCGGGGCGCTGCGGCGATCGCGGCGAACTCCTCCAGCGCCCAGTCGAGCTTGCCCTGGGCGTCCAGCTCCTGTTCGAGTGCGTTCCGCAGCTCGACCAGCACCTCGACGTCCAGAGCGGCGTAGCGCAGCCACGGCTCGGGCAGCGGGCGGGTGGACCAGTCGACGGCCGAGTGCTCCTTGGCCAGGCTCAGCCCGAGCACGCTCTCGGTCATCGGTCCGAGCCCGACCCGGGCGAAGCCGGCGATCCGGCCGGCCAGCTCGGTGTCGAAGAGTCGCTGCGGTCGCATCCCGACCTCGGAGAGGCAGGGCAGGTCCTGGGTGGCCGCGTGCACCACCCATTCGGTGTCCGCGAGGGCCGCGCCGAGTCCGCTGAGGTCGGGGCAGGCGATCGGGTCGATCAGCGCGGTGCCGGCGCCCGCGCGGCGCAGCTGGATGAGGTACGCCCGCTGGCCGTAGCGGTAGCCGGAGGCCCGCTCGGCATCGACGGCGACCGGTCCGGTGCCCGCGGCGAAGGCGGCGACGGTGGCGGCCAGCGCCTGCTCGTCCGCCACGACTGGCGGGATCCCCTCCTTCGGTTCGAGGAGCGGGACCGGGGCTGCTTCTTCTTGGGTGGCTGCTACGGCGTCGGTCACTCACCAAGGGTACGACGGTCCTCGGGGCCGGGAGTGTTGTCGGACTGGTCAGACCGGGTTCGTGACTATGCCACCGTGCGGCCTCCGCCGTCCCCGTGCCTTCGGTCCGGATCCGACCGGACGCCAATGCGGCGGTCCTGGAGGAAACGTTCCTCCAGGACCGCCGCAGCGGTCCTGCCGATCGCTCAGTGGATGATGCCGGTGCGCAGCGCGACCGCGACCATCCCGGCCCGGTCGCCGGTGCCCAGCTTGCGGGCGATCCGGGCGAGGTGGCTCTTCACGGTGAGCGCGGACAGGCCCATGGCCACACCGATGGCCTTGTTGGACTGGCCCTCGGCGACCAGCCGCAGCACCTCGACCTCACGGCCGGAGAGCTCGCGGTAGGCGGCCTGCTGGGTGCCCGGGGCGCCCGGCGCACCGGGTGCCCCGGGAGCGCCCGGAGCACCGGCCGCGCCCGGCACGCCCGGCATGCCGGGACGGCGCATCCGGCCGGCCAGACCGCCCGCGCCGAGCGGCAGACCGGGGCGTCCCGGCATGGCCACGTTGGTGCGGGTGCCGGTGACCACGTAGCCCTTGACGCCGCCGGCCAGCGCGCTGCGGACCGCGCCGATGTCGTCGGCGGCGGAGAGCGCCAGGCCGTTGGGCCAGCCCGCGGCGCGGGTCTCGGCCAGGATGGTCAGCCCGGAGCCGTCCGGGAGGTGGACGTCGGCGACGCAGATGTCGCGCGGGGTGGAGACCCGGGGGCGGGCCTCGGCGATCGAGGACACCTCGATCACGTCCCGGACGCCGAGCGCCCAGAGGTGGCGGGTGACGGTGTTTCGGACACGGGGGTCAGCGATGACCACCATGGCGGTGGGCTTGGTCGGCCGGTAGGCGACCACGTTTGCGGGGTGCTCAAGAAGGACCGACACCAGGCCTCCTGCGGGGAGTGGCGGACGGAACCCCGATGGGGCGGTCGGAGTGTTCCGCGTTTGGAAAGGGTCACAGTCTGCTTCGGCAGCTACCGTGCCCGGCTTTAGCGAAAGATCACGATCTAGTGAGTAACAATACGGACAAATCGCGCAGGTGACTGATGCGACATGCCTGGAATTCGTACAAAATCGATCAGAACCGGCACGGATCGGTCACGTTAGGCCGGACATTGACGCAGAGCAGGGTCCGAAGTCACACTCCGTCAGCCCTGGGGGTGGCGCTGTGCCCGGGGCCGCCGCTGCGGCCCGCGGACCACCCGTCAGTGCGAGCGCGGGCGCCGACGGGCGGGCATCGGGACCACCCCACCGAGTGAGGGCACGTCGGCGGTCGGCTGCGGCGCGGGCGCGGCCGGCGGCAGGCCGGCGCTGATGCACAGCAGGTCCCCCCAGGCGGCCAGGTGCCGCTCGAAGCGGCCGTCGGCCGGAGTCCAGGAGGCCCGGATCTCGATCTCGGTGGACGACTCACGGTCCGCCAGGGCGCCGAAGTACTGCGAGGCGCACCTGGTCACCGTGCCGGACGGCTCCGCGTACCCGGCGCCGTGCGCCTGCAGCGCGTCCAGCAGCCAGGCCCAGCCGACCTCGGAGAGCATCGGGTCGCCGGCCATCTCGGGCTCCAGCTCGGCCCGGGTCATGGTCACCACGCGGAAGTCCCCGTTCCAGGCTTCCTGCCCGGCCGGGTCGTACAGCAGGACGAGCCGGCCGTCGGCCAGCTCCTCGCCGTCCACCTCCACCGAGGCGGTCAGGGCGAACGCGTGGGGGGCGAGCCGGCGCGGCGCCGGGGCGGGGGAGAGTTCGAGCTCGGGGCGCAGCCGCGCCCCCGTCAGAGCCTCGACCGCGGCCCGGAACTCGCTCGGCGCCGCCTCCCGACCCGTTCCGCCACCTGTTCCGCCACCCTGTGCGGGGTGCCCGCCGACCGCTGCCATGTCCCGAAGACTAGGTCGAAGACCGGGGTAATCGCCGCAACTTCTGCCCGCGCGGCGTGCCGGGACGGCAAACCGGGCAGATCTTGGAGGAACCCACGAGGCCGGGCGGGGAGTCGGGTCCTGGGCGCGTGCGAAGATTTGAACCGTGAGCGAGACAACGGCAGACACCACGGCAGCCACTCAGGCAGGCACCCCCACCGGTCAGCAGCCCTCCGTGCGACGCGGCGCCGCGCACGACTCCGCGTTCCTGCGCGCCTGCCGGCACGAGCCGGTGCCGCACACCCCGGTGTGGTTCATGCGCCAGGCCGGCCGCTCGCTGCCCGAGTACCTGAAGGTCCGCGAGGGCATCCCCATGCTGGAGTCCTGCATGCGGCCCGAGCTGGTCAAGGAGATCACCCTGCAGCCGGTGCGCCGGCACAAGGTGGACGCGGCGATCTTCTTCAGCGACATCGTGGTGCCGCTCAAGGCCGTCGGCATCGACGTCGACATCAAGCCCGGCATCGGCCCGGTGATCGCCGACCCGATCCGCACCGCCGAGGACCTCAAGCGGCTGCGCCCGCTGGAGCCGGACGACGTCTCGTACATCACCGAGGCGGTCGGCCTGCTCGTCGACGAGCTCGGCCCCACCCCGCTGATCGGCTTCGCCGGCGCCCCCTACACCCTCGCCAGCTACCTGATCGAGGGCGGGCCCTCCAAGAACCACGAGAACACCAAGGCCATGATGTACGGGCAGCCCGAGCTGTGGGCCGCCCTGCTCGACCGGCTGGCCGACATCACCGCCGCGTTCCTGAAGGTGCAGATCGAGGCCGGCGCCTCCGCCGTCCAGCTCTTCGACTCCTGGGTGGGCGCGCTCGCCCCCGCCGACTACCGCCGCTCGGTGATGCCGGCCAGCACCAAGGTCTTCGACGCGGTGGCCGGTTACGGCGTGCCGCGGATCCACTTCGGCGTCGGCACCGGCGAGCTGCTCGGCCTGATGGGCCAGGCCGGCGCGGACATCGTCGGCGTGGACTGGCGGGTCCCGCTGGACGTCGCCGCCGAGCGGGTCGGCCCCGGCAAGGGCCTCCAGGGCAACCTCGACCCGGCCGTCCTCTTCGCGCCCACCGGGGCGGTCGAGGCCAAGGCCCGCGAGGTGCTGGACGCCGCCCGGGCGCTCGGCACCAGCGGCCACATCTTCAACCTCGGCCACGGCGTGCTCCCCAGCATGGACCCGGACGCGCTCAGCCGGCTGGTCGCCTTCGTGCACGAGACCAGCGCGCGCTGACCGGCCGCGGCGACGGCTTCGACGTGGCGGGCCCCGTTCGGTAGGGGCCCGCCACCGTCGTGCTCAGGGCTCCCGCCGCTCCGGCGCCCCCTGCTCCTCCCCCTCTTCCGCCGCGTCCCCCCGCTGCTGGTACGGCAGGTGGGCGGGCTTCGGCGGCAGCGCGGGCCGCCGCCGGCGGCGGACCAGCCAGAGGACCAGTGCCGCGGGCACGAGCACCAGCAGGAACGGCGTCAGGGCCGCGACGGCGACCGCGATGCCGCGCACGATCGCGACCAGGACGCCCCAGCCGCCGCCCAGCGCCGAGCCGACCGATCCCCAGAAGCCGTCGTCCTTCTCCGCGGCGGGAGCGTCCGGCGCCGCGGCGTCCGCCTTCTGCCGCACGTCCAGCGTGATGGTGGAGAGCGAGGTCTTCGCCGACAGCTCCTTCAGCTGCTTCTGCAGCGACTCCAGATCCGCCTCTCGGCGGCTCAACTCGCCCTCCAGGCTCGTGATCTCGGCCAGCGTCTTCGCCTGCGCCATCAGCGCCCGGACCCGGTCCACGCTCGCCTGCTGGGTCTGCACCCGGCTGGAGACGTCCGCGACCTGCTGGGTGAGGTCGTCCGCCTGGCTCTTGCGGGACAGCACCTCGCCGAGCCCCGCCAGCTGGTCCAGGATCTGCTGGAACGCCGCCGACGGCACCTTCACGGTGAGCTGCCCGCTCTGCGGGCCGGGCGCGGGGCGGTCCTCCGGGCGCCCGCCGGCGCCCCCGTCGGCGGGTTGCCCGCTGCCGCTCACCGTCTCGCTCGCCACGTAGCCGCCCGCGCCGACCGCCAGCTCGCGGGCCCTCGCCAGCGCGGTGTCCGCCTTCGCCACCCGCACCGACAGCTGCGCGCTGTACGCGATCTGCCGGACGTCCACCACCGGCACCACGTTCGGCTGCCCGGCGCCCGCCTGCCCGGCGCCCGACTCCGGCGGGGCCTTCGGCGCGGCCGGGGCCGCCACCCCCGGAGCCGCCGGTGCGACCGCGTCACCGGCCTGCGCCTGCGCCGCGCTGCCGCGCGCGGAGTCCCTGCCCTCGGAGGCGCCGCACCCGCCGACCAGTACCGCCGCCACGGCCACCGCCGCCAGTGCCCCCGCTCTGCGCCGTCCTCGTTCCACGATCGAGCCCTCCCCGCGTCCATGGTCGGGTGCCGCTTCCTTCCGGCACTCGAACCATTCGACGGGCGCCGGCCCCGATCGGACCCGCTCCGGAGGTCGCAGCTCGATCACGGCTCGGCTGCGGAGCGGACAAGACGTCGGACCGCCGCCGGCACCACCGGCCCCGTTCCCCTCGACGGACGCGCCCGCCGCCGTCCAGAAGCGGGCGGACCGAGGCATTGGTGTAAGGACCTGCGAGACTGCGGAGCATGTCGCAAGCACAGGTCGTCGTGGTCGGCGGCGGTATCGCGGGGCTGGCCGCCGCCGCCTTTCTCAGCGGGGCGGCCGGCGGGCCCGCCCGGGCGCGGGTGACGCTGCTGGAGGCGTCCGACCGGCTCGGCGGGAAGCTGTACGGGGGAGAGGTCGGCGGGGTCCGGGTGGACCTCGGGGCCGAGTCGATGCTGGCCCGGCGGCCGGAGGCGGTCGAGCTGGCGCGGGCGGTCGGACTGGGCGGCGCGCTGGAGCCGCCCACCACCGCCAAGGCCGCGATCTGGACCAGGGGCGCCCTGCGCCCGCTGCCCGGCGGCCAGGTGATGGGCGTCCCCGGCGACCTGGCGGCGCTCGCCGCCTCCGAGGTGCTCAGCGCCGAGGGCCTGGAGCGGGCCCGGCACGAGGGGGCCACCGAGGTCACGGACGACGTCGCGATCGGGCGGTACGTCGCGGACCGGCTGGGCCGCGAGGTGGTGGACCGGCTGGTCGAACCGCTGCTCGGCGGCGTCTACGCCGGGCACGCCGACGAGATCTCGCTGCGCGCGGCCGTGCCGCAGCTGCTGGAGATCGCGCGGGGCGGGGGCTCGCTGGTCGAGGGCGTGCACGAGCTGGCCACCCGGCCGAGGACCGTCGGCACCCCCGTCTTCCAGGGCCTGCGCGGCGGCATCGGCACGCTGCCCGAGGCGGTCGCCGCGGCCTGCGCCGAGGCCGGCGTCGAGCTGCGCACCCGCACCGCGGTGGACGGGCTGCACCGGACCGCCGGCGGCTGGCGGGTGGTCACCGCCGGGGGCGGGGCCCTGGAGGCGGACGCCGTCGTGCTCGCGGTGCCCGCGCCCGCCGCCGCCCGGCTGCTGCGCCCGGAGGTACCGGGGGCGGCCACCGAGCTGGACACCGTCGAGTACGCGGGGATGGCGCTGGTCACCCTGGCGTTCCGGCGGGCCGACCTGCCGGAGCCGCCGGCCGGCAGCGGTTTCCTGGTGCCGCCGGTGGACGGCCGCCGGATCAAGGCGTCCACCTTTTCCTCCAACAAGTGGGGCTGGCTGGAGCGCTCGGCCCCCGACACCTTCGTGCTGCGCACCTCGCTCGGCCGGCTGCGCGAGGAGCAGCCGCTGGAGCTGTCGGACGAGGAGCTGGTGGCGCAGTCGCTGGCCGACCTGGGCGAGGCGATCGGTCTGACCGCCCGTCCGTACGACACCGCCGTCACCCGCTGGCGGTCCGGCCTGCCGCAGTACCCCGTCGGCCACCTGGACCGGGTGGCCCGGATCCGGGCGGCCGTCGGCCGGGCGGGCGCGCTGGCCGTCTGCGGGGCCGCCTACGACGGAGTGGGCATCCCGGCCTGCATCGCGAGCGCGCGGGCGGCCGTCGCCGCGCTCGACGAAGTGTTGACCCCGACGACCGGGGAGAACGTCACGGAGAGGACAATGGGCGCATGACTGAGACCGTTGAGCAGCAGCCGGAGCAGCAGCCCGAGAAGAAGAAGGCGCGCGACCTGAACCAGGTCATCCGCTACACCATGTGGTCGGTGTTCAAGCTCAAGGGCGAGCTGCCCGAGGACCGGACCGCCCTGGCCGCCGAGGTGGACGAGCTGTTCGCACAGCTCGCCGCCAAGGACGTCACGGTGCGCGGCACCTACGACGTCTCCGGTCTGCGGGCGGACGCCGACATCCTGGTCTGGTGGCACGCGGCGGACTCGGACGACCTCCAGGAGGCGTACAACCGCTTCCGCCGCACCGGCCTCGGCCGCGTGCTGGAGCCGGTCTGGTCCAACATGGCGCTGCACCGCCCGGCGGAGTTCAACAAGTCGCACATCCCGGCCTTCCTGGCCGACGAGCGCGCGCGCGACTACGTCTGCGTCTACCCCTTCGTCCGCTCCTACGAGTGGTACCTGCTGCCCGACGCCGAGCGGCGCGCGATGCTCGCCGAGCACGGCCAGATGGCGCGCGGCTACCCGGACGTCCGGGCCAACACGGTGGCCTCGTTCGCGCTCGGCGACTACGAGTGGCTGCTCGCCTTCGAGGCGGACGAGCTGCACCGGATCGTCGACCTGATGCGCGACCTGCGCCCGTCCCGGGCCCGGCTGCACGTCCGCGAGGAGGTCCCGTTCTTCACCGGGCGCCGCAAGCCGGTCAGCGAGCTGCTGAACGGCCTGGTCTGACGCGTTCGCCCAGGGGCCGGCCCTCCCCGTCGCGGGGGGAGCCGGCCCCTCGGCGCCCTCCGGTGCTCCGGCCGCCGGCCGGTCAGCTCCGGTGCGGGCGCAGGGCCGCGCGCAGGCGGGCGTCCGGGAGCGCGGCGGGGCCGATCATGGCGACCGCGGTGAGCAACTCGCGCTCGTCGTCGTCGGTGAGGCCGTGCTGGCGCGGCGGACGGACTTCGCGCAGCACCTCCTGACCGATCGGGGAGGCCCAGCGGGTGTAGGGGTAGACGTCGACCCGGGCCATCAGCAGGGTGCCCGAGGTCAGCACCAGCGGCAGGGAGAACCAGGCCAGCGGCGTCAGCGCGTCACCGCCGGAGAGCCCGCCGACGGCCAGCGCGGCGGCCAGCAGCACCAACGAGAACAGCAGCGCCTGCCGGACCTGCCGGACCACCAGGACGGTCTGCCGCTGCACCAGCACCGGGGTGGCCAGGCCGGCCAGCGCGAGGCGGCCGCCGATCTCCAGCACGGTGGGGTGGACGGACATCGCCCGGCGCAGGTCGTCCGTCCGGCACTGGCCCTCGGGCCCGACGGCCGCGACCACCGCCCGCTCCAGGCGGCTGCGGCCCCTGGGGTCGACGACGGTGGTCCAGCCGGTGTGGGCGAGGTGCAGCCGGCCCCGGGAGGCCATCAGGACCAGGGCCAGCTCGACCACCCGGTCCGGGCCGCCCGCCAGGTAGGCCGTCTCGTACAGCCCGATCCCGACCGCCTCGGGCGGCCGGAGCCCCTCCTGCCCGGCGAGTGCGTCGGCCGTCGCCGTCATCCGGACCAGCCGGATGCAGGAGAGCACAGCGGTGACGCAGGCCGGGATCAGGAAGAGCAACCACATGGGCCTGTTGTAGACCTGCGGCGGCTCCGGGCGGAACGAATTTCCGCTCCGCGAGACCGAACTGTGACTCGGGAGGACACCGGGCCTCAGGATCCGCAGCTGCTGCCGCCACCGCAGCTGGAGGACGAGGACCCGCAGCTGCTGGAGCCGGAGCCGCAGCTCGACGAGGACGAGGAGCCGCAACTCGACGAGGAGGAGCCGCAGCTGCTGGATCCGCAGCTCGACCCCGAGGAGCCCGAGCCGGAGCCGCTGCCGCACCAGGTGACGCTTCCGCCGCAGGAGGAGCCGGCGGAGGAGCACGAGGTGGTGGTGTAGGACGAGGACGAGGACGACGAGGAACCGCCCGTCGCCAGGGACTTGGCGGCCGCCAGGTCGGCCGCGGCGGCGAGCAGCGCCTCCTGCAGCTCCGCGTCGTCCAGCCCGGAGGCGGCCAGCCCGCCGAGCGCGATCGCGCCGATCAGGGCGCTGCCGGCCGACCGCGGCGCCAGCCCGGTAGTGGGCTTCCACGGCTTGCCGACGGCCATCAGGGCGAGCTGACGCCGGCCGGCCGGGGTGATCCGGCCCTTGAGCGGCCAGGTCACCAGCAGCGACACCAGACCGAACAGCAGCGCCACGGGCGGCAGCCAGAGCGACGGGTGCTCCGCCTCGCCGTTGTCGACCAGGTAGGCGACGACGGTGGTGGCCACCATGAGCAGCAGGGCCAGCCAGAGCAGCCGCCGGGCGGTCCTGGCCTGGCGCATCAGGACGGGCCGGCGCAGCAGCCCGCGGTCGGCGAGCCGGTCGCCGAGCTCCTGCACGGCCGGCGCGCGCATCACCTCGCGGCGCAGAGCGGTGAGGTCCCGCTGCCGGGTGGGCCCGACGGCCTCGATGATCGCCAGGTCGACGGCGTCGTAGGGCTGCTCGGTGGTCAGGGTGACCAGGCCGGCCCGGTTGACGACGACCCGGCCGGCCTGGTGCATCCGGACGAGAGCGGTGTCGAAGACCCGGCCGGGACCGCCGGAGAGGAACGCGGTGTCCAGCAGCGGCAGGCCGCGGCCGGGCAGGCCCTTGGCCTGCGGTACCCGCTTGACCAGCTTCTTGGTGTGCGAGGCGTACGACGCGGCCGTGAACAGCAGCATCGCCGGGATGACGAAGTAGACGTTGTGCCACATGGGCGGTTCCCCCGGAACGGTGTGGGTGGTTCTGGTTCAGTGCCGCGGGCCGGGCCGCAGGGCCCGGCGCAGGCGGGTGAGCGGGCCGGGCGGGCGCTCGGGTGCGGGGCCCCGGAGCCACTGTTCCAGGGCCCGCCGCTGCTCGGCGCCGAGCCGCCCGGCGTCCGGCCCCGTGCCGTCGGGGCCCGCGTCCGGGCCAAAGGCGAGCGCCCACTCGGCGAAGGCGCGGGCGTCGGCGCGGTAGCCGCCGGTCTGCGGGTGGGTGCCCGCGTAGGCGAGGAACAGCGGCCGGTACTGCCGGCCGAGCAGGCGGGGCAGCTCCGGGGCCACCTTGGCGGTGGTGTCCCGGCGCTTGGCGGCCAGACCGGCCGACTGCGCGCGGACCTGGGCCGGGTCGAAGCCGGGCGGGACGGGCCCGCCGGCCACCAGGGCGGCCAGCAGCTCCTCCTGGCGCCGGGCCAGCGCGGCGCGGGCGGCGGTGAGGTCGCCGGCCTCGTCCGTCGGGGTGGTCATCCGGTCCGGCCCCCCTCCAACACGCGGCGGACGGCGTCCAGTTCGGCGGCCAGCTCGGCGGGCGGCGGGAAGTTGGCGTCCCGTTCCAGCAGGACGCCGGGCGGCGCGACCCGGGCGCACAGCTCGGCCAGCACCTCCAGCACCGGCTCGGTGACGGGGTGGGCGTGGGTGTCGTGCCAGACGCCGTCGATCATGGTGCCGCCGGCCACGTGGACGTAGGCCAGCGCCTCCAGCGGCAGGCGGTCCAGCTCGGTGGCCGGGTCCAGACCGAGGTTGACCCGGTTGGTGTGCAGATTGGCGACGTCGATCAGCAGCCGGACGCCGGTGCGCTCGACCAGCTCGGCGAGGAACTGCCCCTCGGTCAGCTCGTCGTCCGGCCAGGCCAGCTGGGCGGCGATGTTCTCCAGGGCCAGCGGCACCGGGAGGTGGTCCTGCGCGATCCGGACGTTCTCGGCGATCACCTTGAGGGCGTCGCGCGAGCGGGGGACGGGCAGCAGGTGCCCGGCCTCCAGACCGCCGGCCCGGACGAACGCCAGGTGCTCGGTCACCAGCGGGGAGCCGAGCGCCCCGGCCGCCTCGGCGAGCCGGTCGAGCCGGGCCGGGTCGGGCCGGTCGGCGCCGCCGAGGCCGAGCGAGACGCCGTGCGGGACCACGGTGACGCCGCGGGCCCGCAGGATCCGCAGCGACTCGGGGAGGTGGTCGGCGCAGATGTTCTCCGCGACCACCTCGACCCAGTCCAGGCCGGGTTGCCGCTCGACGACGGTGTCGATCTCGCTGCGCCAGCCGAGGCCGACGCCCAGCGTGGTGCCGGTGGTTCCCGTGGTGCCGGTCGTGCCGGCCGCGTCCGTGGTGCCGGTCGTGCCCGCTGCGTGCGCGGCGGCCCGGGCCGGAGCGGCGGGCGTCCTGCGCCGGACGGCAGGAGAGGTCATGGTTCGCCCCCTTCGGAGGGCTGGGTGGGAAGCCGTCGGCCGACGCGGGCGCCGTCGCCAGGATCGGGCCGGGCTGTGCTGCTGAGGATGTCCCCGGCTGGGGCGGCTGCCAAGCCCCACCCGGTCTTCTCAGAGCATTATTTGAGCTTGTCGACCCGGTGATGAGGGACTTTGGTCCCGTTCGCGCCGCAGTCCCGCCGGTGGGGCGGAAATTCGGAGGCGAACCGGATGCCGGGCGGTTACCGTGACCCGCCTATGACGACACTGACGATTCGTGACTTCCGCCCCGCCGACGCCGGGGCCGTCGCGGCCGCCCACCGGGCCGGCCGTGAGCACCTGGTGCTCACCGCCGAGGTCTTCACCTGGCTGAACGCCCGCCGGGCCGGGGGCGAGCACTTCCGTACCTTCGTCGCCGAGCTGGACGGCGAGGTGGTCGGCTCGGTCCGGTGCGGCGTGGTCGTCGGCACGACCACCCGGGGCGTCGGCTACGCCAACGGCAGTGTGCTCCCGGCGTTCCGGCGGCGCGGGGCGTTCACCGCGCTGCTGGCGGCGGCCGAGCGGCACCTGGCCGGGCACGGCGTGGTGGAGGTGCACAGCTGGGTGGACGAGGAGCCGCAGTCGCGGGCCTTCGCCGTCGCCCGCGGCTACACGGAGGGGCGCCTGGCCCACTTCGCCGGCCGGGACCTCACCCTGCCGCTGCCCGGCGTCCCGGCGCTGCCGCCCGGTGTCGAGCTGCGCCCGGCCGCCGACTGGGCGGACGACCCGTACCCGATCTTCGTGATCGAGGCGGACGCGATCCGGGACGAGCCGGGCGAGGTCGAGATGGACGCCGCCGACTACGAGGCGTTCCTCACGGGGGAGTGGGCCCGGCCCGACCTCGACCGCGAACTGACCGTGGTGGCGGTGGTGGAGGGCGAGCCGGCCGCGTTCAGCGCGGTGCAGACGGACGGCGCCGAGCGCTACTGGTCGGCGTTCACCGCCTGCCGGCGGGCCTTCCGCGGCCGGGGGCTGAGCAAGCTGGCCAAGGCGGAGTCGCTGCGCCGGGCGAAGGAGGCCGGCTACCGCCGGGCCTACACCAGCAACGACGCGACCAACGCGCCGATGCTCGCGATCAACGCGTGGCTCGGGTACGAGCGGTGCGCGAACGAGCGGAAGTTCACCAAGCGGTTGGACGGCTGACGAGCGGGGAAGGGGAGGCGGATTTGGTTCACTCGAAGGGGTGAACCAGGCGCGCTTTCCGCGCGAAGCGCCGGGTGGGCTGCAGTGTCGAGAGTTCCTGGTGTTCTACGGGGCATCACCTCACGGCAGACAGTTCGTGCCCGAGTCTTCCGTGCGGGGGATGGTATGGAGATCCTGCTTCAGGTCCTGGTCGGGTTCGTTCCGGCCGTGATCGGCTTTCTTGCGGCCCGCTCCCTCGCCCGTACCCGGTTGTTCCTGCGGTACGGCTTCCTCCGGGTCCTGCTCGCCCCGTACAGCCGGGTCCAGATCGTCACCCCCAGCATCGAGGCGGCGGAGTTCGCCTTCGCCAAGGACGGCCGCCCGCTGATCAGCCGGGGGCCGAAGAACGTCCTCTTCATGCCGATGGCCGAGGCGCGGGCGATAGCCCAGCTCACCGATCTGCTCCGGAAGATCAACCGCAAGGCGACGATCGAGCTGGTCACGGCCGGGGCGCAGGACCCGAGGATGCCGACGTTCTCGATCGGCGGCCCGAGCGTCAATCCGTACTCGGCGACCGTGCTCGGTGCGGGATTTCCGGACTTCTGCATCGAGTACCCGGAGGCGGCCCGGGCCCGCTGGGGCGGCATGACCTTCGAGGCGCAGTACAACGCGGCCGACGAACTGATCCGGGACCACGGTTTCGTCTTCGTCACCCGCACCACGCGGCACGCACCCTGCATCGTGCTCTGCGGGGTCTTCGCCTTCGGCTCGGCGATGGCCGTCGAGGCGCTGGCGGCCGCCACCCGCAAGTCGCCGCTGGCGGCGCTGTTCCGCGCCGGGGAGAAAGGATTCGCCGCCGTCGAGGGCCGGGTGATCGGTCTCGACACGGTCGATGTGACCGTCGAGGTCTGCCGGTTGCTGCCGGCGGTCTGAGCGGGCGCGTTCCGGGGCCCCGGCGCCGCCCGGTCGCCTCGGCGGCGCCGCCCGGACACCCCCGTCCTGCCCCTTGAGACGGTGTGGTCCAGACCGCACCGGTGCGAATCGGGACAGGTCGGGAGGGTCTGGGGCAGGAAGTGGCTTGAATAGCAAGGGTTTTGCTTCACTGTCATCACATCATCGGCATAATCGCGCCCATGACGATCAGCCGCGCGAACGTGAGCGCGATTGCCGAAGACCTGTACGTGTGGCTTCCGCCGAAGCGGGGCTGGGGCCTGGCCAACTGCGGGCTGCTGGTGTCGCCGCGGACCGCACTCTGGATCGACACGCCCTACGACCCCTCCCTCGCCGCGGAGTTCCTCGCGCAGAGCCGGCAGCGGCTGGCCGACGGAGTGGACGTCGACCGGGTGATCGTCACCCACGCCAACGGCGACCACCTCTGGGGCGCCGGGGTGGTTCCGGACGCCGAGGTGATCGCCACCCGGGAGGCGCTGGACCACATCCACTACGAGCCGACCCCGAAGCAGCAGCACGCGCTGGTCGTGGGCAGCGACCCGGCCTCGCCGCTCGGCGGCTACCTCCGGGAGCACTTCGGCCCGTTCGACTGGTCGCAGACCGATCCCGTCCACCCGCACACCGTCTTCAGCGGCGAGCTGGAGCTGCGGGTGGGGGAGTACCCCGTGCAGATCACCGGTCTGCCGTCCGCGCACACCGGCGGGGACCTGATGGTCCATCTGCCGCACCAGCGGGTGGTGTTCACCGGCGACGTGATCTTCGGCTCGACGCCCGAGCAGCCCGGTGACCACCCCTCGCACTGGGCCGGCCCGCTGGAGAACATCATCGGCGCCTGCGAGCGGGCGCTGGCCACCGGCGCCGAGATCTTCGTCCCCGGGCACGGCCCGGTGCTCGACCGGTCCGGCGTCGAGGCCCACATCGGCTACCTCGGGTACGTCCGCGACCGTGCGCACGCGCTGCAGCGCGCCGGGATACCGGCCCTGGACGCCGCCCGGCGGATCATCGCCGAGCAGCGCCACCCCGAACTCGGCCTGCCCGAGCGGCTGGTGCTCACCGTCGCGGCCGAGTACCGGCACCTGGACGGCAGCGCGGTGCCGAACGTCCTGGAGGCGATGGGCCAGGTCGCCCTGGTGGCGCGGGAGCTGGCCCAGGACGCCGTCCGCGCGCCGCGCTCCCGCCCCAGGCGGTTCCCCTCCTCGCCGGCCTGACCGTCCGGCCGTCCGTCGGCCCGGTCCGTCCGTCGGCCCGTCCGGCGCCGGCCCGCCGGCCCCGCCACCTCCGTACCCCTTCGAGCGAGGACTTCCGAGGACTTCGATGACCCAGATCGCGCTGCTCGCCCTCGCGGTGACCGCGGTCGCCGCACTCGCGGCGGCCGCTGTCCTGGCCCGCGGCCGGGCCCGGGCCCTCGCCCGGGCCACCGCCGCCGAGGCGGCCACCGCCCACGGCGAGGAGCGCACCCGCGCCGCCGAGGGCCGGCTGGCCCGGGGCGAGCAGCAACTGCGCGAGGCCCAGACGGCCGCCCGCCGGGCGGACGAGGAGGCCCGGCGGGTCGAGACCAGGGCGCTCGCCGCCGAGGGCCGGGTCCGCGAGGCGGAACAGCACACCGCCGCCGCGGAGCACCGCGCGGCCGAGGCGGAGCTGCACGCCCGCGCGGCCGAGGAGCGCACCGCCGAGTCCGGGCGCAGGCTCGCGGCCGCCGAGGAGCGGGCGGCCGCCCTGCTGGCCGAGGTCGGCCACCTGGCCGGGGAGCGGGTGGCGGCCGCCGCGCTGCGGCTGAGCCACCCCAACGCGCCCGTCACCGGGCCGCTGGACGCGCGGGCCGTGGGGCCGGAGGCGGTGCAGGCCCTGCAGGCCGTGCTGGACGCCTCGGCCGCCGCCGTCACCGACGAGCGCGAGCGGGTCGACGCCGCCGCCCGGTCCGCCATGCGCGGTGCCACCTCCAAGATCCAGACCCTGCTCTACCAGATCCAGAGCCTGGTCCAGCAGCTCCAGCACGACAACGACGATCCGCGGCTGCTGGAGGTCGACTTCCGCAACGAGGTCGCGCTGCGCCGGATCCAGACCATCGCGGTGCTCTGCGAGGCCTGGCCCGGGCTGGCCCGGACCGACTCGCCGCTGGCCGAGGTGGTGGTCGGCGCGCTCTCCCGGGTGCCCGGCTACGCCCGGATCAAGGTGGCCAACCACCTGCGCGAGGGCCGGTTGGCCGTGGTGGCCCGGGCCGCCGAGCCGCTCGCCATCGCGGTCGCCGAGCTGCTCGCCAACGCCACCTCGTACTCGCACCCGGAGACCGACGTCCCGGTCACCGTCCAGCAGGGTGGTCGCGGTGCGCTGGTGATCATCGACGACAGCGGCATCGGCATGGAGGAGGACCAGCTGGGCCGGGCCCGCCGGCTGCTGGCCGGTCCGGCGCAGGTGCTGCTCACCGAGCTGGGTAACCCGCCCAAGACCGGCTTCGCGGTGGTCGGCAAGCTCGCCCGGCAGTACGGGTTCTCCTGCCACATCGAGCCCTCGCCGTACGGCGGCATGCGGACCATCGTGCGGATCCCGGCCGCCCTGCTGACGGTCGTGGACGAGGAGCAGCCGCTCTCCGTGCTCACCCCGCTGCCGCTGCGGGCCGGGGCCGGTCCGGCTCCCGCGCCCACCGTCCAGGCGGTGCCGGCCCCGCGCGAAGGATCGGACGATCCGAACGGGCAGGACGTGCCGGAGCGGCACGATGTGCCGGACGGGCACGACCTGCCGACCCGGCACACCGTGCCGGCCATGCACGTCGTGCCACCGGTGCGGGACGTGTCCTTCGACGACAGCGGTCTGCCCAGCCGGCGCCGGCGCCAGCCGCTCGCCCCGCAGGCGCCGGCGGCCCGGGCGTCCGGTGAGGCGGCCGCGCGGGCCACCGGGCCGGCGGACGGAACGTCGGCGCAGGCCCCGGGCGGCGGCGTGGAGCCCGCGCCCACCGGCCGGCCCGCCCGGACGCCCGAGCGGGCCGCCGCCTGTTGGGAGGCACTGCAGCAGGGCACCGGCTCCGGCCGGGCCGCGGTCGCGCAGGCGGCCGCGACGGCCGCCGCGGCCGACGGGGCCGCCGACGCAGTCCCCGACCGCACGAGCACTACCGGTGCCACCACGAGCACCGGCGCCGACGCCACCACGAGCACCACCAGCGCCGAGGCCGACGGAGCGGAGGCCGCCGACCACACCGGCTCCGCCGACCGCCCGGGCCAGACCGGCCACCGCCCCGCCCAGACCTCCGAAGGAGCCGAGCAGTGAGCACGCCCAGCCCTACCGCCACCGATGAGATCTCGTGGGTGCTGACCCCGCTGCTGGAGCTGCCGGGCGTCCTGCACGCGGTGATCGCGACCGGTGACGGCCTCGTCGAGGGCGCCTCGGCCGGCCTCGGCCGGGCCTCGGCGGAGCGGGTCGCCGCGATGACCGCCACCGTGCACGCCGCCGCCCGCGCGTTCACCACCGCCTTCACCGACGTCGAGCAGCCCCGGCTGGCCCAGACCGTGGTGGAGTCGGAGCTGGGCTTCGCCATCGTCGTCCCGGCCGGTGAGAACACCTCGCTGGCGGTGTTCACCACCCCGGAGGCCCAACTCGGCAACGTGGCCTACCAGATGCAGGTGCAGGTCGCCGCTCTGGGCCGCGCACTGGCGAGCCCGGCCCGGCAGCAGGACACCACCGCCCGGTCATGACCGCCGTACCCCGCAGGCGGATGGTCCCCGCCTACCTGGCCACCGGCGGCCGGACCAGGTCCGGTGCGGCGGGCTTCGACCGGCTCACCGTCCTGTACGCGGCCGGCACGGAACCGCCGCAGGAGCTGGAGGACGAGCACCGGCGGCTCTGGGAGTTGCTGCGCCCCGGCGCGCTGACCGTGGTGGAGGCCGCCGCCCACCTGTGCCTGCCGGTCAGCGCCACCGTCTTCCTCGCGGCCGACCTGGTCGAGACGGGCTGCTTACGGGCCCGTGCCCCGATCCCCCGCGCACAGCAGACCGACCGCTCCATCGTCGAGAGGCTCCTCGTTGGACTCCGCACGCTCCGGTAGCCCGACCGGCCGGACCGACCGGGTGGGCTACCTGCCCGACCGGGACCAGACGCTGATGAAGCTGGTGGTCGCCGGTCCGTTCGGCGTCGGCAAGACCACGTTGATCCGCACCCTGTCGGAGATCCCCACGCTGCACACCGAGGAGGCGATGACCGAGACCGGCGCGCCCGTCGACGACGCGCAGGGCCTGCCGGGCAAGACCACCACCACGGTCGCGGTCGACTTCGGCCGCCTCACGCTGCCCGGTCAGGTGGTGCTCTACATGTTCGGCACCCCCGGCCAGCGCCGGTTCTTCCCGCTCTGGCAGGACATCGCCCGCGGCGCGCTCGGCGCCCTGGTGCTGGCCGACACCCGCAGGCTCGCCGACTCCTTCGAGATCATGGACATGGTCGAGGAGCAGGGCCTGCCCTACGCGGTCGCCGTCAACTGCTTCCCCGGCGCGCCCGCGCACCCGATCGAGGTGCTCCGGGCCCATCTGGACCTGCACTCCGCCACCCCGCTGGTGCTCTGCGACGCCCGTGAGCGCGGCTCCAGCCTCGACGCACTGATCGCGCTGACCGAGCACGTCCTGCACGGTCTGCCCGCCGCACCCGACGCCGCCCCGGAGCAGCCGTGACCAGCACCGACGCACCCGTGACCAGCACCGACGCACCCGTGACCGACGAGGGCGCACCCGTGACCGACGAGGGCGCCGGCACGGCCGGCACCGCGGCCGGCGCCCGTCCGGTCCCGATCCACGGCCCCGCCTTCGCCGCCGACCCGCAGCTCGTCTACGAGCGGCTGCGCCGCTACGGCGCCGTCGCCCCGGTGGAGATCGCCCCCGGCGTGGAGGCCCTGCTGGTCACCGACTACCAGGCCGCGCTGGACCTGCTGCGCGACACCGACACCTTCTCCAAGGACTCCCGCGCCTGGCAGCGGACGGTCTCGCCGACCTCCCCGCTCCTGCCGGTGCTCGGCTACCGCCCCACCGCCTTCTTCAGCGACGGCGAGGTGCACGCCCGCTACCGCCAGGTGATCACCGACGGCCTGGCCCTGCTCGAACCGCACCTGCTCCAGCGCCGGGTCGCCGAGGTCGCGCACCGGCTGATCGACGCCTTCGTGGCCACCGGTTCGGCCGATCTGATCGCCCAGTACGCCCAGCAGCTGCCGGTGTTCGTGTTCAACACCTGGTTCGGCGTGCCCGAGGAGCACAGCGCCCGGCTGGTGGCCGGCATCGCCGGCATGATGGAGTCCACCGAGAAGGCCGTCGCCGCCTACGGGGACCTCGTCTCCGTGGTCACCGGCATGGTCGCCGAGCGGCGCGAGCGCCCCCGGCACGACCTCACCTCGTGGTTCCTCACCCACCCGGCCGGGCTGGACAACGACGAGGTGGTCCGGCAGATCACCCTCACCATGATCGCCGGGCACCAGCCGACCACCAATCTGATCGGCAACGCGCTGCTGCGGCTGCTCACCGACGCCCGGTACGCGGGCTCGCTGTTCGGCGGCGCCATGACGGCCTACCAGGCGATCGACGAGGTGCTCTGGCACGAGCCGCCGCTGGCCAACCTCTCCGCCCACTACCCGCGCTACGACATCACCTTCCACGGCCGGGAGATCCCCGCCGGCTCGCTGGTGCTGGTCTCCTACGGGGCGGCCAACTCGCAGGCCGCGCCGGCCACCGACGGCGCCGAACTGCGCAGCGGCGAGTCCGCCCACCTGGCCTGGGCGGCCGGCCCGCACGCCTGCCCGGCCCGCGACCCCGCGCTGCTGATCGCGATCACCGCGATCGAGCAGCTCACCAGCCGGCTGAGCGACCTCGAACTGAGCACCCCGGCCGAGGACCTCCGCTGGCGCCCGGGCCCCTTCCACCGCGCCCTGGTCCACCTCCCGGTCCACTTCCACCCGGTCGGCGGGTAGCCGGCCAGGCCGCGGGCCCGGGCGCCGGACAGCCCGCGGGCCCGGGAGCCGAAGCGACTCCCGGGCCCGCGGGCGGTGCCGTCAGCTCTCGTCGGCCGGGCGCAGCGTCAGCGAGATGCTGTTGATGCAGTACCGCTGGTCCGTCGGCGTGCCGTAGCCCTCGCCCTCGAAGACGTGGCCCAGGTGCCCGCCGCAGCGGGCGCAGCGGACCTCCACCCGGCGCATGCCGAGCGTGGTGTCCTCGATGTACTGCACCCGGTCCTGGGCGAGCGGGGCGTAGTAGGACGGCCAGCCGCAGTGGCTGTCGAACTTGGTCTCCGAGCTGAACAGCTCCGCCCCGCAGGCGCGGCAGCCGTAGACGCCGACCGTCTTGGTGTCGGTGTACTCACCGGTGAACGGGCGCTCGGTGCCGGCCTCGCGGAGCACGTGGTACTCCTCGGGGCTCAGCTCGGCACGCCACTCGGCGTCGCTCTTCTCGATCTCGTAGCTCATCGCAGACTCCCGGTCGGCAGGTCTCGGACGTCGGTGGAAACGCTCGCGAGGTGCTCAAGGATTTCCGGCCCGAGGTTGGTGACGTCGCCGGCGCCCATGGTGAGCAGCAGGTCGCCGGGCCGGGCCAGGCCGGCCAGCAGGGCGGGGGCGGCGTCGAAGGCGTGCTCGGCGGTGACGTCGGCGCCGGCGCGCTTCGCCGCGTCGATGATCAGCTCGCTGGTGACGCCGGGGATCGGGTCCTCGCGGGCCGGGTAGATGTCGAGCACCACCGAGGCGTCGGCGAGGGCTAGCGCCCGGCCCATCTCCTCGGCGAGCTGCTGGGTGCGGCTGAACAGGTGCGGCTGGAAGACCACGAGCACCCGTCCGGCGCCGTCCAGGCCCTCCCGGATCGCCTCCAGGTCGGCGGTCATCTCGGTCGGGTGGTGGGCGTAGGAGTCGACCACCTGGACGCCGGCCGCCTCGCCCTTCAGCTGGAGCCGGCGCCGCACGCCGGTGTAGGCGCCGATCGCCTTGGCGAGGTCGGCGGCCGGCACGCCCAGCGCGACACCGGCGGCCAGCGCGGCGACCGCGTTGTGGGCGTAGTGCCGGCCGGGCACCGAGACGGTGAAGGCCAGCTCGGCGCCGTCCAGCCGCACGGTGACCTCGCTGGTCATGCCGTGCGCGACCACCGACAGGACGCGGACGTCGGCGTCCTCGGCGGCGCCGACGGTGACGACGTTCAGGCCCTCGCGGGCGGCGACCCGGGCGGTCAGCTCGCGGGCGCCGTCGTGGTCGGCGGAGACCACCAGGGTGCCGCCGGGGGTGATCCGGCCGACGAAGGTCTCGAAGGACTCGTAGATCTCTTCGATCGAGGCGTAGTTCGCATGGTGGTCGAGCTCGACGTTGAGCACGATCGCCACCTCGGGCGCGTACTTGTGGAAGCTGCGGTCGCTCTCGTCCGCCTCGGCGACGAAGATCTCGCCGGTGCCGTGGTGGGCGTTGGAGCCGGGCGCGTCGAGGTCGCCGCCGATCGCGTACGAGGGGTCGAGGCCCAGCTCGCCGAGGGCGACGGCGAGCATGCTGGTGGTGGTGGTCTTGCCGTGGGTGCCGGCCACGGCCAGCGCCCGGCGCCCGCCCATCAGCGCGGCCAGCGCGTCGGAGCGGTGGACCACCGGGACGCCCCGCTCGCGGGCGGCGGCCAGCTCCGGGTTGTCCGCGCGGATGGCGCTGGAGACGACCACGCTGCTGACGCCGTCCGGCACGTGCTCGGCGGCGTGGCCGATGTGCACGCTGGCGCCGAGCGCGCGCAGCGCCAGGACGGTCTCGGACTCCTTGGAGTCGCTGCCGGAGACGCTGGCGCCGCGCACCGCGAGGATCTTCGCCAGGCCGGACATCCCGGCGCCGCCGATACCGATGAAGTGCGGGGCGTGCAGGTCGTGCGCGGCGTCGTTCAAGGCAAGGCTCCGTACGGGCGGGGGCAGACAAGGGGCACAGCGGGTACAGCGGACAGCGGGCGAATCGTCCTCGCGGACGGGCCGCAAGGACGATTCTGCACCACCGGCGGGTCCGTTCAGGAGTCGCTGGCGAACAGTCGCAGGACCGGGACGCCCACCTTGTGCCGGGCCTGGGAGGCCCAGTCCCGGTGGAAGAACTCCTCCACGAAGTGCGGCGAGGTGAGCACCACGACCTCGTCGGCGCGGTGCTCCTCGACCACCGCGCGCAGCCGCTCCAGCGGCTTGTCCTCGACCAGCTCGCCGACCGCCTCGGCACCGGCCCGGCGCAGGTGGCGCAGGCTGTGCTCGAGCGATTCGCTGGCCACCGTCGGCCCGCTCTCGGACTCGTCGTGCTCGCGCACCACCTTGTCGAGGTGGCCGAGGGCGACGTCGTCCAGCGCCCGCAGCAGCTCGTCCTGCTTGCCGCGCGGTTGCATCAGGACGACGAAGGACACCTTCTCGTCGCTGTGGAGCGTGGTGACCAGCTCCACATCGGCGTCGGAGAGCGCCTTTTCGATCATCAGTACCGTCTTGAACACGTGAGTCCCTTCCAGTGACCGGCCCCCGGGCCCCGGCATCGCATCCCATACTGCCCGGCGGGAAGCTTTCCGCACGCTGCCCGTCGGGCCCGCGGGCCACGCGGGCGGCGGTCCCGGAGGAGAGCGGGATCACTGCCCGGCGGTCACGGGGCCGGTGGCGCGGCGTGCGGGTGAAGACGCAGGTAGCGGGTGAAGAGGAATCCTTTCTGCTCGATCAATGAGACCAGTCGCATCTGCTGCACGTCAGGCATTTCCGCATCGTGGATGATGCGCGGCGCGTCGCCGCCGGTGATCAGCGGCGCCACCGACAGGCACAGCTCGTCCAGCAGGTCCGCGGCGGCCAGCTGCCCCAGCAGCCGCGGGCCGCCCTCGCTCAGCAACCTCGTCCAGCCCCGTTCGGCCAGCGCCGCGACCGCCGCCGGCAGGTCCACCGAGCCCTTCCCGGCCACCACCACGTCGGCCACCTCGGCCACCGCGCGGCGGCTCCGCGCCGGTGCGTCCTCGGTGGTGATCACCACCGTCCGCACCAGCGGCTCGGTGAACAGCGGCGCCGCCAGGTCCAGCCCCAGCGAGCGGCTGACGATCGCGATCACCGGCGCCGGGGCCTGCCCGGCCGCCCGGCGCGCCCCGGCGAAGTCGGCCCGGGCCCGGCCCGGCCGGTACCCCTCGGCGCGGACCGTCTCGGCCCCCACCAGCACCACGTCCGACAGCGCCCGCAGCACCCCGAAGATCCGCTTGTCGGCGTCCCCGGACAGCCCCTCGGACAGGCCCGCCAGCTTCGCCCCGCCGTCCAGCCCGGCCACCATGTTGGCCCGCAGCCAGGGCCGGCCGTGATTCACCTGGTCGGGGTACGCGTAGACGGCGGCCAGCGACTCCAGCGACGCCGGATCGGCGAGCGGTCGGGACAGCGGGCTGATCAACTGTTGCATGCCGTCCAGTCTCGTCGTCCGCCGGGCGACAATCCACCGGCGGCCCTCCGCCCGCCCGGCGCGGCGGCAGGCGTACCCTCTAGTACCGTGCCCGCAGCCGCCCCCCTCCCCGACGCGCCGACCGAGCCGATAGCGACCGCAGACGCGGCCTCCGCTCCCATCGCGCTCACCGACCGGCGCCCCGTCGTCCCCGCCGAGCGCCTGGTCGCCGAGATGGTCCCGCCACCGCGCTTCTCCGTCGTCAGCTTCGGGACGTACCTCCCGGACCCGAACCAGCCCAGCCAGTACGAGGCGGTCCAGGTCCTGGAGCAGTTCGCGGGCACCCTCAACGGCGGTGACGCCGCCCCGAAGCGGAGCTGGTTCCGCCGCGGCGCCCCCGCGCCCACCGGCCCCGCCGGGGTCTACCTGGACGGCGGCTACGGCGTCGGCAAGACCCACCTGCTGGCCTCGCTCTGGCACGCCGCTCCCGGCCCCAAGGCGTTCGGCACCTTCGTCGAGCTGACCAACCTGGTCGGCGCGCTCGGCTTCCAGCAGGCCGTCCGGACCCTCTCCGGGCACCGCCTGCTCTGCATCGACGAGTTCGAGCTGGACGACCCGGGCGACACCGTGCTGGTCTCCACCCTGCTCGGCCGCCTGGTCGACAACGGCGTCAAGCTCTGCGCCACCTCCAACACCCTGCCGGAGAAGCTCGGCGAGGGCCGGTTCGCCGCCGCCGACTTCCTGCGCGAGATCCAGGGCCTCTCCGCGCACTTCCGCCCGATGCGGATCGACGGCCAGGACTACCGCCACCGCGGCCTGCCGGACGCCCCGCCGCCGTACGACGACGCGACCGTGGCCGCCGTCGCCGACCGCACCCCGGGCGCCTCGCTGGACGACTTCCCCGCGCTGCTCGACCACCTCTCCGCCGTCCACCCGAGCCGCTACGGCGCGCTGCTGGACGACGTTCAGGCGGTCTGCCTGCGCGGTGTGCGACAGGTCGACGACCAGTCCACCGCGCTGCGCCTGGTCGTCCTCGCCGACCGGATGTACGACCGCGAGCTGCCGATCACCGCCTCCGGGATCCCCTTCGACCAGGTCTTCCCCGAGGAGATGCTGCGCGGCGGCTACCGCAAGAAGTACCTCCGGGCGGTCTCCCGCCTGGTCGCGCTGGCCCGGGACAGCGCCCGCGAGGCCAACCGGGACACCGGCCGGGAGAGCTGAAAGCGGCTCGCGTTGTCAGTGGTGGGTCGTACGGTGGACACGTGCGACCCATCACGAGTATTGAGCGGTCAGTGGCGCCCTTCGAGGTCGTCAGCCCCTTCCAGCCCAACGGCGACCAGCCCGCCGCCATCGCCGAGCTGGAGCGCCGCATCCGCGGCGGGGAGAAGGACGTCGTCCTGCTCGGCGCCACCGGCACCGGCAAGTCGGCCACCACGGCCTGGATGATCGAGAAGCTGCAGCGCCCCACCCTGGTGATGGCGCCGAACAAGACCCTGGCCGCCCAGCTGGCCAACGAGTTCCGCGAGCTGCTGCCGAACAACGCGGTCGAGTACTTCGTCTCGTACTACGACTACTACCAGCCCGAGGCGTACGTCCCGCAGACGGACACCTACATCGAGAAGGACTCCTCGATCAACGAGGAGGTCGAGCGGCTGCGCCACTCCGCGACCAACTCGCTGCTCACCCGCCGGGACGTGATCGTGGTCGCGTCGGTCTCCTGCATCTACGGCCTCGGCACCCCGCAGGAGTACGTCGACCGGATGGTCCGGCTCCGGGTGGGCGAGGAGATCGACCGCGACGTGCTGCTGCGCCGCTTCGTCGACATCCAGTACACCCGCAACGACCTCGCCTTCACCCGCGGCACCTTCCGGGTGCGCGGCGACACCATCGAGATCTTCCCGGTCTACGAGGAGCTCGCCCTGCGGATCGAGATGTTCGGCGACGAGATCGAGGCGCTGTACACCCTGCACCCGCTGACCGGCGAGATCATCAGCCAGGACGACTCCGTCCACGTCTTCCCCGCCTCGCACTACGTGGCCGGCCCGGAGCGGATGGAGCGGGCGGTCAACGGCATCGAGAAGGAGCTGGAGGAGACGCTCGCCCGGCTGGAGAAGCAGGGGAAGCTGCTGGAGGCCCAGCGGCTGCGGATGCGCACCACCTACGACATCGAGATGCTCCGCCAGATCGGCACCTGCTCGGGCGTGGAGAACTACTCGATGCACTTCGACGGCCGCGAGCCCGGCTCCCCGCCGAACACCCTGCTCGACTACTTCCCGGAGGACTTCCTCCTGGTCATCGACGAGTCGCACGTCACCGTCCCGCAGATCGGCGCGATGTACGAGGGCGACGCCTCCCGCAAGCGCACCCTGGTCGAGCACGGCTTCCGGCTGCCCTCCGCGATGGACAACCGCCCGCTGAAGTGGGAGGAGTTCCTGGAGCGGATCGACCAGACCGTCTACCTCTCGGCCACCCCCGGCCCGTACGAGCTGTCCCGCGGCGACGGCCAGGTCGAGCAGATCATCCGCCCGACCGGCCTGATCGACCCGGAGGTGATCGTCAAGCCGACCGAGGGCCAGATCGACGACCTGGTGCACGAGGTCCGCACCCGGGTGGAGCGGGACGAGCGCGTCCTGGTCACCACCCTCACCAAGAAGATGGCCGAGGACCTCACCGACTACATGCTCGGCCTGGACATCCGGGTCCGGTACCTGCACAGCGACGTCGACACGCTGCGCCGGGTCGAGCTGCTGCGCGAGCTGCGGGCCGGCCGGTACGACGTGCTGGTCGGCATCAACCTGCTCCGCGAGGGCCTGGACCTGCCCGAGGTCTCCCTGGTGGCGATCCTGGACGCGGACAAGGAGGGCTTCCTGCGCTCCGGCACCTCGCTGATCCAGACCATCGGCCGGGCCGCCCGCAACGTCTCCGGCCAGGTCCACATGTACGCGGACCGGATCACCCCCTCGATGGAGAAGGCGATCGAGGAGACCAACCGCCGCCGGGTCGTGCAGCAGGCCTACAACAAGAAGCACGGGATCGACCCGCAGCCGCTCCGCAAGAAGATCGGCGACATCCTGGACACCCTCGCCCGCGAGGAGGTGGACACCGACGAGCTGCTCTCCTCCGGGTACCGGGGTTCACCGGGCAAGGGCAAGGGCAAGGCCCCGGTGCCGGCGCTGGGCGCGGACCGCAAGCCGGCCAAGAGCCTGCCGGCCGCCGAGCTCGCCGAGCTGATCCAGTCGATGACGGACCGGATGCACGCGGCCGCGACGGACCTCCAGTTCGAGGTCGCGGCCCGGCTGCGGGACGAGGTCAAGGAGCTGAAGAAGGAGCTCCGGCAGATGCGCGAGGCGGGGATGGCGTAGCGGCGGGCCGGCCGGTCCGGTGGCACCCGCACGGCCCGTGCCGGGCTTGGCCGGTTCTGGCACCGGTCAAGCCCGGCGGTGTCTCAGCCTTGCCACAAACGGGTAGACGCTGACCGGTGCGCCCGACCGCAGGCCCTAGGCTGGCCTGCGGTGCCGCCCGGGTCGGGCGGTCGCACCAGGGGGCCTCAGCCGGGGGACGGCAAGGGGGTGTTCCACCGTGAAGCCGGCGCGGAGACCGACCGCGTGGCTGGGCAGAGAGGACAATGCCGTGTCGGTGAACCTTGCCAAGGGGCAGCAGGTCAGCCTGCAGAAGGGTTCGGGCGAGTCGCTGACGGTCGTCCGGATGGGGCTGGGCTGGAAGGCGGCGCCGAAGCGGGGCCTCTTCGGCAGCCGGACGCGGCAGATCGACCTGGACGCCTCGGCGCTGCTGTACGCCGAGCAGACCCCGTCCGACGTGGTCTTCTTCCAGCACCTGGAGAGCGACGACGGCTCGGTCCGGCACACCGGGGACAACCTGGTCGGCGGCACCGGGGCGGGCGAGGACGACGAGTCGATCCTGGTCGACCTGGCCCATGTGCCGGCGCACATCACCCAGGTGGTGTTCACGGTCAGCTCGTACACCGGGCAGACCTTCGCCGAGGTGCAGAACGCGTACTGCCGGCTGGTGGACGACTCGACCGGGCTGGAGCTGGCCCGGTACGAGCTGGCCGGCGGGGGCCCGCACACCGGGCAGATCATGGCGAAGGTGTTCCGCGAGCCGTCCGGCGGCTGGGGGATGCTGGCGATCGGCGCACCGGCCCGGGGCCGGACCTTCCAGGACCTGCTGCCGGCCATCGAGCCCTTCCTCTAGGCCGCGGCCGCGGGCGGGCGGCGCCGTTCCGGTCGCGGGCGGCGGCCCCCGGGCGGCGGTCGCGCGGGGTCGTTCTTTACCTTCTTTACCTTCTCTTGGTTCTTCTGTTAGCCTCGTGGGAGCGGAGGGGAGTATTCCCTCGCAGTTGTCCCGTCATCACGGGCGCCCCCGAAGCGGCGTCCCGGGGCGCTGGTCCGCGGGCGCGTCGCAGTGCGCCCGGCGGGCGGAAGAGACCTCCGGCAGTGACGATGACTGTCTCGCCTACCTGCCGGAGGAGCAGTAGTGGACGTTTCCGTAAGCATGTGGATCGGCACGATCGGTGTGCTGTTGGCCCTGATCGTGGCCGACTTCTTCATCGGCGGCCGCAAGCCGCACGAGGTGTCGGTCAAGGAAGCCGGTATCTGGACCACGGTCTGGATCGTGCTGGCCGCCCTCTTCGGCGGGTTCCTCTGGTGGCACTCCGGCTCGAAGCCGGCCGGTGAGTTCTTCGCCGGGTACATCACCGAGAAGTCGCTCAGCGTCGACAACCTGTTCGTGTTCATTCTGATCATGGGCAAGTTCGCGGTGCCGAAGATCTACCAGCAGCGCGTGCTGATGTTCGGTGTGATCATCGCGCTGGTGCTGCGCGCGGTCTTCATCGCCGGCGGCGCGGCCCTGGTGGCGCAGTTCTCCTGGGTGTTCTTCATCTTCGGCGGCTTCCTGGTCTGGACGGCCTGGAAGCTGATCAAGGAGGCCCGGGCCGACGAGGAGGACGAGGAGTTCGAGGAGAACCGCCTGCTCAAGTCGATCGAGCAGCGCTTCCCGTCGACCGACAAGTACCACGGCACCAAGCTCTTCATCCGGGAGAACGGCCGTCGGCTGATGACGCCGATGCTGATCGTCATGCTGGCGATCGGCACCACGGACGTCCTGTTCGCCCTGGACTCGATCCCCGCGATCTTCGGCCTCACCCAGGACCCGTACATCGTCTTCACCGCCAACGCCTTCGCCCTGATGGGTCTGCGCCAGCTGTACTTCCTGATCGGCGGACTGCTGAAGAAGCTGGTCCACCTCTCGTACGGCCTGTCGGTGATCCTGGGCTTCATCGGCGTGAAGCTGGTGCTGCACGCGCTGCACGAGCAGGGTGTGCACGTCCCCGAGATCGGCATCCCGTTCTCGCTGGGCTTCATCGTGGTGGTGCTGGCCGTCACCACGGTGACCAGCCTGATCGCCGCGAAGAAGCAGGAGCGGGCCGGGGAGTCCCCGGAGAAGATCGACGCCTGAGCCCCGGGCGGCCCGGACCCCGGGCCGCCCGGGCCGGGGCCCCGACGACGGCGGGCCCGCGACCGAGCAGTGGTCGCGGGCCCGCCGTCGTCGTACCGGGCTACCAGCCGCGCTCGCGCCACTCCCGGAGGTGCGGGCGCTCGGCGCCGAGGGTGGTGTCGTTGCCGTGGCCGGGGTACACCCAGGCCTCGTCCGGGAGGACGTCGAAGAGCTTCTCGTTGACGTCGCGATAGAGGCTCTCGAAGGCCGCCTTGTCGCCCCGGGTGTTGCCCACCCCGCCCGGGAAGAGGCAGTCGCCGGTGAAGACGTGCGGGTGGCCCTGCGGGTCGTCGTAGACCAGCACGACGGCGCCGGGGGTGTGGCCGACCAGGTGCCGGACGGTCAGCTCGATCTGCCCGAACCGCAGCGGCTCGCCGTCCTCCAGCAACAGCCCGGTGGGGACGTCGATGCCCTCGGCGTCGTACCGCCCGGCGGCGGTGCGGGCGCCGGTGGCCGCGACCACCTCGGCGAGCGCGCCCCAGTGGTCGTGGTGGCGGTGCGTGGTCACCACGGTGCCCAGGCCGTCCCCGACCGTCTCCAGCAGCACCGGTGCGTCGGCGGCGGCGTCGATCAGCAGCTGCTCGTCGGTGGCCCGGCAGCGCAGCAGGTAGGCGTTGTTGTCGTACGGGCCGACGGCCGCCTTGGTGATGATCAAGTGGGCCAGCTCGCGCACGTCCGGCGGCCCGCCGACCTTGACCGCTCCGTGGTACGTCATCCGTCCGCTCCTCGTCGTGTCGGGGCCGCCGTCGGCGTCGCCCCTCCTGCCAGCATCGTCGCGCGGCCGGGCCGCGTCTTGTGGATCTTCCCGCGGGCGGGCCCCGGCCGGGGCCCGCCCGGCGTGACTCAGCCCAGCGCCGGGAGCGCGGGCAGCGCGGCGCGGCCGTCGGTGAGCTGGACGCCGCCGCGGTGGACCTGCAGGCCGTCGCCGTCGGAGCGGCCGGAGAGCCAGGCGGTGAGCGCCCGCACCGGGCCCTCGGCGGTCAGCCCGGGCCCGCCGTCGGCCGTGCCGATCACGGCCCGGTCCGCGGAGTCGTCGGCGACCAGCTCGACCGCGGGCAGGCCCTCGGCGCCGGCCAGCCGGGCGGCCAGGCGGTGGAACTCGGCCACCGCGAAGGCCTCCGGCCAGTGCGCGGGGGTGTAGCCGGCGGCCAGGTCGACGTGGTGGTATTCGACCTCCATCAGCCGCTTCCACGGGATGTCGACGGCCGGGAAGACGTACCCGGTCCGGTGGCGCACCTCGGCCGTCCAGGCCTCGTCGGGCAGCAGCGCGGCGGCCGCGGCGAAGCTCCGGTCCGATTCGGTCAGGTCGTCGAGCTGGACGGCCGGCGGGCGCCCGGCGCCGTCCTCGATGCCCTGGTCGCGGGCCTCCTCGCTGCTGTACTGGGGGATGTCGGTGCCCGTCCGGGCGCCGTTCAGGAGGTTGACCAGCGAGTCGGCGTTGCGGGCGAGGTGGGCGAGGACGTGGCCCCTGGTCCAGCCGGGCAGGGCGGAGGGCCCGGCGACGGACTTCTCGTCGAGCGTCGTCACGGTGTGCAGCAGGTGCCCGGTGGCGACGGCGACCAGGCGCAGCCGCTCGTCCGCGAGGGCCGCGGCGGCGGCGGGGTTCTGCGGGTCGGTCATCGGATGCGGCCTCCGTCGGAGTGGTCGGCAGCGTTGCCCGCATGGGCTCTCGCTCGTTGACGAGGGTGACGCTATCTCCGATGTCGCGGCTGAGCAGGCCTTTTCTCGAACAGCCGCCGTCAACTTCAGTGGAGATCATCACTCGTTCGGGTGGACTCCACTGGACAAGCTCGATAATCGAACGCGTGAGCTATAGGCTGGCTGCCGCATCCTGGAAGTAGCACACGAAGCTGCGGCACGAAGCAGCCCCTCTCGTTGCAAGACATCTCGCCCCGGAGAAAGGCGCCAGAAGCAGTGGCCGACCGCCTCATCGTCCGCGGTGCTCGCGAGCACAATCTCAAGAACGTCTCGCTCGACCTGCCCCGCGACTCCCTCATCGTCTTCACGGGCCTCTCCGGGTCCGGCAAGTCCTCGTTGGCCTTCGACACGATCTTCGCCGAGGGGCAGCGCCGCTACGTCGAGTCGCTGTCCTCCTACGCCCGGCAGTTCCTCGGGCAGATGGACAAGCCCGACGTCGACTTCATCGAGGGCCTCTCCCCGGCCGTCTCGATCGACCAGAAGTCCACCAACCGCAACCCGCGCTCCACCGTGGGCACCATCACCGAGGTCTACGACTACCTGCGCCTGCTGTTCGCGCGGATCGGCAAGCCGCACTGCCCGCACTGCGGCCGCCCGATCGCCAAGCAGTCCCCGCAGGCCGTCGTGGACAAGGTGCTGGAGCTCACCGAGGGCACCCGGTTCCAGGTGCTCAGCCCGGTGGTGCGCGAGCGCAAGGGCGAGTTCGTCGACCTCTTCGCCGACCTCCAGTCCAAGGGCTACGCCCGGGCCCGGGTGGACGGCGAGACGATCCAGCTCGCCGAGCCGCCGAAGCTCAAGAAGCAGGAGAAGCACACCGTCGAGGTGGTCATCGACCGCCTCACCGTGAAGGGCAGCGCCAAGCGTCGCCTGACCGACTCGGTGGAGACGGCCCTGCGGCTGGGCGGTGGCATGGTCGTGCTCGACTTCGTCGACCTCCCGGAGGACGACCCGGAGCGCGAGCGGATGTACTCCGAGCACCTCTACTGCCCGTACGACGACGTGTCGTTCGAGGAGCTGGAGCCGCGCTCGTTCTCCTTCAACTCGCCGTTCGGCGCCTGCCCGGACTGCTCCGGTCTGGGCAACCGGATGGAGGTCGACCCGGAGCTGGTCGTCCCGGACGAGGAGAAGTCGCTGGACGAGGGGGCCATCCACCCCTGGTCGGGCGGCCACACCAAGGAGTACTTCCAGCGCCTGATCGACGCGCTCGCCGGCGAGCTGGGCTTCCGGACGGACCTCCCCTGGGCCGGGCTGCCGGCCCGCGCCAAGAAGGCGCTGCTGTACGGCCACAAGCACCAGGTCGAGGTGCGCTACCGCAACCGCTACGGCCGGGACCGCTCGTACACCACGGGCTTCGAGGGCGCGGTGCCGTTCATCCAGCGCCGGCACACCGAGGCGGAGAGCGACAGCAGCCGCGAGCGCTTCGAGGGCTACATGCGCGAGGTGCCCTGCCCGACCTGCCAGGGCACCCGGCTCAAGCCGGTCGTGCTGGCGGTCACCGTCGAGGGCCGGTCCATCGCGGACGTCTCGGCCATGTCGATCAGCGACTGCTCGGACTTCCTCGGCGCGATGAAGCTCAACGCCCGGGACAAGCAGATCGCCGAGCGCGTCCTGAAGGAGGTCAACGAGCGGCTGCGGTTCCTGGTCGACGTCGGCCTGGACTACCTCTCGCTCAACCGCGCGGCCGGCACCCTCTCGGGCGGCGAGGCCCAGCGGATCCGGCTCGCCACCCAGATCGGGTCGGGCCTGGTCGGCGTGCTCTACGTGCTGGACGAGCCCTCGATCGGCCTGCACCAGCGCGACAACCACCGGCTGATCGAGACCCTGGTCCGGCTGCGGGACATCGGCAACACCCTGATCGTCGTCGAGCACGACGAGGACACCATCAAGATGGCCGACTGGGTGGTCGACATCGGCCCCGGCGCCGGCGAGCACGGCGGCAAGGTGGTGCACTCCGGCTCGCTCAAGCAGCTGCTCGCCAACAAGGAGTCGCTGACCGGCCAGTACCTCTCCGGCAAGCGCTCCATCCCGATCCCGGCCGCCCGCCGCGAGCGGGACAAGAAGCGCCAGCTGACCGTGCACGGCGCCCGCGAGCACAACCTCAAGGACGTCACGGTCGGCTTCCCGCTCGGCACCTTCACCGCGATCACCGGTGTCTCCGGCTCCGGCAAGTCGACGCTGGTCAACGACATCCTCTACACCCACCTCGCCCGGGAGCTGAACGGCGCCCGCAGCGTGCCGGGCCGGCACACCCGGATCACCGGCACCGACCAGGTGGACAAGGTCGTGCACGTCGACCAGTCGCCGATCGGCCGCACCCCGCGCTCCAACCCGGCCACCTACACCGGTGTGTTCGACCACGTCCGGCGGCTCTTCGCCGAGACGCAGGAGGCCAAGGTCCGCGGCTACCTGCCCGGCCGGTTCTCGTTCAACGTCAAGGGCGGCCGCTGCGAGAACTGCTCCGGCGACGGCACGATCAAGATCGAGATGAACTTCCTGCCGGACGTCTACGTGCCGTGCGAGGTCTGCCACGGCGCCCGGTACAACCGGGAGACGCTGGAGGTCCACTACAAGGGCAAGTCCATCGCCGAGGTCCTGGACATGCCGATCGAGGAGGCCCTGCACTTCTTCGAGGCCGTCCCGGCGATCGCCCGCCACCTGCGGACGCTCAACGACGTCGGCCTCGGCTACGTCCGGCTCGGCCAGTCCGCGCCGACCCTCTCCGGCGGTGAGGCACAGCGCGTCAAGCTCGCCTCCGAGCTGCAGAAGCGCTCCACCGGGCGGACGGTCTACGTGCTGGACGAGCCCACCACCGGCCTGCACTTCGAGGACATCAGCAAGCTGATCAAGGTGCTCTCCGGGCTGGTGGAGAAGGGCAACACGGTCATCGTCATCGAGCACAACCTCGATGTGATCAAGACCGCCGACTGGATCGTCGACATGGGCCCCGAAGGCGGCTCCGGCGGCGGCATGGTGGTGGCCGAGGGCACTCCGGAGCAGATCGCGGCCGTCTCCGAGAGCCACACCGGCAAGTTCCTGCGGGACATCCTCCCGGGCGAGTTCAACGACGCCCCGGCGCCGGTGAAGGCCCCGCGCAAGCGGGCCGTCGCCAAGAAGAAGTAGCACCGCGCGGCAGGCGGCGCGACACCGACCCGGCCGCCCCGTTCTCGGGGCGGCCGGGTAAGGGGCGCATAGACTCTGCGCCGACCCGTGCGGCAGCGAGCCCGCGGCGAACCCGCAGCGAGACCAGGAGCGAACCACATGTCCGAGGCCCCCGAGAGCCCGCTGGGCGAGAGCCCCGCCACCTCCCGCCGCACCCTGCTCTGCGGAGCCGCGGCCGTCCTCGCGGCCGGTGGCGGCGCGCTGGCGGTCTCCGGCTGCTCCTCCTCGTCCTCGTCCACCTCCTCCGGGGCCAAGACCCCGGTGGACGTCGGTCCGGCCGCCGCCGTGCCGGTCGGCGGCGGCACCGTCTACCGCGACCAGAAGATCGTGGTGACCCAGCCGACCGCCGGCGAGTACAAGGCGTTCAGCGCCAAGTGCACCCACGCCGGCTGCATCGTCGACCAGGTCAAGAACCAGAAGATCCAGTGCCCCTGCCACGGCAGCATGTTCGCCATCGGCGACGGTGCGGTGCTGGACGGGCCGGCCCCCACCCCGCTCCCCGCCTACGCCGTGACGGTCGAGGGCGGCAACCTCAAGGTGACGCCGAGCTGAAGCAGTTGATCTCCACCCAGTCGATCACCACCCGGTCGATCACCGTCCGGTCGATCTCCGCCTTGTTGATCTCCCCTCCGAAGCCCCGGCCCGACTCGGTACGGTGGACCCATGGCTGACCCGTCCACCTACCGCCCCGCTCCGGGCGCGATCCCGACCTCCCCGGGCGTCTACAAGTTCCGTGACGCCCACGGGCGGGTCATCTACGTCGGCAAGGCCAAGAGTCTGCGACCCCGGCTGTCGTCCTACTTCCAGGACCTCGCCGGCCTGCACCCGCGGACCGCGACGATGGTGACGACGGCCGCCTCGGTGGAGTGGACGGTCGTCTCCACCGAGGTCGAGGCGCTCCAGCTGGAGTACTCCTGGATCAAGGAGTTCGATCCCCGCTTCAACGTCAAGTACCGCGACGACAAGAGCTATCCGGAGCTGGCGGTCACCCTCGACGAGGAGTACCCGCGGGTCCAGGTGATGCGGGGGGCGCACAAGAAGGGCGTGCGCTACTTCGGCCCGTACGGGCACGCCTGGGCGATCCGCGAGACGGTCGACCTGCTGCTGCGCGTCTTCCCCGTCCGCACCTGCTCCAACGGCGTCTTCAAGCGCGCCCGCCAGGTCGGCCGGCCCTGCCTGCTCGGCTACATCGGCAAGTGTGCCGCGCCCTGCGTCGGCAAGGTCTCGGCCGACGAACACCGCGCGCTGGCCGAGGACTTCTGCGACTTCATGGCCGGCCGCACCGGCAACTACCTGCGCCGGCTGGAAGAGCAGATGCAGGAGGCCGCCGAGGAGATGGAGTACGAGAAGGCGGCCCGGCTGCGGGACGACATCGGGGCGCTGAAGCGCGCGATGGAGAAGAACGCCATCGTCCTCGCCGACGCCACCGACGCCGACCTGCTCGCCCTCGCCGAGGACGAGTTGGAGGCCTCCGTGCAGATCTTCCACGTCCGCGGCGGCCGGGTCCGCGGCCAGCGCGGCTGGGTCACCGACAAGGTCGAGGACGTCGACACCGCGGCCCTGGTCGAGCACGCCCTGCAGCAGCTCTACGGCGGCGGCGACGGCACCGTGCCGCGCGAGGTGCTGGTGCCCGCGCTGCCGGAGCCCGCCGGACCGGTCCGGGAGTGGCTGTCCGGCCTGCGCGGCAGCCAGGTCGACCTGCGGATCCCGCAGCGCGGCGACAAGAAGGACCTGATGGCCACCGTGCAGCGCAACGCCCAGCAGGCGCTGGCACTGCACAAGACCAAGCGCGCCTCCGACCTCACCACCCGCAGCCGCGCCCTCCAGGAGATCGCCGACGCGCTGGAGCTGGACTCCGTCCCGCTGCGGATCGAGTGCTTCGACATCTCCCACCTGCAGGGCGAGGACGTGGTCGCCTCGATGGTGGTCTTCGAGGACGGCCTGGCCCGCAAGAGCGAGTACCGCCGGTTCCAGATCAAGGGCTTCGAGGGCCAGGACGACGTCCGCTCGATGCACGAGGTGATCGGCCGCCGGTTCCGCCGCTACCTCCAGGAGCGCGAGCAGACCGGGGAGTGGGCCGTTCCCGAGGCCGACGACCCCGGCGCACCGGACGGTCCCGCCACCGCCGACGGCCACGCCGCCGCCCTGCCCGACGGCGCCGCCGGCCCGCAGGCCCCGGCCGGCCCGGTGGACCCCGAGACCGGCCGCCCGCGCCGTTTCGCCTACCCGCCGCAGCTGTTGGTCGTCGACGGCGGCCAGCCCCAGGTCGCCGCCGCCAAGCGCGCCCTGGACGAGCTCGGCATCGACGACGTCGCCCTCTGCGGCCTGGCCAAGCGGCTGGAGGAGGTCTGGCTGCCCGGCGAGGACGACCCGGTGGTCCTGCCGCGCAGCAGCGAGGGCCTCTACCTGCTCCAGCGGGTCCGCGACGAGGCGCACCGGTTCGCGATCACCTACCAGCGCAGCAAGCGTTCCAAGCGACTCACCGCCGGGGAGCTGGACTCCGTCCCCGGCCTCGGCGAGACTCGCCGCCAGGCACTGCTCAAGCACTTCGGCTCGCTGAAGAAGCTCCGCGCGGCCACCGTCGACGAACTCTGCGCCGTACCCGGCATCGGACGCCGCACGGCGGAGACTGTTGCCGCAGCGTTGTCGTCCCGTCCACCCGCGACACTCGCCGTGAACACCGCCACCGGCGAGATCATCGACGACAGTGCCGACGCGGCCGGCCCGGCAGCCGGCGGCGCGGCCGACGCAGCACCCCAGACCGCACCATTCCGGGAGACGCCATGACGGTCGACGCCGCCCGTCAGCCGGCGCGCCCCGCGCTCACTCGCCCGAGTGAGCCGGGGAAGCGTGGCCGCGCCGCGCGCGTTCTCCACAGCAGAACCACCGAAAGCGGGGAACCGAAGTGACGATGTCCGACGATGGCGGCACCGCCCGGCCGCAGGCCCAGGCAGAGAACGTCCCGGAGCTGGTGATCATCTCCGGCATGTCCGGAGCCGGCCGCTCGACGGCGGCCAAGTGCCTGGAGGACCTGGGCTGGTTCGTGGTGGACAACCTGCCGCCCGCCCTGATCCCGACCATGGTCGACCTCGGCGCCCGCTCCCAGGGCAACGTGGCCAGGATCGGCGCCGTGGTGGACGTCCGCGGCCGCCAGTTCTTCGACGACCTGCTCACCTCGCTGGACGAGCTGGAGAAGCGCGGCGTCCGGTTGAGCGTGGTCTTCCTGGACTCCTCCGACGACGCCCTGGTCCGCCGCTTCGAGAGCGTGCGCCGCCCGCACCCGCTCCAGGCCGACGGCCGGATCGTGGACGGCATCGCCCAGGAGCGCGACCTGCTGCGCGAGCTGCGCGGCGAGGCCGACCTGGTGATCGACACCTCCAACCTCAACGTCCACCAGCTGCGGGCCAAGCTCGACGCCCAGTTCGCCGACCACGACGAGCCCGAGCTGCGCGCCACCGTGATGTCCTTCGGCTTCAAGTACGGCCTGCCGGTCGACGCCGACCTCGTGGTGGACTGTCGCTTCCTGCCGAATCCGCACTGGGTGCCCGAGCTCCGCGCCCGGACCGGCACCGACTCCGACGTCGCCGACTACGTCTTCCAGCAGCCCGGGGCCAATGAATTCCTCAACGGCTACGCCGAGCTGCTGCGCATCATCACCGAGGGGTACCGCCGCGAGGGGAAGCGTTATATGACGCTTGCCGTAGGCTGCACCGGTGGCAAGCACCGCAGCGTCGCGATGTCCGAGCGGCTGACGAAGCGTCTCATCGCGGACGGAGTGGAAACGGTGCTCGTCCACCGTGACATGGGACGGGAGTAGCCGCCTCACCCCTGCCGGGCCGCCGGCGGAGGCCGGCGGCGGGCAAGAGGAACGCGAGGTGGGTGTGACGGGATACGTGCCCGGGCGGCAGCTCCAGAACAAGACCGCCGACCGGACGGGGGTCCCGTCGCGCGGCGCGAGTCCCAGTCGGCCGCGGACCGGCCAGGTCCGCACCAGCCCGGCCCGTACCAGTCAGGCACCCCGCGGCAACCAGGCACCCCGGATCGCCGCGCTGGGCGGCGGCCAGGGCCTCTCGGCCTCGCTCTCCGCGCTGCGCCGGCTCACCACCGACCTCACCGCCGTGGTCACCGTCGCCGACGACGGCGGCTCCAGCGGCCGGCTGCGCGAGGAGCTCGGGGTGCTGCCCCCGGGGGACCTGCGCAAGGCGCTGGCCGCGCTCTGCGGCGACGACGACTGGGGCCGCACCTGGTCCGAGGTGATCCAGCAGCGCTTCACCGGCACCGGTGGGCTGGGTGGCCACGCCGTCGGCAACCTGCTGATCGTCGCGCTCTGGGAGAAGCTGGGTGACCCGGTCGCCGCCCTGGACTGGGTGGGCCGGCTGCTGAACGTCCAGGGCCGGGTGCTGCCGATGTCGGCGGTGCCGCTGGACATCGAGGCGGTCGTGCGCGGCCACGACCCGGCCAGTCCGGGTGAGCTGTCCGCCGTCCGGGGCCAGGCCAGCGTCGCGGTGACGCCCGGCACCGTGCAGTCGATCCGGCTGCTGCCGGACGGGCCGCCGGCCGTCCCGGAGGCCGTCACGGCCGTCCGGGAGGCGGACTGGGTGGTGCTCGGTCCCGGCTCCTGGTTCACCAGCGTGCTGCCGCACCTGCTGGTGCCCGAGCTGGCCGAGGCGCTCACCGAGACCCGCGCCCGCCGCCTGCTCACCCTGAACCTGGCCCCCCAGCCCGGCGAGACGGAGGGCTTCACCCCGCAGCGCCACCTGGAGGTCATCGCCGACCACGCACCCGCCCTTGCGGTGGATGCGATCCTGGTGGACGAGCGCGCCGTCACCGGCGGCGCCTTCGGCCAGGCGGACCTGGCCGGCCTGGAGAAGGCCGCGGAGCGGATGGGCGCGGCCCTGGTGCTCGGCCGGGTCGCCCGTACCGACGGCACGCCGCGACACGACCCGGAGCTCTTGGCGGCCGCGTACGACCGGATTTTCCGGACACATGGAAGGATCGGGCCATGGCGATGACTCCAGCGGTGAAGGACGAAATCAGCCGGCTCCCGGTCACCCGGGCCTGCTGCCGCAAGGCGGAGGTCTCGGCGATCCTGCGATTCGCGGGCGGGCTGCACATCGTGAGCGGCCGCATCGTGATCGAGGCGGAGCTGGACACGGGGGCGGCGGCACGACGCCTGCGCAAGGACCTCCTGGAGATTTTCGGACACTCCTCGGACCTGGTGGTGATGGCGCCCGGCGGTCTGCGGCGCGGCAGCCGCTACGTGGTGCGCGTGGTCAAGGACGGCGAGCTGCTGGCGCGGCAGACCGGTCTGGTGGACGGCCGGGGTCGGCCGATCCGCGGTCTGCCCCCGGCCGTCGTCTCCGGGGCGACCTGCGACGCCGAGGCGGCCTGGCGGGGCGCCTTCCTGGCGCACGGCTCGCTCACCGAGCCCGGCCGCTCCTCCTCGCTGGAGATCACCTGCCCCGGTTCCGAGGCGGCCCTCGCCCTGGTCGGCGCGGCCCGCCGGCTCGGCATCCCGGCCAAGGCCCGCGAGGTGCGCGGCGTGGACCGGGTGGTGATCCGCGACGGTGACGCCATCGGCGCGCTGCTGACCCGCCTGGGCGCGCACGAGTCGGTGCTGGCCTGGGAGGAGCGCCGGATGCGGCGCGAGGTGCGGGCGACCGCCAACCGGCTGGCCAACTTCGACGACGCCAACCTGCGCCGCTCGGCCCGGGCCGCCGTCGCGGCCGGCGCGCGGGTGCAGCGCGCGCTGGAGATCCTCGGCGAGGAGGTGCCCGACCACCTGGCCGCGGCCGGCCAGCTGCGGATGCAGCACAAGCAGGCCTCGCTGGAGGAGTTGGGCGCCCTGGCCGACCCGCCGCTGACCAAGGACGCGGTGGCCGGCCGGATCCGCCGGCTGCTGGCGATGGCCGACAAGCGCGCCTCCGAGCTGGGTCTGCCCAGCACCGAGGCCAATCTGACCGACGAGATGGCGCTCAACTAGCGATCACGCCGAGTGACGGGTGAGACGGCCGGTGTCCGGATTCCGGGCACCGGCTGTTCCGTGTCCGGACGGTGGGACGAGGCGGCTCCGACCCCCCTTCCGCGGGCCGCTACCAACTGCCCCCGACGGCAAGGACACAAGCCCTGCTCGTGACCTCTTGACACGCCACGCCAAGGCGTCCGACCCGGCCTGATGTGCCCTCCCAGGCCTCGGAGAGGTAGGGTCATAGGCGGTCGGGGACCTCCCAAATTCCACCCCGTCGGCATAGCTCCGGCGTACCTAACGAGGAGATCGGTTCGTGACGATCCGGGTAGGCATCAACGGATTCGGCCGCATCGGCCGCAACTTCTTCCGTGCGGTTAAGGCCCAGGGCGCGGACATCGAGATCGTCGGTGTCAACGACCTGACCGACACCAAGACCCTGGCGCACCTGCTCAAGTACGACTCCATCCTGGGTACCTTCCCGGGCGAGGTCTCGCACACCGAGAACAGCATCACCGTCGACGGCAAGACCTTCAAGGTCATCGCCGAGCGTGACCCGGCCAACCTCCCCTGGGGCGAGCTGGGCGTGGACATCGTGATCGAGTCCACCGGCATCTTCACCAAGGCCGAGGCGGCCAAGAAGCACATCACCGCCGGTGCCAAGAAGGTCATCATCTCGGCGCCCGCCACCGACGAGGACGTCACCATCGTGATGGGCGTCAACGACGAGAAGTACGACGCCGCCAAGCACGACGTGATCTCCAACGCCTCCTGCACCACGAACTGCGTGGCGCCGCTGGCCAAGGTGCTCAACGAGAACTTCGGCATCGTCAAGGGTCTGATGACCACGGTGCACGCGTACACCAACGACCAGGTCACCCTGGACTTCCCGCACAAGGACCTGCGTCGCGCCCGCGCCGCGGCCCTCAACATCATCCCGACCTCCACCGGTGCCGCCAAGGCCACCGCGCTGGTCCTGCCGGAGCTGAAGGGCAAGCTGGACGGCACCTCGCTGCGCGTCCCGGTCCCCACCGGTTCGATCACCGACCTGGTCGTCACCCTTGAGCGCGATGTCACCGTCGAGGAGGTCAACGCGGCCTTCCAGAAGGCGTCCGAGGGCTCCCTCAAGGGCATCCTGCAGTACACCGAGGACCCGATCGTCTCCTCCGACATCGTGAACTCGCCGTTCTCCACGATCTTCGACTCGCTGATGACCATGGTCCAGGGCAACCAGGTCAAGGTCTTCGGCTGGTACGACAACGAGTGGGGCTACTCGAACCGCCTCGTCAACCTGACCACCCTCGTCGGCGGCCAGCTCTGACGCAGCGGGAGCTGACGTGAAGTAGGGGGGAGGGCCCGGACATTGTGCACCACCGTCCGGGCCCTCCGTCTGCGCACCCTCAACCTCAACTCCCAGGCGGCCCGCCGTTGTGCCGCTGCCAACAGCGCAACCATCTCCCCAGGAGACCGAAGACCGTGAAGACCATCGAAGACCTCGACGTCGCCGGCAAGCGCGTGTTCGTTCGCGCCGACCTGAACGTCCCGCTGTCCGACGGCACGATCACCGACGACGGCCGGATCCGCGCCGTCGCCCCGACCATCGCCAAGCTCGTCGAGCGCGGTGCGAAGGTCGTCGTCGCCTCCCACCTCGGCCGCCCGAAGGGCGAGCCCGACCCGCAGTTCTCCCTCGCGCCGGTGGCCGTCCGCCTCGGCGAGATCCTCGGCACGCCGGTCTCGTTCGCGACCGACACCGTGGGTGAGAGCGCGAAGGCCACCGTCGCCGCCCTGGCCGACGGCGAGGTCACGCTGCTCGAGAACCTGCGCTTCAACGCCGGTGAGACCAGCAAGGACGACGCCGAGCGCGGCGCCTTCGCCGACCGGCTGGCCGAGTTGGCCGAGCTGTACGTCGGCGACGGCTTCGGCGCGGTGCACCGCAAGCACGCGTCGGTGTACGACCTGCCGGCCCGCCTGCCGCACGCCGTCGGCGACCTGATCGCCACCGAGGTGGGCGTGCTCAAGCGCCTCACCGACGAGGTCGAGCGTCCGTACGTGGTCGTGCTCGGCGGCTCCAAGGTGTCCGACAAGGTCGGCGTGATCGACAACCTGCTCGGCAAGGCCGACCGCATCCTCATCGGCGGCGGCATGGCGTACACCTTCCTCGCGGCCCTGGGGCACGAGGTCGGCATCTCGCTGCTGCAGAAGGACCAGATCCCGGTCGTCCTGGAGTACCTGGAGCGGGCGAAGGCGAACGGCGTCGAGTTCGTGGTGCCGGTGGACATCGCGGTCTCCGGGTCGTTCCCCGACACCAAGACCCACAAGCCGGTCGAGGACTTCGAGGTCGTCGACGCCGACAAGATCCCCGCGGACAAGGAGGGCCTGGACATCGGCCCCCGGACCCGGGAGCTGTTCGCCGCGAAGCTGGCCGACGCCAGGACGGTGTTCTGGAACGGCCCGGTCGGTGTCTTCGAGCACCCGACCTTCGCCGAGGGCACCAAGGCCGTCGCGCAGGCCCTGCTCGACAGCGACGCGTTCACCGTGGTCGGTGGTGGCGACTCCGCCGCCGCCGTCCGCATCCTGGGCTTCGACGAGACGAAGTTCGGGCACATCTCGACCGGCGGTGGCGCCAGCCTTGAGTACCTGGAGGGCAAGACGCTCCCCGGTCTCGCCGCCCTGGAAGGCTGAGGCAATGACTGAGCGTCTCCCGCTGATGGCGGGCAACTGGAAGATGAACCTCAACCACCTTGAGGCCATCCAGCACACCCAGAAGCTGGCCTTCGCGCTGGCCGACAAGGACTACGAGTCGGTCGAGGTCGCCGTTCTGGTGCCGTTCACCGACCTGCGCTCGGTGCAGACCCTGGTCGACGGCGACAAGCTGAAGATCAAGTACGGCTCGCAGGACATCTCGCAGCACGACTCCGGTGCCTACACCGGCGAGATCTCCGGCCCGATGCTGTCCAAGCTGAAGTGCACCTTCGCGGTGATCGGCCACTCGGAGCGCCGCCAGTACCACGGCGAGAACGAGGAGATCGTCAACGCCAAGGTCAAGGCCGCCTACCGCAACGGGATCACCCCGATCCTCTGCATCGGCGAGCCGCTGGACATCCGCAAGGCCGGCACCCACGTCGAGTACACCCTGGCCCAGCTCGACGGCGCGCTGCAGGGCGTCCCGGCCGACCAGGCCGAGTCGATCGTGGTCGCGTACGAGCCGGTCTGGGCGATCGGCACCGGCGAGGTGGCGACCCCCGAGGACGCCCAGGAGGTCTGCGCGGCCATCCGCGCGCGGATCGCCGAGCTGTACGACGCCCCGCTGGCCGAGAAGGTCCGCGTGCTGTACGGCGGTTCGGTCAAGTCCTCCAGCGCGGCCGGCCTGATGGCCAAGCCCGACATCGACGGCGGCCTGATCGGCGGTGCCTCCCTGGACGCCGACGAGTTCGTCAAGATCGTGCGGTACCGTGACCAGGCAGTAGGCTAACGCCGCCGCAGCAACGTAGGCTTTGGGGCCGGACCGCATCGTGGCGGCCCGGCCCCTTCGCCGAAGATACGAGAGAGTTGGTCCCGCCGTGGTTCTCGGGTTCTCGATTGCCCTGATCATCTTCAGCCTGCTGATGATCCTCCTGGTGCTGCTGCACAAGGGGAAGGGTGGCGGCCTGTCCGACATGTTCGGTGGCGGCGCGATGTCCACCGGCGGCGGCTCGGCCGTGGCCGAGCGCAACCTGGACCGCATCACGGTCATTGTCGGGGTTGCCTGGTTCGCATGCATCATCGTGCTCGGCCTGGTGCTCAAGTACAAGAGCTGACGTATCTCTGACGCCCTGTCGCCCCGCGGCCTATGCTGGAACGGTCCGGGGCGGAGTCGGTGGCGGTGCATCCTTAACTCCTGCTTACACTAGGACGACTTTCGCCACCGACGCGCACCGCGGCGGGTCGGCGCACCAGCACGCAGGGAGTCAGACCGTGGCAAGTGGCAACGCCATCCGTGGCAGCAGGGTCGGAGCCGGCCCGATGGGCGAGGCGGAGCGCGGCGAATCCGCCCCCCGTAACCGGATCTCCTTCTGGTGTGCCAACAAGCACGAGACCCGTCCCAGCTTCGCCGCGGAGGCGGTCATCCCGGACACCTGGGACTGCCCGCGCTGCGGATTTCCGGCCGGTCAGGACGAGCACAACCCGCCGGCCCCCTCGCGCAACGAGCCCTACAAGACCCACCTCGCCTACGTCCGTGAGCGGCGCACCGACGCCGACGGCGAGGCGATCCTCGCCGAGGCGCTGGCCAAGCTGCGCGGTGAGATCTGAACACCTGACCAACGCCGAAGGGCGCCACCGTCGAGAACGGTGGCGCCCTTCGGCATTCGATCAGGCCGAGGCCGGCGGGTACAGCTGCGGCGGGAGCTGGGCCGCGGCGGCGCGGTCCAGCAGCCACAGCGTCCGCCCGCGCCCGTACGCGCCCGAGGCGGGTGCCTGGAGCTCGCCGGGGCCGGACAGTGCCAGCGCGACGGCGCCCGCCTTGTCCTCGCCGGCCGCCAGCAGCCAGACCTCGCGGGCCGCCCGGATGGCCGGGAGGGTGAGCGAGATCCGGGTCGGCGGGGGCTTGGGCGCACCGCGCACGCCGACCACCGTCAGCCCGGTCTCCCGGACGCCCGGGTGCTCGGGGAAGAGCGAGGCGACATGGGTGTCCGGGCCGACGCCGAGCAGCAGCACGTCGAAGGCGGGCACGCCGAGGCGGTCGCCCGGTCCGGCGGCCTTGGCCAGCTCCTCGGCGTAGCGGGCCGCGGCGGCCTCCACGTCCGAGCCGTCCGCACCGTCGGAGGCGGGCATCTCGTGCACCCGGGCCGGGTCGAGCGGGACGGCGTCGAGCAGCTCCGCCCGGGCCTGGACGGCATTGCGCTCGCCGTTGTCGGCGGGCAGGAAGCGCTCGTCGCCCCACCAGAGGTCCAGCCGGGCCCAGTCGACCGCGTCCCGGGCGGGGGAGGCGGCGATGGCGGCCAGCAGGGCGTTGCCGTTGCGCCCGCCCGTGAGCACCACCGAGGCGGTGCCGCGGGCGGCCTGGGCGTCCACGATCCGGGTGATCAGCCGGGCCGCGGCCGCCTGGGCCATCAGCTCCTTGTCCCGGTGGACGACCAGCTGCGGGGTCGCGGCCGTCACGAGCCCGCCTTCTTGGCGGCGCGCTTGGCCGGGGCCTTCTTCGCGGGGGCGGCCTCGCCGGTCTCCTCCGCCGCGTCCAGGACCTTGGCGGTCACCCGGGTCGGGTTGGCCACCGCGGCCTCGGAGACCACCGCCTGGGCGGCCTGCTCGGCCGCCGCCGTCTCGGCGTTGGCCGGCTCGTGCAGCCGCTCGACGGGCGTGCGGACGGCCGTCGCGTAGATGTCGTCCGGGTCGAGCCGGCGCAGCTCCTCCGCGATCAGCTCGGCCGTCTCGCGGCGCTTCAGCGCCACCTGGCGGTCCGGCGAGCCGGGCATGGAGAGCGTGCCCATCAGGCCGTCCGGGCGGTCCAGGGTGATGTCCCCGTCCTTGGTGCGCAGGTGCACCGCGGTGATGCCCGGGCCGCCGGTGACGACCCGCTCGACCGGCACGTGCAGCCGGTTGTGCAGCCAGAGGCCGAGCAGCTCGACGCTGGGGTTGTACGACTCGCCCTCGACCACCGCGGCGGTGACCTGGGAGGGCCGCTGGTCCAGCGCGGCGGCCAGCATCGAGCGCCAGCCGGTGATCCTGGTCCAGGCCAGGTCGGTGTCGCCCGGGGTGTAGCTCTGGGCCCGCTGGGCGAGCTGGCCCACCGGGGACTCGGCGGTGACGGCGTCGGTGATCCGGCGCTGGGCGATCGAGCCCAGCGGGTCCTGCGCCGGGTGCAGCGGCGCGTTCTCGGGCCACCAGACCACCACCGGAGCGTCCGGCAGCAGCAGCGGCAGGACGACCGACTGGGCGTGCGCGGCGAGCTCGCCGTGCATGCGCAGGACGACCGTCTCGCCGGAGCCGGCGGCGGTGCCGACCAGGATCTCGGCGTCCAGGCGGGTCTCGGCCCGGGCCCGGGGCGAGCGCCCGGCCCGCTTGATGACCGCCAGGGTCCGCGAGGGGTGCTCGCGGGAGGCGTCGTTGGCGGCCTTGAGGGCGTCGTAGGCGCTGCCCTCGTCGGTCACGATCACCAGGGTGAGCACCATGCCGGCGGCGGTGGAGCCGCTGGCCCGGCGCGCCTCCATCAGCGTCGCGTTGATCTTGCTGGACGTGGTGTCCGTGAGGTCGATCTTCATGGCCGGCGCCAGCTCCTGCCGTCTCGTGCGAGCATCTCGTCGGCCTCGACCGGGCCCCAGGTCCCTGCCGGGTACTGGGCGGGCCTGCCGTGGGTGTCCCAGTACTTCTCGATCGGGTCGAGGATCTGCCAGGAGAGCTCGACCTCCTGGTGGCGCGGGAACAGGTTGGCGTCGCCGAGCAGCACGTCGAGGATCAGCCGCTCGTAGGCCTCCGGGCTGGACTCGGTGAAGGACTCGCCGTAGGCGAAGTCCATCGTGACGTCCCGGACCTCGAAGGAGGTGCCCGGCACCTTGGAGCCGAACCGCACCGTCACGCCCTCGTCCGGCTGGACCCGGATGACCAGGGCGTTCTGTCCCAGCTCCTCGGTCGCGTAGGAGTCGAACGGCAGGTACGGGGCGCGCTGGAAGACCACCGCGATCTCGGTGACCCGCCGGCCGAGCCGCTTGCCGGTGCGCAGGTAGAACGGCACGCCCGCCCAGCGGCGGTTGTTGATCTCCAGCTTGATGGCCGCGTAGGTGTCGGTCTTGGAGTCCGGGTTGATGCCGTCCTCGTCGAGGTAGCCGCCGACCTCCTCGCCGCCCTGCCAGCCGGACGCGTACTGGCCGCGCACGGTGTGCTTGCCGAGGTCGGCCGGGAGCTTGACGGCGCTGAGCACCTTGAGCTTCTCGGCCACCAGCGCCTTGGGGTGGAACGACGCCGGCTCCTCGATGGCGGTGAGCGCCATCAGCTGGAGCAGGTGGTTCTGGATGACGTCCCGGGCCGAGCCGATGCCGTCGTAGTAGCCGGCCCGCCCGCCGATGCCGATGTCCTCGGCCATGGTGATCTGCACGTGGTCGACGTACGACCGGTTCCAGATCGGCTCGAACATCTGGTTGGCGAAGCGCAGCGCCAGGATGTTCTGGACGGTCTCCTTGCCCAGGTAGTGGTCGATCCGGAAGACCTCGTCACGCGGGAAGACCTCGTGGACGATCCGGTTCAGCTCCTGGGCGCTCTCCAGGTCGTGGCCGAAGGGCTTCTCGATGACGGCGCGCCGCCAGGAGCCCTGCGGCGGGTCGGCCAGGCCGTGCTTCTTCAGCTGCTGGACGACCGTCGGGAAGAACTTCGGCGGCACCGAGAGGTAGAAGGCGAAGTTGCCGCCGGTGCCCTGGGCCTTGTCGAGCTCCACGATGGTCTCGCGGAGCTTGTCGAAGGCGTCGTCGTCGTCGAAGGTGCCGTGGACGAAGCGCATGCCCTTGGCGAGCTGCTGCCAGACCTCTTCGCGGAACGGCGTCCGGGCGTGCTCCTTGACCGCGTCGTGGACCTCCTTGGCGAAGTCCTCGTCCTTCCACTCGCGGCGGGCGAAGCCGATGAGCGAGAAGCCCGGCGGCAGCAGGCCGCGGTTGGCCAGGTCGTAGATGGCCGGCATCAGCTTCTTGCGGGACAGGTCACCGGTGACCCCGAAGATGACCAGGCCGGACGGCCCCGCGATGCGCGGGAGCCGCCGGTCGGTGGGGTCACGAAGCGGGTTGACGGGGGCGGGCGGCGAGTCGACCGCGTCCGAGTCCGATGTCAACTCAGGGAAATCAGTGCTCACTTGATGTGCTCCGCTTTCGTGCGCTGGCTGTGAGCAGGGGTCACTTCTCGGCGGCGAAGGAGGCGAGCGAGGCGGTGACGGTGTCGAGCAGCTCGTTCCAGGACTGCTCGAACTTCTCGACGCCCTCGTCCTCCAGCACCTGGACGACGTCGTCGTAGTCCACGCCGGCGGCGGCGATGGCGTCCATCACGGCCTTGGCGTCGGCGTAGTTGGGGACGATGGTGCCGCCGGTGATCACGCCGTGGTCGCCGGTGGCCTCCAGGGTGGCCTCGGGCATGGTGTTGACGGTGCCCGGGGCGATCAGCTCGGTGACGTACAGGGTGTCCGGCAGGGCCGGGTCCTTGACGCCGGTGGAGGCCCAGAGCGGGCGCTGCGGCTTGGCGCCGGCGGCCTCCAGGGCCTTCCAGCGGGCGCTGCCGGCGGTCTTGCCGTCGACGCTGCCGAAGATCTCCTCGTACGCCTGGTAGGCCAGGCGGGCGTTGGCCAGGGCGGCCTTGGAGCGCAGCTGCTTGGCCTCGCCGCCGATCTTGTCGAGGCGCTTGTCGATCTCGGTGTCCACGCGGGAGACGAAGAAGGAGGCGACCGACTCGATCTGCGAGAGGTCCAGGCCCTTGGCCTTGGCGGCCTCCAGACCGGTCAGGAAGGCGTCGATCACCGCGCGGTAGCGCTCCAGCGAGAAGATCAGCGTGACGTTGACGCTGATGCCCTTGCCGATGACCTCGGCGATCGCGGGCAGGCCGGCCTTGGTGGCGGGGATCTTGATGAAGACGTTCGGGCGGTCGACGAGCCACCAGAGCTGCTTGGCCTCGGCGACGGTCGCGGCCGTCTCGTGGGCCAGGCGGGGGTCGACCTCGATGGAGACCCGGCCGTCGCGGCCGTTGGAGGCGTCGTAGACCGGGCGCAGCACGTCGGCGGCGTCGCGCACGTCCGAGGTGGTGATCATGCGGACGGCCTCGTCGGTGGTGACCTTGCGGACGGCGAGGTCACGCAGCTGGCCGTCGTAGGAGGAGTCCCCGCCGCCGATGGCCTTCTGGAAGATGGTCGGGTTGGTGGTGACACCCACCACGTGCTTGTTCTGCACCAGCTCGGCGAGGTTGCCGGTGTTCAGCCGCTTGCGGCTGAGGTCGTCCAGCCAGATCGCCACGCCTTCGTCGCTGAGGCGCTTCAGTGCGTCAGTCATGGTGCTCAGTCCTTCTTCTGTCTTCATCTGTCTGTCTGTGGGGTCGTCAGACGGGCCGCGTACCCGCTGTGCGGGCGGGCACGCGGCCCCGGTGGTGCTAGCGGTTGACGGCTTCGAGCGAACGCAGCGCGTTGTGGGCCTCGGCGACGACCCGCTCGGCGGTCAGGCCGAACTCCTCGAAGAGCACCTTGTAGTCGGCGGAGGCGCCGAAGTGCTCCAGCGAGACGATCCGGCCGTGGTCGCCGACCAGCTCGCGCCAGCCCTGGGCGATGCCGGCCTCGACCGAGACGCGGGCCTTGACCGACGGCGGCAGCACGCTGTCGCGGTAGGCCTGGTCCTGCTCGTGGAACCACTCGAAGGACGGCAGCGAGACCACGCGGGTCGCGGTGCCCTCGGCCTCCAGGACCTCGCGGGCCTGGACGGCCAGCTGGACCTCGGAGCCGGTGGCGAGCAGGATCAGCTGCGGGTCGCCGGTGGAGGCCTCGGCCAGGATGTAGCCGCCCTTCGCGGTGCCCTCGGCGGAGCCGAAGACCTCGCGGTCGAAGGTCGGGACGTTCTGGCGGGTGAGCGCCAGGCCGACCGGGCCCGGGTGGCTGGTCTGCCGCTCGATGACGGTGCGCCAGGCGACGGCCGTCTCGTTGGCGTCGGCCGGGCGGACCACGGTCAGGCCCGGGATGGCGCGCAGCGAGGCGATCTGCTCGACCGGCTGGTGGGTCGGGCCGTCCTCGCCGAGGCCGATCGAGTCGTGCGTCCAGACGTAGGTGACCGGCAGCTTCATCAGCGCGGCCAGCCGGACGGCGGGGCGCATGTAGTCGGCGAAGACCAGGAAGGTGCCGCCGAAGACCCGCGTCCTGCCGTGCAGGGCGATGCCGTTCATGGTCGAGCCCATGGCGTGCTCGCGGATGCCGAAGTGGATCGTCCGGCCGTAGGGGCTGGCCGACTTCAGCGGGTTGCCCTCGGGGAGGAAGGAGCTCTCCTCGTCGATGGTGGTGAGGTTGGACTCCGCGAGGTCGGCCGAGCCGCCCCACAGCTCCGGGATCACCGCGCCGAGCGCCTTGAGGGTCTCGCCGGACGCCTTGCGGGTCGCGACGTCCTTGCCGGCCGCGAAGACCGGGACGGCCTTCTTCCAGCTCTCGGGGAGCTCGCCGGCCTGGATGCGGTCGAACTCGCCGGCGCGGTGTGGGTTGGCGGCGCGCCAGGCGTCGAGCGAGCGCTGCCACTCGTCGCGGGCGGCCTTGCCGCGCTTGATCACCAGGCGGGCGTGCTCGATGACCTTGTCGCTGACCTCGAAGGTCTTCTCCGGGTCGAAGCCCAGGACCTTCTTGGTGGCGGCGATCTCGGCGGCACCGAGCGCGGAGCCGTGCGCCTTGGCGGTGTTCTGCGCGTCCGGGGCCGGCCAGGCGATGATGGTGCGCATCGCGATGATCGACGGGCGGGAGGTCTCGGCCTTGGCCGCGGCCAGCGCCTCGGCCAGCACGGCCACGTCGATGTCGCCGTTGGACTTCGGGGCGACCCGCTGGACGTGCCAGCCGTACGCCTCGTAGCGCTTGAGCACGTCCTCGGAGAAGGCCGTCTCGGTGTCGCCCTCGATCGAGATGTGGTTGTCGTCGTAGAGCGCGACCAGGTTGCCCAGCTTCTGGTGGCCGGCCAGCGAGGACGCCTCGGCGGAGATGCCCTCCTCCAGGTCGCCGTCGGAGACGATCGCCCAGATGGTGTGGTCGAACGGCGACTCGCCGGCCGGGGCCTCCGGGTCGAACAGGCCGCGCTCGAAACGGGCGGCCATCGCCATGCCCACGGCGTTGCCGATGCCCTGGCCCAGCGGGCCGGTGGTGGTCTCGACACCCGCGGTGTGGCCGTGCTCGGGGTGGCCCGGGGTGCGGCTGCCGGCGACCCGGAAGGCCTTGAGGTCGTCCAGCTCCAGGCCGTAGCCCGAGAAGTAGAGCTGGGTGTAGAGGGTCAGGCTGGTGTGCCCGGGAGAGAGGACGAACCGGTCGCGGCCGACCCATGCCGGGTCGGTCGGGTCGTGGCGCAGGAAGCGCTGGAAGATCAGGTACGCCGCCGGGGCCAGCGACATGGCCGTCCCGGGGTGTCCGTTGCCGACCTTCTGGACCGCGTCCATCGCCAGGACGCGGGCGGTGTCGACCGTCCGCTCGTCCAGCTCGGACCACTCGAATGCATTCGTCGGCGTCGTGCTCACCCTGTCTCAGGGCTCCTTCCGTTGTGAAGAGTGACCCCGTGAAGGGGACCGGGTCGGCCACGTCGCTGGGGCCGGACATTGGGTGGTGCCGGTCACGGAGGGTAGATCCCGCTTCTCGGTGCGAGCCTACCGTCCGGGTCGAGGCTCACCCTCCGTGCTGAGACAACCGTGATTTCCGTATGGCGATTCCCACGAGGGTTCGAAGGGTGCTTTTGTCCCAGGCTCTCCTGGTTTCATGGCCTCTGCCCGCCCGATGGTCAGGACGGGGGACAGGCATCGCAGCAGGTCGGCTTCGTGCGTTCGGCCAGGGGTTCACCCGGGGGTGTGCGTTCCGCCCCGCCGGGGGACCCCGGAGCCGGTGGGGAGATATGGAGCGTCTAAGGTGGCGTGGTACGCGCAGAGCGGACGATTCGGGAACTTCGTTCCGGTGGACGCCTGCGAAGATTCATCTTCAGTTGGGGTGTTAGTGACCGCCGTCGAATCCCGTCCCGCCGGGGTCACCGGGGCGACGCCTGCGCACCGGCCGTTCGGGGCCCGTGTCGGCGCATTCGTCGCACTGACCAAGCCTCGGATCATCGAGCTGCTGCTGATCACCACCGTGCCGGTGATGTTCCTGGCGCAGCGCGGCGTTCCGAATCCGCTGCTGGTGCTGGAGGTGGTCGTCGGCGGCTACCTGTCGGCCGGCGGCGCCAACGCCCTCAACATGTACATCGACCGCGACATCGACGCGGTGATGTCGCGCACCGAGCGGCGGCCGCTCGTCACCGGGATGGTGTCGCCGCGCGAGGCGCTGGTGTTCGGCATCGCGCTGGCGGTCGGCTCCACCCTCTGGCTGGGCTACCTGGTCAACCCGCTGTCCTCGCTGCTCGCGCTGTCGGCCCTGTTGTTCTACGTGTTCGTCTACACGCTGGGGCTGAAGCGGCGCACCGCGCAGAACATCGTCTGGGGCGGGATCGCCGGCTGCATGCCGGTCTTCGTCGGCTGGGCGGCGGTCACCAACTCGGTGTCCTGGTCGGCGCTGGTGCTCTTCCTGGTCATCTTCTTCTGGACGCCGCCGCACTACTGGCCGCTGTCGATGAAGGTGCGCGAGGACTACGAGCGGGCCGGCGTGCCGATGCTCCCGGTGGTCAAGGGCAACCTGGCGGTCGCCAAGCAGATCGTCATCTACTCCTGGGTCATGGTCGCCGTCTCGCTGGCGCTCTGGCCGCTGGCCGAGACCAGCTGGCTGTACCCCGTCTCGGCGGTGCTGCTGGGCGCGGCCTGGCTGAAGGAGGCGCACGGGCTGTACGCCCGGGCCAAGGCCGGTGTGGTCGGCGCGAAGCTCAAGGAGATGCGCCTCTTCCACTGGTCGATCACCTATCTGACGCTGCTGTTCGTGGTGATCGCGGTGGACCCGTTCGTGAAGTAGCCGCCGCACGTCGAAGGGGCCCCGGTCTTCGGACCGGGGCCCCTTCGCGTTCGTCAGCGCGGTGCCGCTTCGGACGGTCCCACCCGGTCGTCCAGCCACTCCTTGAGCGGCCGGGAGGCCCGCAGGAAGCCGGTGATCCGCTCGTGGGCCGCCCGGGTGCCGAGCCAGGCCGCCGGCGGCCACTCCTGCCAGGCGACCAGCCCCTTGTGGCGGAGCAGCTCGATCCGCGGGTGGTCCCTGGGGTAGCCGCGCGGGGCGGACTTCAGGCTGTCCCGGCCGACCACCTCCGGGCCGGCACCGCGGACCCGGGCGATCACCCGCTCCAGCTCGGCGCCGCCGACGTCCTCGGCGACGGCCGCCCGGTAGCGCGCCAGCTGGTCCGGGGCGAGCTGGTAGAGCCCGTTGCCGCAGGCCAGGCCGTCGGCGGAGAGCTGGATGTAGCCGCCGGCCGCCAGGTGGGCGCCGATGTGCGTCTTGTACGGGGACTTGTCGGCGCTGAACCGGACGTCCCGGTTGGGGCGGAAGATCTTGCCCGGCCCGAACTCGGGCTCCAGCTCGGCGAGCAGCTGCTCCATCGGCTCCCGTACGACGTGCTCGTACCGGTCCTTGTGGGTCTGCCAGAAGGTCCTGGAGTTGTCGGTCTCCAGGTGCTCGTAGAACTCTAGGGCCTCGGCCGGCCAGCCTTGGAAGGTCACCGCTCCAGTATGTGGTCCGGTGCACAGCCCGGTCCCGTCGCCAGCTCCGCTACCGATGGGTAGCATGCGGGCATGAGCAGCGCAGAGACCGCAACCCCCGCCGCGCCGGACGCCCGCGTCGAACGCCGCGCCAAGCGCATCGCCAAGCACCTGACCGCCTTCGCCCGGCAGCACGGCGGCAGCGCCGACGGTGTCGTCGAGTACGTCGGCGCGGTCGCCACCCGGATCGTCGTGGTCGGCGCGGACGGCGCCTGGGGCGACCAGGTCGCCCCGAGCTACGCCGTCGGCCGCCGGGCCGCCGAGCTGGCCGGGGTCACCCTGCACGACGACTTCGAGGGCGAGCTGGGCCTGCGGGTGAAGACCGGCCCGTACGAGTGGAAGCGGATGGCGGGCATCCAGATCGGCGGCTGACGCCGGCCCCGGACATGCGCGAGGGGCCCCGGGTGATCCCGGGGCCCCTTCGCGTGCGCGCGTCCGGGCTCAGACGGCGGCGGTCCGCGGTGCCTGGGCGGGCAGCGGCGCGGCGGGCGCGTCCTCGTCCGCGCGGACCCGCAGCGCCAGCGGGACGCGCAGCACGGCGATCCAGGTGAGCGTGGCGCCCAGCATGTGCAGGCCGACCAGGAGCTCCGGGACGTCGGCGAAGTACTGGACGAAGCCGAGCACGCCCTGGAGCAGCAGCACCGCGAGCAGCTCGCGGGCCCGGGCGCGGGCGGCCGGCGGGGCCTTCACGGCGGCGAAGACGAAGAGCACCGCGATCGCCAGGCCGACCGAGACGAACGCCAGGTCGGCGTGCACCTGGGCGAGGCGGTCGTAGTCGAGCGGGATCCGCGGCACCAGCTTGTTGTCCTTGGGCGTCCCCGGGTGGTGCCCGGCGCCGGTCACCAGCGTCCCGGCCGCCACCAGCAGGCCGATCACGGTGACCAGGACGTAGGAGAGCCGGATGATCGGGCGGGCCACCGCCGGCTGCGGCGGGCCGTCGCCCTCCCGGGACCGCTCCCACATCAGCAGCGCGACCCAGACCAGGGCCATCGCGGAGATCAGGTGGACGGCGACGGTGTAGGGGTTGAGGCCGGTCAGCACGGTGATCCCGCCGATCACGGCGTTGCTCATCACCAGCCAGAACTGCGCCCAGCCCAGCGTGGTCAGGCTGCGCCGCCAGGGCTTCGCGGCCCCCTCGGCCGAGGGCCGGCGGTGGCAGCGGGCGGCCAGGATCGCCCAGCCCACGGCCGCGCTCAGGACGTAGGTGAGCATCCGGTTGGTGAACTCGATGATGCCGTGGAGGCCCATTTCGGGCGTCGGCGTGATGCTCTCGCCGGTGCAGCGGGGCCAGGTGGTGCAGCCGAGGCCGGAGGCGGTGAGCCGGACGGCTCCGCCGGTGACGACGATCACCACGCTCATCACCAGCGCGGCGAACGCGGCGCGCCGGACCATGGCGGCGGACGGCCGCCAGCGGTCGGCGAGCAGGGAGAAGGGGGTAGGCACGGGGTCAATCGTAGGCGGCCTTACAGCTGATCTTGGGGCGGGGCGGGGTCGCGCCGGGCGGGCCCCCGCGGCCCGCTGCCGCGGCGCGTCGTCCGGGGCGTCGTCCGGGGCGGCTTCCCCGGGCCGTGCCGGTCGAACGGGACTGTTCGGACAAGATGGACATTGGTCTTGACCAATCACTCGTTCGGCCGACAGAGTGCGGCTTGGTCCATACCTTTTTCCGGACCTCTCCCACCCCCCGCACGTAAGCGGAGATCCTGCACATGCGCATACCCATACCCGCCGCTGCGCTCGCACTCGGCGGATCCCTTGCCCTGGCCGGTCTCGTCGCCCCGGCCGCCGCGCACGCGACCGAGCCCGGCCGGCAGTGCCAGAGCCTCGGAGTCGCGAATCTCTACGGGGAGTTCATCGAGGGCGACGACACCCACACGCCGGACGCCGAGGGCGCGGTGGCCGTCGGCGGCAACGCGGACTTCACCGGCGGCTTCTCGGTCGGCCAGGAGCTGACCGCCGACCAGGTGGCCGCGCTGCCCGGCGGCAACGCGCTGGTCGTGGCCGGCAAGATCACCGGGCACAACACCCAGGTGATGAAGGGCAACGGCGTCTACGGCTCGAAGGCCGCCGGCGCCGTCGTCGACGCGCACCAGGGCAAGATCAGCCAGGGCGCGTCCCCGATCGACTTCAAGGCCGAGTTCGCCAAGCTGCGCTCCGCGTCCACCGCGCTCGCCGCGGCCGCGCCGACCGCCGGCGCCACGATCGAGGCGAAGGGCGCGGACCTCTACCTGAGCAGCGCCGACGCCAAGCTCAACAGCTTCACCGTCAGTGCCGCGACGCTCCAGGGCGCCACCAACGTCTTCGTGAAGGTGCCGGTCGGCTCGGTCACCGTCGTCACCGTGACCGGCGACGGCTACGACATGGCCGCCGCCAGGACCACGGGCTTCCACCTGTGGGACGAGGGCAAGAAGGCGTACGTCCTGGACGACAAGCTGCAGAGCGCGGCGGGCGGGGCGGTCCGGGCCAAGCTGCTCTGGAACTTCCCGACCGCCACCAAGGTGGTCAAGAACAGCCAGGCCGCCTGGGCCGGCACCGTGCTGGCGCCGAACGCCGCCTTCGACCTCGGCAGCGGCGGGCCCGTCAACGGCTCGGTCATCGCCAAGTCGCTGACCGGCAAGGGCGGCGCGGAGACGCACCACTACCCGTTCACCGGCTGCCTGCCCACCGAGGTGCCGCCGACCGGCCCGCCGACCACCCCGCCGACCGTGCCCCCGGTGGTGCCGAGCGGTTCGCCCTCGGCGACCGGCACCCCGAGCGCGTCGACCACCCCGGGCACGCCGGGCGCCTCGGTGACCCCGAGCGCCTCCGGCAGCCCGTCCACCCCGACCGGCGGCAAGCCGAGCCCGAGCGCGTCGGGCAGCCCCTCGGCCGCCGCCTCCCCGTCGGCGGCGGTGGTGCCGAGTGCCTCGGCCAGCCCCTCGGCCGGGGCCAGCACCGGGGGCGGTCTCGCCCACACCGGCTCCGGTCCGGTCGTCCCGCTGGCGATCGGCGGTGCGGTCGTGATCGCCGCCGGTGGCGCGATCGTGGTGGCCGCGCGACGTCGGGCGGCCAAGCAGGCCTGACGGTTCACCGGTTGACCGTTGTGTCGCCCCCGGTGGTCGGAATCGACCGCCGGGGGCGACACTTTTTGGCCACCCTGACGGAATGCGTTCAAGTTTGCCGAATCGGTGTTCTCCGAGGTGGCGGGTGTGATGGGCTGGATCTTGCACAACCGAGGCCGGACGGACAGTCGAAATCCGGTCGTACGGCGGGGTGTGGGGAGGTGCGGGTGTGCCGGTAGAGTCCCCCGGACAGTCGTGGCGGGCCACCGCGAACCCACTCAACAAGCCTGCTGCGCAAGACCGTTCGGAGGGGACAACGAAATGGCGCGACAGCGGCGGCAGATCGGCATCAGGAGCGCGGCACTGGCGGGGACGGCGGCTGTCGCCGTCCTGCTGCCCATGGCACTGGCGACCAGCGCCTCGGCGCACGCGCCGAAGTGGCAGGTGACCTGCGACAAGATCGTGATCGATCTGACCAACTACAGCGACGCGAGCGGTGTGAAGAACGTCGTCAGCCTGACCGTCGACGGCGAGAAGGTGCTCGACCAGAAGCAGTTCGGCAAGGAGTTCCACGGGACGTACCCGGTGAAGGACCACGCCAAGCCGGTCAGTGCCACCTTCGTGGTCACCACCACCGAGGACCCGAAGAACGCCGACTGGAACAAGACGGAGACCAAGACGATCGAGGTCTGCCAGACCCCGACGCCCACTCCGACTCCGACCCCGACTCCCACCCCCACTCCTACGCCCACCCCGACGCCCACGCCCACCCCGACCCCCACCCCCACCCCCACTCCCACGAAGACCGGCACCCCCACGCCGACCCCGTCGCGCACCGCCACCCCGACGGCGACGCCCACTCCCACCCGGACGCCCACCCCGGCCCCGAGCACCACCGCCCCGGGCCCGGTGCTCGCCCAGACCGGTAGCAGCGACTCCACCCCGATCATCGCGGCGGCCGGCGGCGGTGTCCTGCTGCTCGGCGGTGCGATCGTCCTGTTCGCCCGCAAGCGCCGCGGCGGCAGCGAGAGCTGACGCCCGCGCCCGGCAACCACGGCGGCCCCCCGCTCGCACCGTCGAGCGGGGGGCCGCCGCGGTGTGCGGCGCCGGCCCGATCGGACGGCGTGCCCGGAGACCGCGGGCCCGTCCCGTCGAGCTCGACCACGAAGAGGCCGAAGCGCCGCCCCGGCACCTCGGGCACCCCGCGCTCCGGCTCGTCCCGCCAGGAGTGCGGGGTGACCGGTGGCGTTGCCTCGACGGACCCGATCGATCTGGCCGTTCGGAGCGCGACGGCGTAGCGTTTTCAGGTGAGGCAAGGTGCCCGTATCCATCGATACAGGGAGTGCCCATGATCGGCGCCACCGTCACCTTTTCCTACACCGACGACTTCGATCGCTCACGGATAACCGAGGTGGCCGAGAATGCCCGGGGCGTCTTCGAAGGGATGCCGGGCCTGCGGTTCAAGTTCTTCACCTTCGACGAGCAGAAGCGGCAGGTGGTCAACTTCTACGTCTGGGATTCGAAGGAGTCGGCGGAACAGTTCTTCACCGAGGAGTTGCGCGAGCGAGTGACCGGTCTGTACGGCGCGGCACCGGCCATCGCGTTCGTGGAGATCGCCGCGATCGTCGACAACTCGGCCCGGTAGCGGCGCGCTGCGTACCGCGGCCTCGGATCGCGCGCCCGAGCAACCGGGCGAGTGGGCCGAGGAGTCGGTGGCAGCCCGCGGGGGCATGCCTTCGTCGACCGTCGCCCGGCGGGGTGTGAGTTCTCGGGGCAGCAGCGGGGGCCGGAGGGTCGAGAGGCTCGCGTGAGCTCTCAGTTCGGCGCGACGGCCGCGAGCACGCCCCGTACGGCCGTTCCGTCCGGCCAGGACCACCCGGCGACGAGGACGGCGGACGCGTTCTGCGCGGCCTCCGCGGGCCGCAGGACGCGGTTGACCCGGGCGTCGATCCCGTCGCCGGACGCCGTTCCGTGCACGGTGACGGTCGGGTCGGGGGTGTCGCTCTCGCTCTGGTGCTGCGGTACCGCCTCGCCGCGCAGGAGTGCGCGCAACTGCGCCGTCACCACCGGGTCGTGGACGCCGTCGTAGATCCACCGGGTGCCGAGCACCCCGTGCTCGGACGTGCCGATCAACGCCTCGCGGGGGGCGCCCTCCAGTGCCGAACCGCGGTACGCCAGCGGGACCAGGTACGCCACCGGCTGCTGCGCGGAGCCGTCCACCACGATCATGAACTCGATCCCGACCTCGCCCTCCGGATCGTCCAGACGGAACCCGCCGGCCCGCACGAGTTCCGGAGCGTCCGCGTCGCCCAGGTACCAGTCCTGCCGGGGCAGCCAGCCGGTGAGCAGTTCCAGCTTGGTGGGCGTCATGGTGGTGCGGTGGATGGCGGCCATGAGTTCCTTCTCGCGTCGGTCCGGGCCCGTCCTCCGACGGGGTGTGATCGAACCTATCGGGCGGGCGGCCGCGCCGAGAAGCACGGCCCGCCGAGAAGCAACGGCCCCCCGGCTCGAATGAGCCGGGGGGCCGCCCGTGTCGAAGGCCGGGGTCACTCCCAGCGGAAGAACCGGGCCGCGGCCGCGAGGCCGAGGACGGCCCAGGCGGTCAGGATGCCGAGGTCGGCCCAGGGGACGCCGGCGCCGGTCTGGAGGACGGCGCGCAGGCCGTCGGAGAGGGCGGCGATGGGGAGGAGTTCCAGGACCGACTGGACGGCGGACGGGAACCTGCTCAGCGGGACGATCACGCCGCCGGCGAGCAGCAGCAGGACGAAGACCAGGTTGGCGGCGGCGAGGGTGGCCTCCGCGCGCAGCGTGCCGGCCATCAGCAGGCCGAGGCCGGAGAAGGCGGCGGTGCCCAGCACCAGCAGGGCGACGACACTGAACGGGTCGCCCTGCGGGGACCAGCCGAGCGCCAGGGCGATCACGCTCAGCAGCGCGACCTGCAGGGCCTCCGTCACCAGCACGCACCCCGTCTTGGCGGTGAGCAGCGCCCAGCGGGGCAGCGGGCTGGCGCCGAGCCGCTTCAGCACGCCGTAGCGGCGCTCGAAGCCGGTGGCGATGGCCTGCCCCGTGAAGGCGGTGGACATCACGGCCAGCGCCAGCAGGCCGGGGGCCAGGAAGTCGACCCGCTTGCCGGGGCCGTCGACGGCGACGATGTCGACGGCGGAGAACAGCACCAGCAGGACGGTCGGGATGATCACGGTGAGCAGCAGCTGCTCGCCGTTGCGCAGCAGCATCTTCGTCTCGAAGGCGGTCTGCGCGAGCAGCATCCGGCCGACCGGGGCGGCGCCGGGTTCGGGCGAGTAGTCCACAGGGGTCACGAGCGGAGGTCCCGTCCGGTCAGGTCGAGGAAGACGTCCTCGAGGCTGCGGCGCTGCACGGCGAGCCGCTCGGGGAGGATGCCGGTGGCCGCGCACCAGCCGGTGACGGTGGCCAGCAGCTGCGGGGAGACCGGGGCCCCGACGCGGTAGCTGCCGGGTGCGGGCTCGGTGGCGGTGGCGCCCTCGGGCAGCTCCTTGAGCAGGGCGGCGAGGTCCAGACCGGGCGGGCCGTCGAAGCGCAGCCCGGACTCGGCGCCGCCGCGGCAGAGCTCGTCCGGGGTGCCGGTCGCGATGACCCGGCCGCGGTCGACGATGGCGACCCGGTCGGCGAGCTGCTCGGCCTCGTCCATGTGGTGGGTGGTGACGATCACGGTGACGCCGTCCCGGCGCAGGTCGCGGACCAGCTCCCAGGTGGCGCGGCGGGCCTGCGGGTCCAGCCCGGCGGTGGGCTCGTCCAGGAAGACCAGTTCGGGGCGGCCGACCACGGCCATCGCCAGGGCGAGCCGCTGCTGCTGGCCGCCGGAGAGCCGGCGGTAGGTGGTGCGGCCGCAGGAGCCCAGGCCGAGGCGCTCGACCAGGGAGTCCACGTCGAGCGGGTGGGCGTGCAGCTTGGCGGTGTGCCGGAGCATCTCGACGGCGCGCGCGCCCGCGTACACGCCGCCGGACTGAAGCATCACCCCGATCCGGGGGCGCAGCTGCGCGCCCTGGGCGACCGGGTCGAGGCCGAGCACGCGGACGGTGCCGGCGTCGGGGCGGCGGTAGCCCTCGCAGATCTCGATGGTGGTGGTCTTGCCGGCGCCGTTGGGGCCGAGCACGGCGGTGACGGCGCCGCGCGCGAGGGTGAGGTCGAGACCGTCCACCGCCGTCTTGTCGCCGTAGCGCTTGACCAGCCCGGTGACCCGGACCGCGGGTTCGGAGTGCATACCGGCGAGTGTATGAGGACCGAACACGGCGGCCGGACGGGAGGCCGGGCCGGGCCGGTGGAGGCGGCGGAAAGGGCATGGCGGAGGATTGGATTCCGGATCGGCGGGCCTCCCGTACGGCGGGTCCGAGCGGCCCGGGCGGCCGGAGGAACGGTGCCCTCGTGATCGTTTTCGCAGGTCAGGTAAGGCTTACCTGCGTGACAGATGACACGAGTGAGGCCTGCATCACGGGTTGTCCCTTCGGAAGTAATTACGCAACAATCGTGTTGTGAAAAACATGCGCGAGCACGCCCCGGAGCAGGAGGCCGAGTCGGCCCCCGGCTGCGCCGTGCCCGCGACGGCGACCGAGGTGCTGCTCGACGGTCACCGGGCGACCCGGGACCGGGTGGCCCGCTCGATCCTCGACCACGGCCCCTCCTCCGCCACCGACCTCGCGAACCGCCTCGGTCTGACCACCGCCGCTGTCCGCCGCCACCTGGACGGCCTCGCCGCCGCGGGCCTGGTCGACGCCCGCGAGCAGCGGGTCTACGGCAGCCGCGGCCGGGGGCGCCCGGCCAAGGTCTTCGCCCTCACCGAATCCGGTCGGGACGCCTTCTACCAGGCGTACGACCAGCTCGCGGCCGACGCGCTGCGCTGGATCTCCGACGCGGTGGGCGGCGGCGCGGCGGGCGAGGAGGCGGTCGCCGCCTTCGCCCGGGCCCGGTTCGGCAAGCAGGGCGAGAAGTACCTGGACGCCCTGCGCCAGGCCGAGGCCGGTGAGCGCACCGAGGCGCTGGCCCGGGCGCTGAGCGCCGACGGGTACGCTGCCACGGTGCGGCGGGTTCCGTCGGCCGCGGCGAAAGCCCCGGCGGGCGCCCAGCTCTGCCAGCACCACTGCCCGGTCGCGCACATCGCCGAGCAGTTCCCGCAGCTCTGCGAGGCGGAGACCGAGGTCTTCTCCCAACTGCTGGGCACCCATGTGCAACGGCTGGCCACCATCGCCCACGGCGACGGGGTCTGCACCACCTATGTGCCGGCACCCGGTGCCGCATCGTCGCCCTCCCTGCGCACCGCGGGGCCGGGTTCCGATGCAGTGCCGACTGCCGGTACGTCCACCGAAGATTCAGCGTCCGCGCGTTAGGAAGCTCGCATGACTGACACCGTTTCGCACCCGGAGCTCGAAGGCCTGGGCACCTACGAGTACGGCTGGGCGGACCCGGATGCCGCCGGCGCCGTCGCCAAGCGCGGGCTCAGCGAGGACGTCGTCCGCGACATCTCGGCGAAGAAGAACGAGTCCGAGTGGATGCTGAACCTGCGGCTCAAGGGCCTCAAGCTGTTCGGCAAGAAGCCCATGCCCACCTGGGGCTCGGACCTCACCGGCATCGACTTCGACAACATCAAGTACTTCGTCCGCTCGACCGAGAAGCAGGCCGAGTCCTGGGAGGACCTGCCCGCCGACATCAAGGCGACGTACGACCGGCTCGGCATCCCGGAGGCGGAGAAGCAGCGGCTGGTCGCCGGTGTGGCCGCGCAGTACGAGTCCGAGGTGGTGTACCACCAGATCCGCGAGGACCTGGAGGAGCAGGGCGTCCTCTTCCTGGACACCGACACCGCGCTCAAGGAGTACCCGGAGATCTTCAAGGAGTACTTCGGCACCGTCATCCCGGCCGGCGACAACAAGTTCGCCGCGCTGAACACGGCCGTGTGGTCCGGCGGCTCCTTCATCTACGTGCCGAAGGGTGTCCACGTCGACATCCCGCTGCAGGCCTACTTCCGGATCAACACCGAGAACATGGGCCAGTTCGAGCGGACGCTGATCATCGTCGACGAGGACGCCTACGTCCACTACGTCGAGGGCTGCACCGCGCCGATCTACTCCTCGGACTCGCTGCACTCCGCGGTCGTGGAGATCATCGTCAAGAAGGGCGGCCGCTGCCGCTACACGACCATCCAGAACTGGTCGAACAACGTCTACAACCTGGTCACCAAGCGCGCCGTGGCGTACGAGGGCGCGACCATGGAGTGGATCGACGGCAACATCGGTTCCAAGGTCACCATGAAGTACCCGGCCGTCTACCTGATGGGCGAGCACGCCAAGGGCGAGACCCTGTCGATCGCCTTCGCCGGTGAGGGCCAGCACCAGGACGCCGGCGCCAAGATGGTCCACATGGCGCCGAACACCTCCTCCAACATCGTCTCCAAGTCGGTGGCGCGAGGCGGCGGCCGCACCTCCTACCGCGGTCTGATCGAGATCGGCGAGGGCTCCAAGGGCGCCAAGTCCAACGTGCTCTGCGACGCCCTGCTGGTCGACACCATCTCCCGCTCGGACACCTACCCCTACGTGGACGTCCGCGAGGACGACGTGTCGATGGGCCACGAGGCGACCGTCTCCAAGGTCAGCGAGGACCAGCTCTTCTACCTGATGAGCCGGGGCATGACCGAGTTCGAGGCGATGGCGATGATCGTCCGCGGCTTCGTCGAGCCGATCGCGCGCGAGCTGCCCATGGAGTACGCGCTGGAGCTGAACCGGCTGATCGAGCTGCAGATGGAGGGCTCCGTCGGCTGACGTACGGCCGCACGCAGTCCATCCACCAATTTTGAGGAAGAGAGCACTACGACAGCCATGGCTGACACGCCTTTGAATGTCGCCGGGAACACCGCCGGCTCCACCACGGCCGGTTCGATCGAGGTCGGCACCGCCGGGGCGGGCGCGCAGCTCGCCGGTCCCGGCACCGGCCGCGCCACCGTCCAGCAGCCGATCGACGCCCGCGTCGCCGTCAAGCCCTCGTTCGAGGTCGGCGACTTCCCGGTGCCGACCGGCCGCGAGGAGGACTGGCGGTTCACCCCGCTGCACCGCCTGAACGGCCTGCACGACGGCAGCGCCGCCGAGGCGGAGAAGGGCGAGGACAAGGTCGAGCTGAGCCTGCCGGACGGCGTCACCGCCGAGACCGTCGGCCGCGACGACGCCCGCCTGGGCAAGGCCGGCAAGCCGGTCGACCGGGTCGCCGCCCAGGCGTTCAGCGCCTTCGAGCAGGCGCTCGTGGTCACCGTCCCCAAGGAGACGGTGCTCACCGAGCCGGTGAAGATCGACGTGCACGGCGAGGGCGGCACCCGCTTCGCCCACGTGGTGATCGACGTCAAGCCGTTCGCCGAGGCCGTCGTGGTGATCAACCACACCGGGACGGGCACCCGCGCGGCCAACGTCGAGCTGCTGCTCGGCGACGGCGCCAAGCTGACCTTCGTCTCCGTCCAGGACTGGGACCGCGACGCGGTGCACACCGCCCAGCAGACCGCCCTGGTCGGCCGGGACGCCTCGCTGAAGTCCGTGGTGGTCACCTTCGGCGGCGACGTGGTCCGGATCCACCCGCGGGTCTCCTACGCCGCGCCCGGTGGCGAGGCGGAGCTGTTCGGCCTCTACTTCGCCGACGCCGGCCAGCACCTGGAGCACCGTCTGGTCATCGACCACGACACCCCGCACTGCCGCTCCAACGTGGTCTACAAGGGCGCGCTGCAGGGCCAGGACGCGCACGCCGTCTGGGTCGGCGACGTGCTGATCCGCGCCGCCGCCGAGGGCACCGACACCTACGAGCTCAACCGCAACCTGGTGCTGACCGACGGTGCCCGGGTCGACTCGATCCCCAACCTGGAGATCGAGACCGGCGAGATCGTCGGCGCCGGCCACGCCTCCGCGACCGGCCGCTTCGACGACGAGCAGCTCTTCTACCTGCAGGCCCGCGGCATCCCGGCCGACGAGGCCCGCCGCCTGGTGGTGCGCGGCTTCTTCGCCGAACTGGTCCAGCAGATCGGCGTCGCCGAGATCCAGGAGCAGCTCATGGAGAAGATCGAGGCCGAGCTGGAAGCGGCGGTCTGAGGCCGATGAGTTTTCTCCGTGCCTGCGCGCTGAGCGAGCTCCAGGAGGACGTGCCCCGGCGCGTCGACCTCAACGGCGTCCCCGTCTCCGTCGTCCGCACCGACGAGGGGGTGTTCGCGATCAACGACACCTGCTCGCACGCGAACGTCTCGCTGTCCGAGGGCGAGGTCGAGGACTGCATGATCGAGTGCTGGCTGCACGGCTCCAGCTTCGACCTGCGCACCGGCAAGCCCTCCGGACTGCCCGCCACCAAGCCGGTCGCTGTCTACCCCGTAAAGATCGAAGGGGACGATGTGCTCGTCTCCGTCAACCAGGAGTCCTGAGTACATATGGCAACCCTTGAAATCCGCGACCTGCACGTCACCGTCGAGGCGGAGAACGGCCCCCGGGAGATCCTGAAGGGCGTCGACCTGACCGTGAAGCAGGGCGAGACCCACGCGATCATGGGTCCGAACGGCTCCGGCAAGTCCACCCTGGCCTACTCCCTGGCGGGACACCCCAAGTACACCGTCACCGGCGGCTCGGTGCTGCTGGACGGCGAGGACGTCCTGGAGATGTCCGTCGACGAGCGCGCCCGGGCCGGCGTCTTCCTGGCCATGCAGTACCCGGTCGAGGTTCCGGGTGTGTCGGTGTCCAACTTCCTGCGCACCGCCGCCACCGCCGTCCGCGGCGACGCCCCGAAGCTCCGGCTCTGGGTCAAGGAGGTCAAGGAGGCGATGGCCGCCCTGCAGATGGACCCGGCCTTCGCCGAGCGCAACGTCAACGAGGGCTTCTCCGGCGGTGAGAAGAAGCGCCACGAGATCCTGCAGCTGGAGCTCCTCAAGCCGAAGATCGCGATCCTCGACGAGACCGACTCCGGTCTGGACGTCGACGCGCTGCGGGTCGTCTCCGAGGGCATCAACCGGGTCCGCTCGACCGGTGAGGTCGGCACCCTGCTGGTCACCCACTACACCCGCATCCTGCGGTACATCAAGCCCGACCACGTCCACGTCTTCTCGGCCGGCCGCATCGTCGAGTCCGGCGGCGCCGAGCTGGCCGACAAGCTGGAGGAAGAGGGCTACGAGTCCTACGTGAAGGGTGGCGCTTCCGAGTGATCCATACTCCCGAGACGAGCGGCCCGACCACGGGCCTGCCGGGTCTGCTCGACACCGACGCGATCCGCAAGGACTTCCCCGTCCTGCAGCGCCTGCTGCACGGCGACAAGCCCCTGGTCTACCTGGACAACGCCGCCACCTCGCAGAAGCCGCGCCAGGTGCTGGAGGCGCTGAACGCCTACTACGAGCAGCACAACGCCAATGTGCACCGCGGCGTGCACGTGCTGGCCGAGGAGGCCACGGCGCTGTACGAGGGCGCCCGTGACAAGGTCGCGGCGTTCATCAACGCGCCGAGCCGCAACGAGGTCGTCTTCACCAAGAACGCCTCGGAGTCGCTCAACCTGGTCGCCAACATGCTGACCTGGGCGGACGAGCCCTACCGGGTGGACGCCGACTCCGAGATCGTCATCACGGAGATGGAGCACCACTCCAACATCGTCCCGTGGCAGCTGCTCTCGCAGCGCACCGGCGCGAAGCTGAAGTGGTTCGGGCTGACCGACGAGGGCCGGCTCGACCTGTCCAACATCGACGAGCTGATCACCGAGAAGACCAAGGTGGTCTCGTTCACCCTGGTCTCCAACCTGCTCGGCACGGTGAACCCGGTCGAGGCCATCGTGCGCAAGGCCCAGGACGTCGGCGCGCTGGTCGTCATCGACGCCTCGCAGGCCGCGCCGCACATGGTGCTGGACGTGCAGGCGCTGGAGGCCGACTTCGTCGCCTTCACCGGCCACAAGATGCTGGCTCCGACCGGCATCGGCGTGCTCTGGGGCCGCCAGGAGCTGCTGGAGGACCTCCCGCCGTTCCTCGGCGGCGGCGAGATGATCGAGACCGTCACCATGGGCTCGTCCACCTACGCCCCGGCGCCGCACAAGTTCGAGGCGGGCACCCCGCCGATCGCCCAGGCGGTCGGGCTCGGTGCGGCCATCGACTACCTGTCGAACATCGGCATGGAGCGGATCGCCGCGCACGAGCACGCCATCACCGCGTACGCGGTCGAGCGGCTGCTGGAGGTCCCGGACCTGCGGATCATCGGCCCGCGCACGGCCGTGGACCGGGGCGCCGCGATCTCGTTCACGCTCGGCGACATCCACCCGCACGACGTGGGCCAGGTGCTGGACGAGCAGGGCATCGCCGTGCGCGTCGGCCACCACTGCGCGCGGCCGGTCTGCCTGCGGTACGGAATTCCGGCGACCACGCGGGCGTCGTTCTACCTGTACTCGACGCCGGGCGAGGTCGACACCCTGATCGACGGCCTGCACCACGTCCGGAACTTCTTCGGCTGACGGGACGGCCCACGACATGAAGCTCGACTCGATGTACCAGGACATCATCCTGGACCACTACCGCAACCCGCACGGCAAGGGGCTGCGGGACGGCGACGCCGAGGTGCACCACGTCAACCCGACGTGCGGGGACGAGATCACCCTGCGGGTGCGGCTCGACGGTGCCACGGTCGTGGACGTCTCGTACGAGTCGCAGGGCTGCTCCATCAGCCAGGCCAGCGCCTCCGTGCTGAACGACCTGGTGGTCGGCAAGACCGTCGGCGAGGCGCAGGTCGTCCAGGAGGCCTTCCTGGAGCTGATGCAGAGCAAGGGCCAGGGCGAGGGCGACGAGGAGGTGCTGGAGGACGCGGTCGCGTTCGCCGGCGTCTCCAAGTACCCGGCCCGGGTCAAGTGCGCGCTGCTCAGCTGGATGGCCTGGAAGGACGCCACCGCCAAGGCCCTGGCCGACCGGCCCGCCGTCAACGACCTGAACGACTGAAGCAGAAGAGGAGGACAGACCCATGAGTGACACCGCGACGCCCGCCCCTTCCGCCGAGGAGGGTCCGACCGTCATCGTCGGCACCACCGCCGGAACCGTCTCCGTCGAGGACCTGACCGAGGCCCTGATGGACGTCGTCGACCCCGAGCTGGGGATCGACGTCGTCAACCTCGGCCTGATCTACGGCATCCACATCGACGAGTCCGACGTGGCCACCATCGACATGACGCTCACCTCGGCGGCCTGCCCGCTGACCGACGTCATCGAGGACCAGGCCAAGACCGCGACCGACGGCCTCGTCCAGGACCTGCGCATCAACTGGGTCTGGATGCCGCCGTGGGGCCCGGACAAGATCACCGACGACGGCCGCGAGCAGCTCCGCGCGCTCGGCTTCAACGTCTGAGACCGGCAACATCCGAGCTCCGCTCGCACGAACGCTGCTGCCCGGTACGGGAATCCGTACCGGGCAGCGGCGTTTGTCACTGCCGGGTGCTCTGATGAGTTGGTGAGTACTTCCCTCGACGCGCGCGAAGAGTTCGCACACCACGTGGGCGCCGCTGTGCAGCAAGCCGGCCGACCCACCCTCGAACGCATTGCGGAGACCAGCACGCAGCTGTCCGGCAAGGTCAGTCTCTCCACATCGACGGTGAGCTCGTGGCGCCGCGGCAAGAGCCTTCCGGCAGGTCCGGAGGCGCTGGAGTCGTTTCTGGCAACTCTGGAGAGGATCGCGGGCATTCGTGGCCTCTTCGACCGAGCCGAATGGCAGAGGCTCTACCGGAACGCCCGGAACGCCGTTCCGGTGAGTCAGGGGCCACCCTCGTCAACAGTCGGTGAGGCGACCGCGTTCGAGCTGGGCGTCCACCGTGCTCGAGCCGAGTACGGTGAGTCCGGATTGACGGGGTACATCACGCGGGACATCGACCACGCCGTTCGGGCGGTCTTGGCGCGGCTGGCGTCTGAGGGCGGCATGCTCCTCCTCTCCGGCGATTCGACGGCAGGCAAGACGCGAACGGCCTTCGAGGCCGTGCAGGCGGTGATGCCGCAGGCGGAGCTTCTGCTGCCGGGGCGTCGGACAGACCTGGGGCAGGTGGCCGCAGACTGCGCCCGACGAGGCGTCGCTCCCGGCGGACGTGTGCTCTGGTTGGACGACCTGCAGCGCCACCTCGGCCCCATGGGTCTGGACGTGGACCTGCTTCGCATATTCCGCAAGACAGGGGTCGTTGTCGTAGCGACGATCCAGCTCGGCTTCAGGCAGCAGATCGGATCCACCGGTCTGGGGGAGGACGTCCTCAGAGCAAGCGAGGAACTCGTCATCCCTCGGATCTGGTCGGAGTCGGAACTCGCACGGGCTGAGCAGGAGGCCTACACCTCCGGTGACGGCAGGCTCAAGGAGGCACTGAGGCAGGCGGCCGACCACGGTGTTGCCGAGTACCTGGCGGCAGGCCCCGAGCTCTGGCGTGAGCTGGCACAAGCGACACACGTCACGGGAAACGCACGCGGCGCGGCCATGGTCCGAGCCGCAATCGGCCTCGCGCTGGCCGGTATCTCGACCCCGCTGCCCGTCGGAGCGGTGGAGCGGCTCCACGAGGTCTACATTCCGGGGCGGAACAAGGCACTGCTGGCCCCGGAGTCTCCGGACCACGCGATCGAGTGGGCCACGAAAGTACGTCATGGCGTCACAGCTTTCCTTCTTCCGAAAGGCGATGGTTTCTACGCGTTCGACTACCTGGTGGGCGCGACGCTGAGGGAAGCGAATGCCGGGGAACCGCTACTCCCGGAAGCGGTCTGGGATGCCGCGATCGAGATGGTCACCGACGACCTGCAGTACTTCGAGATCGCGACGGCTGCCACCGCCAACGACCGCCCCGACTTGGTGAGGAGGGTGTTGACACCGCTTGCCGAGCGGGACCAAGTGGTCGCGATGAGGGCTCTCGGCCTGATGCTGAGGCGCAGCGATGGCGCCGAGGCCGAGGGATGGTTGCGCCGGGCCGTCGGATTGGGGGACGTGCTGTCGATGCGCTTGTTGGGAAACCACTTCATGCTCCGGCACGAGTACGACGAAGCGAATGAGTGGTTCCAGCACGCGGCCGACGCCGGTGACGAGGAGTCGGTGGCTTTCTTCAGACGTCCGGGTATCCGGCGTTATCCGTTGGAACCGGTGGTTGGCGAACCTCTCGGAGGCAATGGGGAGCCGGAACCCGAAGAGGCGGACGGCGACGAGGACGACCAGGAGTGGGGGCCGAGCCCGCGAACCCTTGCGGTACTGGCTGTCGGGCTTGGGGAATTGGCCGACTTGGCGGCGCAGGACGTCGACGAGCTTGGAGACCAGCCCGTGACGGTGGAGACGAGCTGGGAGTTCGATGTGTTCGGTGACCTACCGGCGCAGACCTGGCGAGCGGCTATTTCCTGGCGCCGGGACTTCGTACGGTGTTTCGACGACCTTGCCGAGGATATTCGCGGCGGAGGTTGGCCGAGGCCGCTTTGCACCGGGGAGGAGATGGCCCTGCATCTGGCCCTCGACCATGTGTCGGGCAGGGTTGCCGGTGATCCGGAGTTCGTCGCTCGGGCGACGGAGGGGATCGACGCTCGGAACTCCGACTACGACTGGTACTTGTGCGAAAGCGTTCTCTTCGAGGACACCGACGTGCTGTGGCTGTTTGAGCCGTGGCTCAACTCGGTGGCGGATCCGGACGATCCGGTCAACCAGATGCTCGGGGTGGCCAATCTCCAGCCGGCCGACTGGTTCGAACCGTTCCGTGAGGGATCCGTGCGTGACCCGGAGCGGGGGTACCGGCACTGGCCCGCTTCCTGACCGGAATTCCTGACCGCACCTGCTGACCTGCGGTAACAATGCCAGTGGCGCGCCGTGTGGTGGCCTGGTGGCCATGGTGCCTGATGCCATAACGGCGTCGGGGCACACCGGGTGTTCCGACGGGACAGCTGGGAGTGGGAATGGACCCTCTGGATGCCCTTCTGGTCGTGTCGCTGGTTCCGTTGGTGCTGGCGTTGGTGCTGTGTGCCGGCCTCGGACTGGTTCTGCGAGGCCTCACCGGCCGGGATCGGGTTCGGGCGTTCGTCTGTTTCTGTGATGCCGTGACCCGAACGGTGCGACGCGTCCAGCGCTGAGAGCCTGCGGAGTGGGAAGTCGGAGCGATCGACTTCCCACTCCGACCGGGGTCAGGCGTTCCGGGGCTTGCGGGCGACGGCGAGGGCCAGGCCGATGCAGAGCAGGGCGGCGAGGCCGACGAAGCCGCTGGTGGCCGGGAGCAGGCCGTAGGCCTGGACGAGGGCGCCGACGGCGACGATCGGCAGCGAGCTGCCGAGGTACACGATGACCCAGAGGGAGCTGAGTTCGGAGCCCCGGCGCTCCGGGTTCATCGCGGCCACCGCGCTGGTGAACAGCGAGCGGAAGGCGACGCCCTGGCAGGAGCCGCCGAGGACGCTGCCGATGAACAGCAGGGCCGGCGTGCCGGTGTACTGGGCGGTGACGACCAGGCCGAGGCCCGCCGCGAGGCCGGTCATGCCGAGGGCGATGACCAGGCGGTCGGCGGTCGGCGGGACGAGCAGCTGGGCGACGGCGGAGGAGCCGAGCAGCAGCGCGGCCACCACGGCGCCGGTCAGCCGGGAGTCGGTGTGCAGCAGCTTGGCGGAGAAGGCCGGGGCCAGGCTGAGGTAGACGCCGAAGACCGCGTAGGAGATGAACCCGGCGGCCGAGGCGAGCAGGAACGCGCGGCGGCCGGTGGTCGGCAGGCCGAGGCGCTGCGGGCGCAGGTGCGCCGGGGTGGTGATGCGCGGCGGGGAGGCCGGCGGGCGGCTGCGGCCGGGCATCCGGGGGTGGACCAGGGCGAGCGGCACGCAGAGCGCGAGCAGGGCGACGGCGTGCAGCAGGAAGGGCGTCAGCAGCGGGTCGGAGCCGCCGGCCAGCAGGGCGCCGACCACCGGGCCGAGCGCCACGCCGCCCGCCGAACAGGCCAGGGTGAGCTTGGCGGCCAGCGTGGGGTGGTCGGGCAGCAGGTCGCCGAGGGCGGCACCGGCGGCGCCGGTGGACAGGCCCACCGCGACGCCCTGGACGGCGCGGCCGAGGGCGAGCTGCCAGAAGCTGCCCGAGGTGGCGAAGACGGCGTCCCCGGCGGCGGCCAGGAGGACGGCGGGCAGGATCAGCGCGCGGCGGCCGAGGTGGTCCGACCAGTGGCCGACCACGGCGAGCACCGGGACGAGCGCGAACACGTAGACCGTGAACAGGATCGTGGTGTCGAGCGCGGTCAGCGAGAGCCGCTGCTGGAGCAGCGGGTAGATCGGCGTGGCCAGGTTGGCACCGATCAGCATGAGGAGGAGGGCGCCGGCGACGAGGCCGACACGGACACCGCGGAGCGCGTTCCAGCGGCTTATCGCGGCGAGCTGGAGCTGGGCGCGCGGCGCGAGCTCCAGGGGAAGCAGGGCCTCCGACAGTCGGCGTCCGTCGAACTGCGCGGTGCGCAGGCCGGAGCCGGCAGGGGAGAGGTCCGCCATGGCAGGGGTCTCCTGTGGCCGGGCGCCACCAAGGTCGGCGGGGTGTGCCGGCACGCCCGTCCGGGGCGCTGTGGTGGTGGCCTCGGTGCGGGCTCCCTGGTGGAGCGGGTGATCGTGGGACCCTCCCACCCGATGCCGGGCGGGGAGGGTGGAGGGGGCTTCGTTGCCCGGTGGCCCGCGCGGGGTGTGCACGGTACCGAGTCGAAGGATAAGGGGTGGGCGCACGGTTGCGGCGCGCGCCCCTGGAGGCCGGGCATCGGGGGTGCCCGGCCTATACGCTGAGGTAGGGGATCGGCACAGGGAGCTGGTCCGCTGCGGCCGGAACGGATCGGCCGACCGCTGGCTGTAGGGAGAGCGCGCAACAATGGCCGGACGACGTCGTAAGAACGCTGGGGCTTCGTCGGCGGGTGCGCCGGACGAGGGGGCGGTCGGCGCGGTGCTGCCCGCCGACCTGGAGCTGCAGGACCTCTATGGGGCGTTCGCCGCGCACGGGCTGGACGACGAAGACCTGGACGACGCGGCCGTGCTGGTACCGCCGGTGCGGCTGCCGGCCGAGTCCGAGCTGGCCGAGCAGGCGAAGGCCGTCCCGATGTTCGGGTACGCGCTGAAGCTGGCCCGCTGGGCGGCCCCGCACCGGGCGGTGGACGAGTTCGGCGACCTCACCGGTCCGGACCGGGAGCCCGCGGCCCGGCTGCTCGGCCTCGCGCCCGAGGAGGGGGAGGTGGCGGAGGAGGACGTGGTCGAGGCGATGCGGGCCTGGTCGCTGGCCTGCGACCTCGACCTCGTCGAGATCGGCACGACCGCCGCCGGCGAGCACGTGGCCATTCCCGGGCCGGATCTGGAGCCGGCCGAGGAGGGGGACGCGGAGACCGTCCTGGAGCTCTGGCTGACCGCCGCCGGGATCGTCCGCGAGCTGGCCGTGGAGGCCGACTCGCTGCCCGAGGAGGAGGCCGCCGAGGAGGCGGCCGAGCGCGCGGGCGCCGGGGCGGAGCCGGACGAGGAGGACGAGGAGGACGAGGAGCGGCTGGCGCGGGTCGAGGAGGCCCGGGAGGAGGCCGCCGAACTGCTCGACGAGGCGCTCCAGGTGCTCTACGAGACCACCGCGTTCGCCGACCCCGGCACCGAGACCGTGCCGCTGGGGGTGCTGGCCGCCCTGCTGGTCGTCCCGGAGGGCGAGGAGCCGAGCGAGGAGCTGCTCGGCGACATCACCGATGTGATGGTCGCGCTGGACCCGATGCTGGGCGATCTCGCCGAGCTCGGTCTGCTGGAGTACCGCCCGATCGACCCGGAGCTGTTCGACGAGGAGGAGGGGCAGGAGCCCGTCGGCGTCACGGTCGGCGAGGAGCCGCTCGACGAGGAGGAGTCGGCCCGCTTCGGCCTGGTCCGGCTCACCCCGCTCGGCCAGTACGGCATCCGGCAGTGGCTGCTGGAGGACGGCTACGACGCGCCGCTGGTCGGCGAGCTGGCCCAGGGCGATGCCGCCGAGCTGCTGCGCGGGATCTGCGAGGCCGCCAATGTGCTGCCCGACGAGGAGCTGCAGGTCTGGGTGACCGGCCGGGAGCCGGTGGCGGCGGCGCGCGAGCTGCTGGTGGCGGCGCGCGGCAATGACGCGTACGCCCCGATGCGCCGGATGCTCGCCCAGCTGGCGCTGGGCATGATCGGCCGGCCCGCCGAGCCCGCCGCCCGGGAGGTGCTGGACGACCCGGAGCTGGGCGGGGCCACGCGGGCCTGGCTGGTCGACCTCGGGGCCACCGACGTGCCCGCGCCGGAGCGGGGGATGGCGCTGTGGACGGTGGTCGACACCTTCGCCGCCCAGCTGCTCGACACCGGCGGCGACGCCGAGCTGCTGCGCGAGCTGATCGCCGACCTGCCGGTGACCGGCAATCCGGCGAGCTACTTCGGCGAGCTCTGGCGGGTCGACCACCCGTACACGGCGGACGTGCTGGAGGCGGTCGGCGAGCTGCACCTGGACCGGACGGTGGCCAAGGAGGCGCGCAAGGCGGCCTTCAAGGCGCGTTCGAAGGGCTGACGGGGGCCGGGGCGCGGCGGAGCGGGGCGCCCGGCCGGTCACGGGAGGTCCAGCGAGCCGTCCTCGGCGAAGGGGAAGAACGGGTTGTGGGCCAGCTCCCAGAGGTGGCCGTCCGGGTCCTCGAAGTAGCCGGAGTAGCCGCCCCAGCTGGTCGCGGCCGGGGGCTTGACCACCGTGGCGCCGGCGTCGACGGCCGTCCTCAGGGCGGCGTCGACCCGCTCGGGCGACTCGAGGTTCACCGCGAGGGTGACACCCCGGAACGACGGCTCGCCGAGTGCGGGGACGCCCGCGTCGGCGGCCAGCTCGTCGCTCGGGAAGAGGCCGAGCACCGAGTCGGCGGTGCGGAACCAGACGATCTCCGGGCTGGAGACCGGGGAACGGCGCCACCCGAGGTCCTCGTAGAAGCGGGCGCTGCGGTCGAGATCGGTCACCCCGAGGGTGACGATGCTGATGCGGGCGGGAAAGTCCTGGATCACTGTCATGCCCGACAGCGTAGGAACCGGTACTGACAAACGGGTGCGCTGACACGGTGGCGCGGGTACCGATCCACCCGGCGGGGCAAAGGAGCTGATGACCCGGCAGGTCGGGCCACGTATCGTGTCCCGCAGCGGTGCGAGGGCGGCGAGGACATGGGGGTGCGGCGCGGGATGACGCGGGAGAGCGGTGGCAGGCAGGACGGTCTCCGGGGGGACGGCGCGCGGTGGCCGGACCCGTGCGGACGGGAGGACCGCTTCGCCGACCAGGAGGAGTTCTCCCGCCGCACGCTGGCCGCGGCCGACTTCCCGGTGTACGGCGTCGTGCGGGGCGCGGGCCCGGAGGGCGACGCGCTGACCGCGTTCGAGACCTGTGACGGCCGGCTGTCCTGGGTCGAGGTCTGCTCCGGCGACTGGACCTCCGCCGACGGCCCGTACGTCACCGTGCGCACCTACCGGCCCGGTGCCGACCGGCCCGGGGCGCTGCCCGAGCTGGAGGACGTGGTCGAGGACGAGCGCGACCGCGTCTACGAGCAGCTCGGCATCGACGAGGGCGACTGCCCCGGCCGGGTCCGGGCGCTGCGCGAGTGGATCACCGTCGACGGCGAGCCCTGCGCGGTGGAGGTCCACGAGGACCTGCGCGACCTCTGGGACCGGCCGGACGCCCCGCTGCCCGGCCTCGGCTCCACTCCCGGCGCCGGGCCGGTCTGGGCGGGCCGGCTCCGGTTGCACGGACTGACCGTCACCGTCTGCGGGCGCGGCGTGGCACCGGGCAGCCTCGAACTGGCCCCGGTCGAGGACGTCGAGCGGCATCTGCGCGGCCGGACCGCGCTGCTGCGCGGGCTCGCCGCGCGGCGGGCCCGGTACGTCCCGGTCGAGGAGCGCGACCTCGCGCCGGCCGTCGGGCTGGAGGCGCACCGGGCGGTGATCGAGCACTGCATCGCCGAGTCCGCGGCGATCGAGGCGCAGGTCCGGGCCGGACGCACGCCGCGGCTGCCGCGCGGGCTGCGCGGCGAGACCGGCGCGCTGCGCTGGGAGGCCGCGGTGCGCCAGCAGATGCGGCTCGGCTCGGAGAGCCGGGAGGAGGCGGTCGCGGCGGTGACGGCCATGGTCAACCACCTCAACCGGCTCTCCCGGCAGACCCAGTGGGTGGTCGGCACGGCGGAGGGGGTGGCCGCGATCGAGGAGGTCATCCGCTACACGGTGTTCGCCAGCGAGGTGGCCAGCCTGCCGGCGCAGCGCGCCTGGGAGCAGCTCTGGCGGGACCGGGCGGGCGGTGCGGGCGACGGCTGGGAGGAGCAGCAGCTCGGCGAGCAGCTCTGGCTCGCGGCCTGGGAGCAGTGGCGGGCGGCGCGCGCGGGGCGGTGAGCGGCAGCGCCCGGTGGCGCCGTCGCGCGGTGCCGGAGCGGTGTCGCAGTGCCGTGACCTGTGGTGCTCACGGCAAAGGACAGGTCATGAATTCGAATACGGTCGGCAAATGAACACTCTGACGAGGTGTCCGCTTCACCGGGCGTTCATCGCACCGGCGGAGTCTGCAGGCGTCGACGACCTGCCTCGACACCTCGCACGCCACGCACCGGGCTCCACCCCGGTCGGCGGCCCACCTCTCAGGAGTGACTCACATGTCGCTGTCCCGTCGGGACTTCGTCAACCGTTCCACCCTCGTCGGGGCCGGCGTCCTGATCGCCGGTAGCGCCGAGGCGCTGGCCAGCGCCCCGGGCGCGATCGCCGCCCCGGTCGGTGGCGAGGTGCAGGACGCCGCCACCGCCGACGCCGAGCGCGCCGCCGTCGGCTACGGCCCGCTGGTCAACGACGAGGCCAAGCTGCTCGCGCTGCCCAAGGGCTTCAGCTACAAGGTGGTGAACCGGGCCGGCGTCACCAAGCTGCGCACCGGCGAGTTCACCCCCAGCAACCACGACGGCACCTCCGCCTTCGAGGACGAGCACGGCGGCAACCTGCTGGTCGTCAACCACGAGCTGAGCGGCGCCCGCGCCAACTGGCCGTACCCGGTGCCGCTGACCGAGGGTCACGTCTACGACCCGGGCGCGGCCGGCGGCTGCACCGTCGTGCACGCCAAGCGCAACGGCACGGTCGAGCAGTGGGTCGGCATCGCCGGCACCTCCACCAACTGCGCCGGTGGCGTGAGCCCCTGGGGCACCTGGCTGTCCGGTGAGGAGACCGAGGACAAGGCCGGCAAGAACGGCTTCACCAAGGACCACGGCTACATCTTCGAGGTCGACCCGTTCGACGACGACTACAACCGCGACCCGCAGCCGGTGAAGGCCTTCGGCCGGTTCGCGCACGAGGCCGTCGTGGTGGACCCGAAGCGCGGCCAGGTCTACCTGACCGAGGACGCCTCGAACCCGAACGGACTGCTGTTCCGCTGGACCCCGCCGGCCGGCTTCAAGCACGGCCGCTACCAGCTGCGCAAGCTGGCCGCGGACGCCGGCACGCTGGAGGCCTTCAAGGTCTTCGACGCGCAGGGCAAGCTGGTCGACGACCTGTCGCGCGCCACCAAGGTCGGCACCACCTACGGCGTGGACTGGGTCAAGGTCCAGGACCGCGACGCCAAGACCGTCTCGATCCGCAAGCAGTTCAAGGACGGCGAGGTCACCCGCGCCCGCAAGCTGGAGGGCATGTGGTGGGGTGACGGCGGCTTCTACTTCGTCTCCAGCTTCGCCCGCTCGGAGAGCCCGCTCCAGCACGACGGCCAGGTCTGGTTCTTCAACCCGGTCCGCCGCACCATCACCCTGAAGGTGCTGCTCGGCGTCAACACCGACGTCTGGGGCGACCACGACAACTTCGACGGCCCGGACAACATCACCGTCTCGCCCTACGGCGGCATCGTGATCGCCGAGGACGGCGAGGGTGTCTCGCACCTGTTCGGCGCCACCGAGGACGGGCTGACCTACCCGATCGCCCGCAACGAGCTGAACATCGGCACCGCCGAGAAGCCGGAGTTCAGCGAGTTCACCGGCGTGACCTTCTCGGACGACGGCAAGACGCTGTTCGCCAACATCCAGACCCCGGGCATCCAGCTGGCCATCACCGGCCCCTGGCACCGCCTGAACGAGCACAAGCGCGGTCAGGGCTACGGCGCCTGATCCGGTAGCGCGAACGACGGGAGGGGCCCGCTCCGGCGGGCCCCTCCCGGCTTCGCCGCGGCGCTCCTACTCCTGCGGCAGCCGCAGCTGGAGCATGGCCAGCAGCCGCTGCTGCGGCTGCGCGAGGTCGACGCCGGTGAGCTGCTCGGCCCGGCGCACCCGGTAGCGCAGGGTGTTGGGGTGGATGTGCAGGGCGTCCGCCGCGACCCGGACCTCGCCGAGCGCGTCCAGCCAGGCCAGCACCGACTCCGCGAGCCGGGTGCCGTGCCGGCGGTCGTACGCGGTCAGCGCGGTCAGCCGCGGGTCGCGCAGGCCCGAGCGCTCCTGCAGCAGCGCCAGCATCTCGCTGACCAGGACCTCCGCCTGGACGTCGATCAGTGCCGCGACCTCCAGCTCCACCCCGCCGCGGCCCATGGCGTCCAGGATCCGGTCCGCCTGCGCCCGGGAGTCGGGCACCTGGGCCAGACCGTCCACGGTCGAGCCGATCGCCGCCCGCAGCGGGACGCCGAGGTGGTCCCGGGCCGCCTCGACCACCTCCTGCGCCCAGTCGCGGACCGTCGTCATCGGCAGGCCGGCCGGCAGCTCGGGCAGCAGGACGTAGACCCGGGACTCGATCGGGGCGAGCAGCGCGCTGCGGTGGCGGGCCGCGGTGTGCACCGAGATCAGGCCGGTCACCTCGGCCCGGGTGAGCGCCTCGGTGGTCGGCGCGCTGTACGCCAGCACGGTGGCCGGGCGGCGCAGGTCCAGGCCCAGGTGGGTGGCGAGCGACTGCGGGCCGGTCGAGCCCTCCAGCAGGCCGGTGAGCAGCGTGCGGGTCAGCCGGACGTCCGCCGACAGCTCCCGCCGCCGCCGGACCAGCTGCGCCGCGGCCACCCGGGCCGCGCCGACCAGCGCCTGCTCGGCGAGCGGGGCCAGCGGCTGGGCGCCCTCCTGCACCCAGATCGTCCCGAGCGGCTGCGCGCCCGTCCGGATGCCGATCGCCAGGCGCCGGCGCAGGCCGAGCTCCGGGTGCGGATCGACCGCGATCGGCGTGTCCGAGCTGCGCAGGTGCTGGAAGATGCCCCACTCGCGGAGCTTCGAGAGGTAGGGCTCGGGGCCCTGCCAGCCGAGGATGGAGAGCCGGCGGAGGTCGTCCACCTCGTCGGAGTCGGAGGAGCGGGAGTAGGCCAGCACCCGGCTGGAGGTGTCCTCGATCGAGACGATGCCGTGGGTGAGCACGGCGACGGTCTGGGCGAGCGAGAAGAGGTCGCCCGCGTTGTGCTCGGGGGTGCCCGCGGCGTCCGGGGTGTCCGGCCCGGCGATGATCGCGCGGGCCAGCGAGTCCAGGTGCTCCCAGCGGGTCTCCCGGCGGACCGAGAGCAGGGCCACGCCCGCCTCGGTGGCCGCCTCCCGCAGCGCGTCGGCCTGGCCGGGGCCGTCCAGCTTGACCGCGACGGCGGCGGCGCCGGCCCGGCCGGCCGCGCGCAGGGCCGGCAGCGCGGCCCGGCCCCGGGCGCCGATGGCGAGCACGAGCTCGCCGGGAGCGGCGACGGGAGGGTCCTCCGGGTCGAGGATCGCGACGTCGCGCACCGGCACGTCCAGCCCCTGGGGGGCGGCCTGGAGCTCGACCAGCGGTTCGCCGAGGGACATCAGCAGTTGACGGAGCGGGAGGCCGGCGGGCTGCGACACCGGAGGCTCCTTCATGCGAACGGACAACGGCGTACGGCCGATTTTAGCCGGGTGGACAGCGCTCGGGGGAGTGAGCGGCCGGACCGGCCCACGGGCGGACCGGGCCGCTCGCGCGTGGCGACCGTGACCGCCCCGTGACTCCTTCGTCGGCACGGACAACGCCGTACGGGGGACTTTAGCCGCCCGGCCAATCAAGTGGGGCCCGGTGCAGGAATAGCGTTCGTCCTGTGGCCGACGTGCGACCCGCGTCGGCATCCCGCATGAACCGAAGGAGAGCGTGCGCTCATGGATGCTGTGACCCAGGTCCCCGCGCCGGTGAACGAGCCGGTCCACAGCTACGCCCCCGGCAGCCCGGAACGGGCCCGCCTGGAGGCCAAGCTGAAGGAGCTGGGCGGCCAGGAGCCGGTCCAGCTGACCATGACGATCAACGGTGAGCGCCGCCTCGGCGGCGGCACCGAGATCCACGTCGTCCAGCCGCACAACCACGCGGCGAGGCTCGGAACGCTGCGCAACGCCACCCAGGCCGACGCGCAGGACGCCATCGACACTGCCCTGGCCGCTGCCCCGGCCTGGCAGGCGCTCTCCTTCGACTCGCGCGCCGCGATCTTCCTCCGGGCGGCCGACCTGCTGGCCGGCCCCTGGCGCGAGACGCTGGCCGCCGCCACCATGCTCGGCCAGTCCAAGACCGCCCAGCAGGCCGAGATCGACACCCCGTGCGAGCTGGTCGACTTCCTGCGCTTCAACGTGCACTTCGCCCGCCAGATCCTGGCCGAGCAGCCGATCTCCTCGGACGGCGTCTGGAACCGCAGCGACCACCGCCCGCTGGAGGGCTTCGTCTACGCGATCACCCCGTTCAACTTCACCGCCATCGCCGGCAACCTGCCGACCGCGCCGGCGCTGATGGGCAACGTGGTGCTCTGGAAGCCGTCCCCCACCCAGCAGTTCTCCGCGCACCTGCTGATGCAGCTGCTGGAGGAGGCCGGGCTGCCCAAGGGCGTCATCAACATGGTGACCGGCGACGGCCTGGACGTCTCCGCCGTCGCGCTGAAGCACCCGGCGCTGGCCGGCATCCACTTCACCGGCTCCACCGCGACCTTCCAGCACCTGTGGCGCGAGGTCGGCAACAACATCTCCGGCTACCGCACCTACCCGCGGATCGTCGGCGAGACCGGCGGCAAGGACTTCCTGGTCGCCCACCCGTCCGCCGACCCGGCCGTGCTGAAGACCGCGATGACCCGCGGCGCCTTCGAGTTCCAGGGCCAGAAGTGTTCGGCGCTCTCCCGGGCGTACGTCCCGGCCTCGATCTGGGCCGGCCTCAAGGACGCCTTCCGCGACGAGGTCGAGGGCCTCACCATGGGCGACGTCAGCGACCTGTCGAACTTCATGTCGGCCGTCATCGACGAGCGCTCCTTCGCCAAGAACAAGGCCGCGATCGACCGGGCCCAGGCGGACCCGTCGGTCGAGGTGCTGGCCGGCGGCACGTACGACGACTCGGTGGGCTACTTCGTCCGCCCGACCGTGCTGGTCTGCCAGGACCCGGCCAGCGAGTACTTCAAGGACGAGTACTTCGGCCCGATCCTCGCCGTGCACGTCTACGAGGACGAGAAGTACGAGGAGATGCTGGCCCAGATGGAGTCCGTCTCGCCCTACGGCCTGACCGGCTCGATCATCTCCCAGGACCGCGCGGCCGCCCAGGACGCCATGCACAAGCTGCGGTTCGCGGCCGGCAACTTCTACATCAACGACAAGCCGACCGGCGCGGTCGTCGGCCAGCAGCCCTTCGGCGGCGGCCGGGCGTCCGGGACCAACGACAAGGCCGGCGCCAAGCAGAACCTGGCGCGCTGGACCTCGACCCGTTCGGTCAAGGAGACCTTCGTCCCGCCGACGGACTACCGCTACCCGCACATGGGCTGAGTACCCGCCCCCGGACGCCCGGCCCCGCAGCCGGGCGTCCACGCCGGGGCGGTGGCGACCCGCACCGCCGCCCCGGCCCCCCTTCTGCCACCCTTAGAAGCACCAGCTCCAGGAGTCACGATGCTCCGTTCCGCCCTTCTCGCGGCCTCCCGCTCCCCGCAGGTCCGCACCGTCGTCGAGAAGTTCCCGCCGACCCACGCGATAGTCGAGCGGTTCGTCGCCGGCGAGGCCCTCGACGACGCCGTCACCGCCTGCGACGACCTGGTCGCCACCGGGCGCAAGGTCACCCTGGACCACCTCGGCGAGGACACCAAGGACGCCGCCCAGGCCGCCGGGACCGCCGAGGCGTACGAGCACCTGCTCGCCGCGCTCAAGGACACCGGCCTGGCGGCCGGCGCCGAGGTCTCGGTGAAGCTGTCGGCCGTCGGCCAGTTCCTGCCGGTGGACGGCGAGAAGATCGCGCTGGAGAACGCCCGCCGGATCTGCGAGGCGGCCGCCGACGCGGGCACCACGGTGACCCTCGACATGGAGGACCACACCACCACCGACTCCACCCTCTCCATCGCGCGCGAGCTGCGGGCCGACTTCCCCTGGCTGGGCGTCGTGCTCCAGGCCTACCTGCGCCGCACCGAGGCCGACTGCCGCGAGTTCGCCGGCCCCGGCTCCCGCGTGCGCCTGTGCAAGGGCGCCTACAAGGAGCCCGAGTCGGTCGCCTTCCAGGGCAAGCACGAGGTGGACCTCGCGTACGTCCGCGCGCTGAAGGTCCTGATGGCCGGCGAGGGCTACCCGATGATCGCCTCGCACGACCCCAACATGATCAAGATCGCCGGCCAGCTCGCCCAGTGGAACGGCCGCAAGCGCGACTCCTTCGAGTACCAGATGCTGTTCGGCATCCGCCCCGAGGAGCAGCTGCGCCTGGCCGGCGAGGGCAACACCATGCGGGTGTACCTGCCCTACGGCGAGGAGTGGTACGGCTACTTCATGCGCCGGCTGGCCGAGCGCCCGGCCAACCTGACCTTCTTCCTGCGCGCCATGGCGACGCGAGGCTGAAGCACCGGACCGCGAACGGCCCGCACCCCTTGTGGAAGGGGGGTGCGGGCCGTTCGTCGTCTCCCGGGCCGTTCGTCGCTTCCGGACTACAGGAACGGCTTGGTGTCGAGCTCGAAGCCGAAGGGGGCGGGCAGGTCGAGCGGCTCGCCGAAGGCGGCGATGTGCACCTCGGTGTACTCGTCGCGGAGTGGCTTGCCGAAGATGGTGACCTGGGACTTCTCGCGGTCGATGAGCAGGTAGAGCGGGATCGCGGCGCGGGCGTAGCAGTGCCGCTTGGCGATCCGGTCCTGGTCGGGCTTGGTGGACGTCACCTCGGCGACCATGGCCACGCCCTGCGGGTCCATCCAGGAGGGCGCGCCGCGGAAGAGGCGCAGTTCCATCGGGGCGAAGGTCGCGTCCGGGACGACGTGGTTCTTGGGGCAGAGCCCGCCGCTCACCAGACGCAGGCCCTTTCCGCCGGAGACCTGCATGTGGACCTCGGCCCGGCGGCCCACCTGGTCGATCAGCAAGCCGATGTAGTCCTCGTGATCGCCGTCCGGCGGTGGTGTCACGATGATCTCTCCCTCGATGAGCTCGGCCCGGAAGCCTTCGGGGGAGTGCAGGCTCAGGAACCCCTCGAGGAGGATGTCTTCCTCCGACGGGGAGTCCGAGATCGGTTGCTCATGCGCCACAGCACTCATGATGCCCCTCCTTCAGGTGCTCGTCACGCTAGTGGAGGGTTCGGCGAGGTATGCCGTACACGGCCGGATTTCACTCGATGGTGTGAGCGTGTCGGCCGCCCTAGGATCGCGGTGCTGGTGAACTGTGGGCGGATCACGTCGAGTTGGGCAGGTGGCTGGGGTGCTGAAGGCCTTCGCGGAGTTGTCGACGCCGTTGGTGGCGGACGCGTGCGTGCGTCTGGGGGTGGAGCTGCGGGCGGCGCCGGCGGGGGTCGGGCCGGTGGTGGCGGGGCACCGGGTGGCGGGGCGGGCGCTGCCGGTGCGGCACTACGGGAGCGTGGACGTGTTCCTGGAGGCGTACGGCACGGCCGGGCCCGGGGACGTGCTGGTCGTCGACAACGGCGGGCGGGTCGACGAGGCCTGCGTCGGGGACCTCGCGGTGCTGGAGGCGCGGTCCGCCGGGGTGGCCGGGGTGGTGGTGTGGGGCCTGCACCGGGACACGTCGGAGCTGGTGGAGATCGGGCTGCCGCTGTTCAGCTACGGCGCGCTGCCGCTCGGTCCGGTGCGACTCGACGCGCGGGAGCCGGAGGCGCTGGTCACCGCCCGGTTCGGGCCGCACCTGGTGAGCGCCGGGGACGTGGTGTTCGGGGACGCCGACGGCGTGCTGTTCGTACCGGCCGCCCGGGTGGACGAGGTAGTGGAGACGGCCGCCGGGATCGCGCGGACCGAGCGCGCGCAGGCGGAGCGGATCCGCTCGGGCGACACGCTGCGCCGGCAGACCGCGTTCGGCGACTACCTGGCCCGGCGGGCCGCCGATCCGTCCTACAGCTTCCGGCAGCATCTGCGACGGGTCGGCGGCGCGATCGAGGAGTAGCGGACGAGCCCGGGTTCAGAGCGCGCGGTGCATGATGTGCAGGCCGACGTAGCCGTGGTCGGGGTGGCGGAAGCCCTCGGGGAGGGTGCCCAGGATCTCGAAGCCGAGCGACCGGTAGAGCCTCACCGCGCGCTCGTTGGAGGCGACCACGGCGTTGAACTGCATGGCGCGGTAGCCCGCCGCGCGGGCCCAGTCCAGGGTGTACTCGGTGAGCGCGCGCCCGACGCCCCGGCCGGAGTGCGCCGGGTCGACCATGTAGCTGGCGCTCGCGATGTGCGAGCCGTTGCCCATGTGGTTGCGGTTCATCTTGGCGCTGCCGAGGACGGTGCCGTCCTCGTCGACCGCCACGACGGTGCGGTTCGGTGCGGAGAGGAGCCACCACTCCCGGCCCTGATCGAAGGTCAGGTCGAGCGGGTAGGTGAACGTCTCGCCCGCGGCGGCGATGGTGTGGAAGAACGGCCAGATGGACGGCCAGTCCTCGGGGGTGGCTTCCCTGATCAACATCCGAACAGGATGCCAGGTGAGCGGGGCGCCGACCAGCCGGTTCGGGTGCCCGGGCGGTGGCCCGGGCACCCGTGGGGTTCAGAGCATCGAGGCGGCGGGCTTGACCATGGCGCGGGCGGTCTTGGCGTCCACGTACTCGCCGATCGCGGTCATCACCCACTCGCCGGAGTACTGGCGGACGAGCTTGCACATCACCACGCCGGTGTGCGGCTCGGACTGGGTGAGGTCGAACCGGACCAGCTCCTGGCCGGAGCCCGCGTCCAGCAGGCGGCAGTAGGCGTTCTTGACGTCGGTGAACTTCTGGCCGGAGAAGGAGTTGACCACGAAGACCAGGCCGCAGACCTCGGGCGGCAGGCCGTCGAGGTGGACGGTGATCGACTCGTCGTCACCGCCGCCCTCGCCGGTGAGGTTGTCGCCGGAGTGGACGACGGCGCCGTTGAAGATGCCCAGCTTCATGAACCAGGCGGTGTCCAGCTTCTCGCGCTTGGCGTCGAAGGCGATGCAGGAGGCGTCCAGGTCGATGTTGCGGCCGCGACCGGCGGGCTCCCAGCCGAGGCCCATCCGGACGGAGGAGAGGAAGGGCTTGCCGTTCTTCTCCAGCGAGACCGAGCCGCCCTTGGTGAGGCTCACCCGGCCCTTGTCCAGGGTCACCTTGGTGAGGCTCGGCGCGGCGGCGGCGGCGGGCGGTGCGGGCGGGGCCGGCGGCATCGGGGGAGCGCTCTGCGGCAGCGGCGGGGCGACCGGGGCGGGGACGGGTGCGGCGGCCGGCGGGGCGACCGGGGTGGCGGTGGCGGCCGCCGGGGCGGGCTCCTCCTCCACGCTGACGCCGAAGTCGGTGGCGATGCCGGCGAGGCCGTTGGCGTAGCCCTGGCCGACCGCCCGGACCTTCCAGGCGCCGCCCCGCTGGTAGACCTCGACCACGATCAGCGCGGTCTCGCGGCCCAGCTGGGGCGAGGTGAAGGTGACCAGGACCTGGCCGGAGTCGGCGTCCCGGACGGTCGCGGTCGGCTCGATGCCCGCGAAGGTGGCGCCGGACTCGTCGGGGCTCGCCGTGACGACGATCTTGGTGATGCCGGCCGGGACGGCGGAGGTGTCGATGGTGATCGCGTCCGGGGTGCCGCCGGAGGCCGGGCGGTGGGTGACACCGGGGCCGTGCGGGGCGTTGAAGAACACGAAGTCGGCGTCCGAGCGGACCTTTCCGGCATCGGTCAGGAGTAGGCCGGAGACGTCCAGCGCCTTGGGTGCGGTGACCTCGACGGTCACCCGCGCGGCGGTCAGCGGGGCGTTGCCGCCTTGGGTCAGGACCGTGGACACGAACTCCTCCTCGGATGCGGTGGCACGGCGTGCGGACCCGAGTCGGGGGCGCCGTGCCGAGTGGTACCCACAGTAACGAACGGGGTTGTCGAGACGAGCCCGATCAGGGCGGTGACCTGTCGGGTTGTCGGACGGTCGGTCAGCTCGGCGGGGCGGCGAACGTGCCCAGCGCGGCGACGGCCCGCGGGTGGTGGATGCCGAACGCGGAGGCGCTCCAGCTCTCGACCGGGGCGGCCTTGCGGGGACCGCCGGGAGCGGTCTCCCCGGGGGTCGGCCCGGCGGGCGTCGGTGCGGCGGACGCGGGCGCGGTGGGCGCGCTCCTGCCCGGTGCGGGCGTGCCGGTGGGAGCGGTGGTCGGTGCGCCGGTCGGTGCGGTGACGGGGAGCGCGCTGCGGACGCCGAAGGTGTAGCGCCCGGGCGCGACATCGGTGCCGGCCGGGGTGGTGAAGCGGTAGACCAGGGTGCCGCGTTCGTGGTGGGTGGTGACCACGGCGCCGGCGAGGTCGGTCCAGACGGTGCCCGGGACGTCGGCGGTGCCGGGGGCCGGCTCCGCGGGGGCGAGGCGGAGTTCGGCCTGGAGCGCGGTGAGCGGCTCGGTGACGGTCAGGGCGAGCACGTGGCGGGTGCCGTCGCGGCCGAGCGGCTGGACCAGGGCGGCCCCGGTGAGCGCGAGGTCGACCGTGCCGTCCGGGGCCGGATCGGCTTCGCCGCCGTGGTCCTTGGGCACGGTCGGGACCGCGGGGACCTCGGGTCCCACGCCGGTCCAGCCGTCCGCGAGGTCCCCGGGCGGGACGGGTGCGACGGGGTTCGGCGCAGGGGCGAACGGCCGTTGCGGCGAGGGCGAGGCCCCCGCGAGCGGCTGGGCCGCGGACTCCCCGGGCTGCTGGTGGGCCGGCCGGTTCGCCGGAGGCCGCGCGGCGGTGGTCGCGGCGTCGTCCTGCAGGGCGGAGGAGCCGAGGGCCTGCGTGGACGGGGCGCCGGAGGGGCCCCGGCTGACCGTCCGGCCTTCGGCGAGCGGCACGGTCGCCCCGGAGGAGGGCGAGCGGGGCGCCGGGACGGCGGAGGCCGGCGGGTACGAGGCGTGGGGACCGGGCGAGGCCGTTCCCGAGGGCCGCCCGGAGGGCAGCGGTGCCGTCGGGGCGCGCGAGGCGTCGGGGGCGGAGGCGGCGTCGGCCCGGTCGGTGCCCGGGGTGGGCGGCGGGCTCGACCCGACCCGGGCGACCCCGGCCCGGCGGCCGACGCCCTGCTGCTCGTGGAGCAGCCAGGTGGTGGCGATGCTGATGCCGACCACGGTGGACATCGCCATCGCGGCGCCGGAGAACCGCAGGGTCGGCAGCCGGAGCCGGCCGCCGAACGGCTTAGGACGGCCGTGCCGGCCGTGCCGCTCGCGCTGCCGGTCGTGCTCGCGCTGCGCGTCCTGCTCGATCTCCTCGCGCAGAGCCACCCGACCCTCCCTCCCCGAAGTCGCCGCTGAAGTCGCCGCATTCTCCCATGCGCCACCGGCGGGCCCGAATCGCCGTCATGGGCGGACTGCCGCCGAATCGCCCGGGTTCGTCCGGGTCTGCTCGTGCGGGTCCGCCGGTGGACGCGCGTGGGCCCGCGCCGGCAGGGGGACGAGCGTACCAGCGGGCGCCCGGACCCTGGCCAGACCTCGGACGGGATCGATCCACTCCGTGGACAGCCTTTCCCCGAACGGAAGTTGACGGTCCGTCTGATAGGGCCGGTAAGGAGTCATCGGCGGGCACGGGGATTATTGCAACCTCCTTGCAACCCTTGCCGGTCCGGCCGGTGGTACCGCAGGGTGGGGGCATCCCACGCCGTCCCGGAGAGACCGTCATGCCGTCCGACCCGCTGTCAGCACCCTCCAGTGCCCCTCTCGCCGCCACCCCCACGGGCGGCGAAGAGGCAGGCTCCACCGCCGCTCCGGCGGCGGTGGAGGAGGTGCTGACGCTGCGGATCTCGCTGGGCGAGGAAGTGGTCGGTGAGGTGCGGACGCGGTTCCGGTTCGACGCCGAGCGCCCGTACGAGGTGCTGCTGACGTTCCATCTGGGCCGGCCGGACGAGGCCGATTGGGTGTTCTCGCGCGATCTGCTGCGCGACGGCCTGCGCTCGCTGAGCGGCCAGGGCGACGTCAAGCTGTGGCCGGCCTACTGCCCGTGCCACGGCTCGACGTTGCACCTGGCCCTCGAATCACCCCACGGCAGTGCGCTGTTGGAGGTCTCCAAGCCCAGGGTGCAGTCATGGCTGGACCGGACGTACGCGCTGGTGTCGGAGGAGGCCGAGCAGGCCTACGGCCCGACCGACGCCCAGCTGTCCGCGTTGCTGGCCGGCGGTTGATGCCGGGGCGCCGCGGCGACGTCGTCGCCCGGGGTGCGCGGGCCCGGTAACGGGGGAGGCCCCGGCAGCCGCACGGCACCGGAGGCCAGGCCCGCCCGCAGCCGGCGCACGGCCGGCGCGGAGGAGACCGGCAGCAGGTCGTACGGGTCGTCCGGCCCGTCCACGGTGACCAGCACCGACTCGGCGAACCGGTACGGCCGGTGGGCCAGCAGGCCGCCCAGGTAGCGCCGCAGCCGGGACAGCTCGGCACGGACCGTCACCGTCCGGGCCGGGTCGCCGAAGAGCGCGTCGGCGAGCTGCGCCGCGCTGTGCCCGGAGCGCTCGGTGGCGAGCAGCAGCAGCAGTTCGGCGTGGCGCGGGCTGAGCGCGTGCGACCAGCTGCCGGCGGCGCCGCGCACCGACAGTTCGGGGCGGTCCGGCCGGCGCAGGTCGAGCCGGAGCCGGGCCCCCTCGGCCTGCTCGGCGGTCACCGCGGCGGCGCCCTCACCGGCCCGCTCGCCGTCCAGCGGCCGGACCGGCCGGACCAGCCAGCCGTCGGCGAGCGGCTCGATGACGCACTCGCCGAGGCCGGGCAGCCAGTGCACGGCGGCCGAGCTCCAGCCCTCGGCGGGCAGCCGCAGCCGGACGGGCGGCGGCAGGCCGGCCGCGCAGGCGATCCAGCCGGCGGCGTCGACCACCAGGGCCGGGCCGTTCACCCGGGCCAGCAGCGGGGCGGCCAGGGTGCGCAGGTGGTGCAGCGACTCCAGCCGGCGGGCCCGCAGCTCGGTCTCGGCGAGCCGGGCGGCGGTGGCGGTCAGTTGCAGCAGGTACGGCCGGACGCTGCTGGCCGGGCCGCTGAGGTTGATGGCGCCGACCAGCCGTCCGGTGCCCGGGTCGTGCACGGGGGCGGCGACGCAGGTCCAGGAGTGGTGGCTGCGCAGGTAGTGCTCGGCGGAGTGGACCTGCATCGGCCGCTGCGCGCGCAGGGCGGAGGCGATGCCGTTGGTGCCGACGCTCTCCTCGATCCAGCGGGCGCCGGTGAGGAAGCCGATCCGGTCGGCGCTGCGGCGCAGGGTGCGCTCGCCCTCCTGCCAGAGGATGTGGCCCTCGGCGTCGGCGATGGCGAGGATCAGCGGGACGTGATCGGCCGGTTCCAGCAGGGTGTCCCGCAGGACCGGCAGCAGGACGTCGAGGCCGCTGGCGCGACGGCGGTGCTCGATCTCGGCGGGGCCCAGGTGGACGGTGGCGGCGCCGGCGTCCGGGTCCAGGCCGAGGCGGCGCAGGCGGGCCCAGGAGTCGCCGATCTCGGGGCGGGGCGCGGACGGCGGCTGCCCGTGGCCGGCCGGGTCGGCCTCCCGGGTCGGGCCGCGGGTGACCGGCTCGGTCAGGGCGCGGTCGTGGAGCCTGGCCAGCTCCGCCGTGGTCGACGGAGTTCGGGGCTCGGGCCTTCGGGTCTGCCGTCCGGTCTGCCGCACTCGGTTTGCTCCTCGCCGCCGATCGAGGGCGCGTCGGGGCCGACGCGCTGACGAAAGAGTACGGGGGCCGCCCGGTCCTGGGGACGGGGTCTGCCAACTAGGACCGGTGAGCGGTATCAGAGTGGACATGCCAACAAGCTATGGGTCCCCTGCCATCGGAAAACGGCCGGGTGCGCACTCCCGGGCGCGCGTCCCCGGCCGAGGATCAGCGCGGGCCGCCCGCGCCCTGCTGGGCGGCCTCGACGGTGCGGTGGAGATCGGCGCCGGCGTCCAGTGTGGCGGCGGTGGTCAGTGCCAGGCAGGCGGCGAGGGCCAGGGCGGCGGCGCGGCGGCCGGTGCCGGGTGCGGTCGGGCGGGGCCGCAGCAGGGCGGCTACCCGGCGCGGGACCGGGCCGGAGTGCGCGGCCGGGGCCAGCCGGGGCCGGGCCGGACGGGGTGAGCGGCTCGCCGCCAGGGCGGCCCGGCCGACCGCGCGCGCGGTGACGGCACGGTCGCCCACCTGCTCGGCGGCGGCCTCGTCTGCCCAGCGCTCCAGGTGGTAGCCGAGCGGCTCGCGCAGCGGACGCAGCGCCGGGTGGACGGCGGCGGCGTGCTCGGCGAGGCCCAGGAAGAGGTGGTGGCGGGCGGCCAGGTGGGCCCGCTCGTGGGCGAGCAGCGCGGCCCGTTCGGGAGCGGTGAGGGCGCGCAGCATCCCGGTGGTGACCACGATCCGGCCCGGTTCGCCCGGCCGGCCGGGGCGGGCGAGGCGGCCGGGGAGGGCGAAGGCGTCGGCCCGGTCGTCGTCCAGGACGGCCAGCGGGTGCGGTCCGGCGGGGCGGAGCAGGGTGCGGGCCCGGTGCTGGAGGGCGTGGAGGTGGTGCGCGAGGGCGTGCGTACGGCTGGCCCGGCGGGCACCCTGGGTGCGCGCTCGGCGCATGGAGGCGCGCGGGGGGCGCACGTCCGGATGCTGGTCACCGGTTCGCGGTGCGGTCGGGCGCCGCTGCCCGGGGTGGCGGTCCGGGGCAGCGGAACGGGCGGGGGCGTCGGGGCGTGCGGGGTCTGCGGGACCGACGGGACCGACAGGGTCTGCGGGGCCGACGGGGTCGACGGGGTCGACCGCCGCGCGGGCGGTCCGCAGTTCGTTCCGGCGCAGGCGGGCGGTCCGCAGCGTCAGGGCGGCCAGGACGGTCAGTGCCGCTCCGGCCGCGGCGGCCGGAAGGCCCGCGTCGGGCGCGGCGGCGGTCAGCCAGGGCAGCGACAGGTGCCCGAGCGCGGCGACCGCGGGCAGCTGGAGCAGGCCGGCGGCCGTGAGCAGGCCGAGCGAGCAGAGCGTGCCGGCGGCCAGGACGGCGGCGGTGGCGGCCAGCATCCACGCGGCGGCCCGGGGCGGGAGCGCGTCGGCCAGCCGGCGGGCCGGCCGGGCGGCGAGGAAGGGCAGCAGCAGCGGGATCCAGACGGCGAGGATCACGGGGCGACCGGTCCGGCGGCGGTCCGCGGGTCCGCGCCCCCGCCGTCGTCCGCGCCACCGCGGGCGTCACCGCCGAGGAGCTCGCGCAGCAGCCGCTCGTCCTCGGTGGAGAGGTCGGAGACGAAGCGGGCCAGGACGGTGGAGCGGTCCGCCTCCCGCCCCAGCTCGGTGTGCATCCGGCGGGCGGCCAGGCCGGCCGGGTCCTGGACGGTCGGGGTGTAGGCGTAGGCGCGCCCCGCCCGGGTGCGCTCCACCGTGCCCTTGTCGTGCAGCCGGGCGAGGATCGTGGCGACGGTGGTCCGCGCCAGGCCGCCGCCCAGGGCCGTCTGGACGTCCTGCGGCGTCAGCGGTTCGCGTGCGGCCCAGAGGGTGGCCAGCACCTCGGCCTCCAGCTCCCCGGCGGGCCGGCGGGCGGACGGTACGTCGGACATGGCGGCGGTTCCTCCAGGATTCGTCTACAGTCGTGTAGACCGTCTACGCCACTGTAGACGGTCGAGGGCGTGCTGCGCAGAGGTCGCCCTCCAACGTACGGGAGGTCCGCCGACCTTGCTCCAGTCGTCCGCCGCTCCGGCCGTTCACGCCCTCGCCGTGAACCCGCTGGACGCCTCGTCGCTGCTCTCGGCCTTCGGGGCGCTCGGTATCGCCGTCGTGCTCTTCGCCGAGACCGGGCTGCTCGTCGGGTTCTTCCTGCCCGGCGACTCGCTGCTGTTCACCGCCGGCCTGCTCTGCGTCCCGGGGGCCACCGAGGGCCCGCAGCTGGAGCTCTACCAGGTGCTGCCGGCCGCCCTGGCCGGGGCGCTGATCGGTGCCCAGGTCGGCTTCCTGATCGGCCGGCGCGGCGGCCGCGCGCTGTTGCAGCGGTCCGAGCGCAAGAGCCTGCGGCACGGCGTGGAGCGGGCCGAGGAGCTGCTCGCCAGGTACGGGTACGGCAAGGCGATCGTGCTCGGGCGCTTCATCCCGGTGGTCCGGACGGTGCTCAACCCGCTCTGCGGCGTGCTGGAGGTGCCGGTTCGCACCTTCACCCTCTGGCAGGTGGTGGGCGGCGTGGTCTGGACCGTCGGGGTGGTGCTGGCCGGGTACGCGCTCGGCTCGTCGGTGCCCAATATCGACCGGTACCTGCTTCCCATCATCGGTCTGGTAGTAGTTGTCTCCGTGATCCCGATTGTTCTTGAATTGTTCCGGGCCCGGAAGGCCCGGCGTCACGGTGGTGACGCCCGATGACGCCCTCCCGCGCGCTGGCCGTCTACGACGGCAGCGGTATCGACGGCGGTCTCTACAGCCGGGTGGTCGGGTGGGCGGACGCCGCGCCGCACTGGCTCGACCAGGTGATCAAGGTCTGGTCGGCGCTGGGTCTCGGCCTGTTCGCCGTCCTCATGCTGTGGGCGTGGTGGCGGGCGCGCGGGGCCGGCTCGGCCGCGATGGCCCGGGTGCTGGCCTCGCCGCTGGTCGTGATCGTCGCCTACGCCGTCAACTCCGGGTTCAAGGGCGTGGTGGAGGAGGTCCGGCCGTGCGCCCAGCTCGGGGTGCGGGGCACGCTGGAGACCTGCCCGGGCGCCGGTGACTGGTCCTTCCCGAGCAACCACACGGTGATCGCTTTCGCCGCCGCGACGGCGCTCTGGTTCGCCGACCGGCGGCTCGGCGCGGTGGCCGCGGTCGCCGCCGTGCTGATGGGCGCCTCCCGGGTCTGGGTCGGCGTGCACTACCCGCACGACGTGCTGGTCGGCGCGCTGGTCGGCGTCCTGGTGGCGGCCCCGCTCGCCGTGGCCGCCGGCCGGGCCGCGCCGCTGGTCGACCGGGCGCGCGACGGCGCGCTGCGGCCGCTGCTGGGCGCGGGCGCCCTCGCCTCGGCGGCCGGTGGCCGGCCGTCGCTGGAGGCGCAGCGGCGCTGACTTCCGTGACCTGTCCGACCCTTGTGTGGCCGGGGTGGCGGGGAGAGCATGTGAGCCGGGCGTGGGGCCCCTTCGGAGGGGCACCCGCCCGGCTCACTCGTGCCGGGGTGCCGCGGCGCCCCGGCGTGCCCGTGGAGGGAAGTGCCGCCGATGCCGTACCGACTCGACCTCACCCAGGGCGACCGGCCCGCCGAGGAGCTCCGCAAGGGCGTGGAGGGGCTGCTGGCCGAGGCCATGGTGCTGACGCTCGCCACCGCCGGCCACGAGCACGGCCCGCACGCCAACCTGGCCTTCTTCGCCCACGACGACGATCTGGTCCTGTACTTCGTCAGCGAGCGCGCCACCCGGCACAGCCACCACCTCGCCGAGCAGGCCCGGGCGGCGGCCACCGTCTTCCTGCCGCCGCCGGTCTTCGGCGAGCAGCTGCGCGGGATCCAGCTGACCGGCAGTGCGGGGGAGGCGTGGGGGCACCAGGCGGAGGCGGCGCTGGCCGCCTACCGGGGGCGGTTCCCGTCCTTCGCCCGGGAGGCGGACGTCCGGCGGCAGTTCCTGACCGGCGGCGGGGCGGCGGCGCTGTACCGGTTCCAGGTGGAGGAGCTGACGGTGGTGGACGAGCTCCACTTCGGCCGGCGCAACTACCTGCGGGCGACCGTGGTGCGCTGAGCGGCCGGCCGGGTGTGCCCGGCCGGCCCGTCCCGGCCCGCCTGCGCGGACCGGGTTGGCTGTACAACTTTTCGGTCGGTTCACCTGAGCGCCGCTGTTCGGACTCCCCTTGGCCACCTCGCGGCATCAGCCTGGCCGCATGAGAGTCATCGTCGTAGGAGCAGGCGTGCTCGGCAGCATGCACGCCTGGCAGGCCGTGGAACGCGGTCACGAGGTCGTCCACCTGGAGCGCGAGGCCGAGGCGCGCGGCGCCTCCGTGCGCAACTTCGGTCTGGTCTGGGTCAGCGGCCGGGCCGCGGGCGAGGAGCTGGACACCGCGCTGCGGGCCCGCGAGCTGTGGGAGCGGATCGGCGCGAAGGTGCCCGAGCTCGGCTTCCGGGCCAACGGCTCGCTCACCGCGATCCGCACCGAGGCCGAACTCGCCGTCGCCGAGCAGGCGCTGACCCTGCCCGACGCGGCCGCGCGCGGCTACCGGCTGCTCGACGCGGACGAGGCGCGGGCCGCCAACCCGGCGCTGCGCGGCAAGCTGCTCGGCGCGCTGTGGTGCGAGCGGGACGCCGCCGTCGAGCCGCGCACCGCCCAGCCCGCGCTGCGCGCCGCGCTGCTCGCCAGCGGCCGCTACACCTTCCTCCCCGGGCGCGAGGTCCGCGAGGTGATCGGCGAGAACGCCGTCCGCGACGACCACGGCGACGTCCACACCGGTGACCTGGTCATCCTCTGCACCGGCGCCTGGCTGGGCGGCCTGGTGCGCGAGCTGGCGCCCGAGCTGCCCGTCCGCAAGGTGCGGCTGCAGATGATGCAGACCGACCCGCTCGGCGAGGAGCTCACCACCTCGGTCGCCGACGGCGACAGCTTCCGCTACTACCCCGCCTTCGCCGGCGACGCGCTGGAGCGGCTGAAGGCCGCGCAGCCGCAGCCGCCGATCGCCGCCGAGCACAAGATGCAGCTGCTGATGGTCCAACGCAAGGACGGCGGCCTCACCATCGGCGACACCCACGAGTACGACCAGCCGTTCGGCTTCGACGTCGTCGAGGACCCGTACGACCACCTGGTCGGCGTGGCCGAGGAACTGCTCGGCCGGCCGCTGCCCCGGGTGCGCCGCCGCTGGGCCGGGGTGTACGCGCAGTGCGTGGACACCACCCGGGTCGTCCACCGGGAGCGGGTCCGCGACGCCGTCTGGCTGGTCACCGGCCCCGGCGGCCGCGGGATGACCTGCTCGCCGGCCATCGCCGAGACCACCGCCGAACTCACCAATCTGTAGAGGTAGTTGACATGTCGATTGATATCCGTCTCGTTGTGCTCGACATGGCCGGCACCACGGTCGCCGACGACGGCCTGGTCGAGCGGGCCTTCCAGGCCGCCGCCGGCTCGCTCGGCGTCGAGGCCGGCAGCCCCGAGCACGCGCGCATGCTGGAGCACGTCCGGGTCACCATGGGCGAGTCCAAGATCTCCGTCTTCCGCCACCTGTTCGGCGAGGAGGAGAAGGCGCAGACCGCCAACGCCGCCTTCGAGGCCGCCTACCACGACCTCGTCGACGCCGGCCACTGCGCCGCGCTGCCGGGCGCGGCCGAGGCGATCGCCGAACTCCGGGGCCAGGGCCGGAAGGTCGTCCTCACCACCGGCTTCTCCCGGGCCACCCAGGACCGCATCCTGGCCGCGCTCGGGTGGGAGTCGATCGCCGACCTCACCCTCTGCCCGGCCGAGGCCGGCCGCGGCCGCCCGTACCCGGACCTCGCGCTCACCGCCCTGCTGCGCACCGGGACGGACTCGGTCCGGCAGATCGCCGTCGCCGGCGACACCGGCTACGACATGCTGACCGGCACCCGGGCGGGTGCCTCGGTGGTGGCCGGCGTGCTGACCGGCGCCCACGACGAGGCGCGGCTGCGGGCCGACGGGGCGACGCACGTGCTGAAGTCCATCGCCGAGCTGCCCGGCCTGCTCGCACAGGGCTGAGCGGACACCGGCCCCGGCACCCCCGTCGGCGAGGGCGGGGGTGCCGGTCGACCGGGTCGTGGCACCGCACAAAAGCCGTTGCGCCCGGGGCGGTTCGCCCGGGATGCTGACCGGCCGGAGGCGGTGCACATGACCGAGGTGGTACTGAGACTGGCGGTGCGCGATCTGGTGCCCGCCGACCTGGAGTCCTGCGGGTGGTCCGGGTCCGATCTCCACCTCGCCGACGTGGCCGGGCAGTTGGTGCGTGCCGGGCGCGGCGAGGTCGACTACCTCGCGGTCTGCACGCCGGCGGGCCTGCCGGTGGCGAAGGTCGGTGTCGACTACCGGGCCGTCGCGGGCGCCGGCACGATATGGCAGCTGGCCGTCCACCCCGCCTTGCAGTCCTGCGGGATCGGCACGCTGCTCATCGGGGCCGCGGAGCGCCGCATCGGGGGCCGCGGCCTGCGCCGCGCCGAGCTCGCCGTGGAGGAGGACAACCCGCGGGCCCGGGCCCTGTACGAGCGGCTGGGCTACGTCGCCCACGACCGCCGCCCCGACGGGTGGGACGAGCGGGCCCCGGACGGCTCGGTGCGCCGGTACGAGACGATGTGCACCCTGATGCGCAAGGAGCTGCCCCCGGGGCCCGACGGCTCCGGGTGAGCGCCCACGGCCCGGTGAACCTGCGCCCGGGCGCAGGCCGGGTGTTCCGGCGGTGGCGCCCGGAACAGGAAGTCGGACGGGCCGACGTCCCACTCCTCACCGGCCGCTGCCGCCCCGGGGCCCCGACAGGCCCTAGCGGTTCCAGTGCGGGCTGAGGGCGATGGCCTGCAACTGGTCGAACGTCAGCGGGGGCTCCGCGCGGGTGGGGCGGATCGCCGCCGTGACGGGCAGCCGATCGGTGTTGAACGCCGCCACCTCCACCTTGCGGAGGTCCGGGCGGGTCGCCGTGACGATCCACGCGAGGTTCCCGCTCACCAGCGTCACCTTCTCGGCCTTCACCACCGTGCCGTCCGGGAGGACGTCGCAGAAGAACGGCGGCACGGCCTGCTCGCAGGTGAGGCGCGTGCTCGGCGGCGCGTCCGTGAGCTTGACGGCGACGGCGGCCCGGCCGTGCCCGTCGTCGTGGATCACCTGTCCGTCCGCCACGCCGGTCCCGTCGGACGACTCGGTGAGCCGGCCGTCCTCGAAGGAGCCGGTGCTGAGGACCCGGGTGGTCGTGCCCGGCGGCAGGAACGCGGCCAGCTGTGCCGAGACCGGGCCCGTGCGCGGGCCACCGGTGGGCGGGCTCGCCGACGGACTCCGGATCGGGAGCGGGCTCGGCCCGGGCGTCGGGGTGGCGCTCGGCGCCGGGTGCACGGCCGGCGGCGGGGCGGGCTCGGCCCGGGGCGCGAGCCGGACCGCCCCCAGAACGGTGGCCCCGGCCACGGCGGCGGCCACCGCGGCGATCTGGGCCCGGCGGACGAGGCGGAGCCGGCGGCCGCGGGCGGCCGCGCGGAGGACGAGGTCGGAGCGGTGGGGGCCGAACCGGTCGGAGGTCTGCTGCATCGCTTCGTGCAGGGGCCGGCCGGACTGCTGATCGGGGCTCACGGTGCTCTCCTTTCGAGGGGCGGGGGTGCCGGGCTTCGGCTCGATCAGAGGAGTTCGAGGTCGGCGAGCAGGTCGTCACCGAGCACGACCCGGAGCTTCTGCAGGGCCCGCAGACTGCGGGCGCGGACGGCGCCCTGGCCGATCTGCAGCATCCGCGCGGTCTCCTCGACCGGGCGGTCCTCCCAGTACCGCAGCACCAGGACCGCCCGGTCCTTCGGCGCGAGCCGCGCGAGCCCGTCCAGCAGGGTCAGCCGCAGGCCCGGGTCGCCGGTGCCGGCCGCCGGGCCCTCCGGCAGCCGGTCGACCGGGCGCTCGTGGGCGCTGCGCCGGCGCCGGTACGAGACGAAGGTGCGGACCAGCACGGTGTGGGCGTACGCGATCGGCGCCTGAGCGCGGTCGATCCTGCGCCAGGACCGGTACATCTTGGCGAGGGTCTCCTGCACGAGGTCCTCGGCCAGGTACCGGTCGCCGGTGAGCAGGCACGCCGTGCGGAAGAGCTGGTCGCTGCGGGCATGGGCGAACTCCAGGAAGTCCGCGGGTGTGTCCCCCACCGAATGGTCCCTTCTCGAACTGATGTCACCCCAAGCACGCGGCGGGACCGGTCGCGCGTTACGGGATCCCCGGGTTCGCGTCCCGGACGTCCGGCCGCGGCGGGTCGTGTCCGGTGCCCGTGACCTCGCGGTGCCCGCGGGCCGCCGGGTGGGCGCCCGGTGCGGGCGGGCGCCGGCCCGGGCGTCCGGCCGCGGCTCAGCGGGCGCCGAGGAGCGCGGGCAGTTCGCGCATGTCGTGGAAGACGACGGTGCCGGGGCCCGCGAGGCGCTCGGCGGGCGTCAGGCCGCCGGCGTAGCCGAAGGCGCGCATGCCGGCCGCGCGGGCGGCCTCGACACCCGGGCGGCTGTCCTCGACCACCGCGCAGGCGGCCGGGTCCACACCCGAGCGGCGGGCGGCGTGCAGGAAGAGGTCCGGGGCGGGCTTGCCGCGGTCGACCTCGGTGGCGCTGTAGATCCGGCCCGCGAAGTGCTCGTGGAGGCCGGTGCGGCCGAGGGTGTGGCGCATCTTCTCGTGGGAGCCGCTGGAGGCGACGCAGGTCGGCAGGGTGAGGGCGGCCAGGGCCTCGGGGAGCCCGTCGACGGGGGCCAGTCCGGCGTCCACCTCCTCGCGGTGGAGCTGCTCGAAACGCCTCCACCAGAGCGCGGCCGTCGGCTCACCGAGCCGGGCGGTGATCTGCTCGGTGATCGAGGCCTGGGAGCGGCCGATGAAGCGTTCGATCACCTCCGCCTCGGTGAGCGGCCAGCCCAGCTCCGCGCCCAGGGCGGCCTGGACGCGGGCCGCGATGCGTTCGCTGTCGACCAGCACGCCGTCGCAGTCGAATATCACCAGTTCTATCGGCTTGATCATGTCCGCAGGATAGGAGGCGACCCGCCCGCCGGGACACGGCCTCCGGGCTGAGCGGGCATCAGGCGCGGGGTGCGAAGCCGGATTTTGCGGTGTGATCCACGACGATGAGACGCTGTGCCGTGACATCGAACCAGACCAGCCGGCTCATCGGCGCCGTATTCGGACTCGTCTTCGTCCTGGTGAACGCCGGTGCGTTGCCCTCCACCGTCGGGATTCCCCTGCGCCTGCTCGCCATTGCCGCCTTCATGGGGCTGTTCACGGCCCTGCGCCGGGCCGGCGTGGCCCGGACCGGCGGTACCGGGCCGGCGCCGAGCATCTTCGGCCGGGGCTACCGCCTCGTGGTGGCCGCCGAGGTGGTGGCCGCTCTGGCGGGCATCATCGTCGTCAACGACCTGCTGCACGCGCCGAAGGCCGTGGTGGGCTGGTTGACCCTGGTGGTCGGTCTGCACTTCTTCGGCCTCGCCGTCGTCTGGCGGATGCCGGCCGTGCACCGGCTGGCCGCGGCGATGTCCGCCTGCGGCGCGGCCGGTCTGGTCCTGGCGGGCTGCGGGGCCTCTGCCGCCGTCATCGCGGTGGTCGCGGGGATCGTTCCGGGCGCTCTGCTGCTCGGCGCGGTCTGGTCGACGGTCCGGGCCGGGGCCGGGGCCGGGGCCGAGCCGGCGTCCGCGTCCGAGCCCGCGTCCGCGTCCGAGCCCGCGTCCGCGTCCGAGCCCGCGTCCGCGTCCGAGCCCGCGTCCGCGTCCGAGCCCGCGTCCGCGTCCGAGCCCGCGTCCGAGCGGCTCGGTACGCCGGCCTGATCCGCGGCTCCGCCGGGCCGGGGGCCACCCGGAGGACGCCTCGCCGCACCCCGGTCGGGCCGGCCGGCGGCCGCCCACCCGGCGGCGGAGTGGGAAGTCGGACGGGCCGACGTCCCACTCCGCCGGAGGGCCGGGCTCAGTGCAGGGTGCCCGCGTAGCGCTGGGTGAAGCGGGTGCCGGTGGGGGCGGTGACCACGACGTCGTAGCGGGACCGGTCGAGCGGGTAGCCGACGGTGGTGGCGGCCCCGGGGGCGACCCGGACGGTCTGGACGGTGCCCGCGTAGTCGTTGGGCGTCAGGGTGAAGGTGATCGCCGTCCGGCCGGCGTTGGCCAGACGGACGGAGAGCGCCGTGGCGCCCGGGGTGGCGGTCACCACGGGCACGGCGATGTCGTCCTGGTCGGCGCGGACGACGGTGCCGGCGAAGCGGCGGACGAAGCCGTCGGGTCCGTGGACGGTGAAGTCGTAGCGGCCGTCGGTGGCGGCGGCGTCCCAGGTGTAGCTGCGGGTGGCGCCGGGGGCCACGGTGAACGGGGTGCCGGCGAAGGCGTACACGATGTTGGGGTAGACGGTGTAGGGGAAGGCGACCGTGCCGTTGTTGGCCAGGGTGCAGGTGATCAGCCCGGTGACGCGGTCGACGGCGATGTCGGCCCAGGGCTGGTAGGGCAGGTGGCGGTGGGGGCGCTCGCCGGGTTCCTGGACGGGCATCGACTGGGTGCCGGTGGCGGGCAGGGCG